>NZ_BAABGR010000010.1:0-73794 GCF_039541675.1 Sphingobacterium thermophilum | reverse complement strand
TAGTGGTTACTAGACGTAACTTAAAATTGAAATTATACTTCTGTTTTTTACTCATAAAAATGCCCCAAATAAGTGTCTAACTTTTTGGGGCATGTCTATACACTACAGGCTTTTTCTGTATATACCAAATCGAATAAAATGAAAATAAACTTACTTATGCACCATGATATCGGTTAGCCCGTCTGAAGGTACCCAAATCATTAAAACGAACACCATGTTGGCGCATAATCTCATGTGCCTTCTTTCGGGCTATATGACGTAAATAGAAAGTCTCGTTGACCACAAAGTGATGTATGGCATGTGTCCATCCGAAAAAGAAGCAAAACAGCTGAAACGGAAAAGTCCACCACACATTCAACACCTGAGTCTGCTCAATAACATTCCCCTGCTCTACATCCCCAAAATAATGAAGATTCGAGGTAATAAAGTGCAGGCAAAATTGACGTAACAGATTCGGCAGAAGAATAATATAGATAACTGGATTTAACCATTCTAACATGTACTGAATACTATCGGAAAATACCCACGTAAATCCGTACGCTTCGTGCAGAAAATTCAGAAGAATATTTGTGAAGAATACATATAGTATCACATGTGAAAGAATAGTAAAAGGAATAAGGCCGAATACGCCGCTGAGCTTAAGTTTTTTGGCGGTTTGAAACTTCAGATTACCCTTATCTACTTCTCTCTTTATATCCCTAAAAAGACCGAATACACGCAAAATATTTCCTATCACCAAATCCGGCGTAAAAAGCAATCGCTTTAAGCTCCATTTTTCACCATTGGTAACACCACGTTCTTCTACATCGTGTAACGTACCCGAAAATTTATGGTGATGGAAATGTAATACCCTGCGGAACCAAGGATTCAACGTCAAAGGTCGGACAAGCCATACCGTCAACAGCATGATATTGTGCACAATCTTATTATTTTTAAAATAGATAAAATGGATAAGGTCATGCTCCAATTCGTGCAACACACCAAAAAGAAATGCATTACCTACTATCAAACCCCACGCCGGTAAAGTTCCTTCATACCACAACCACCCCAGCACACCACTCATCACCAGACATACTAAAAAAATAGTAAATCCGATAAAGTTTTGATAACGCAAAAAAGGATACTTCTCCTTTAACGCCTGATAAGACGCTATAATCTCTCTACGTATTATATTCGTTTTTTGCTGATGTGTCACGCTATACTATGTGTTTTTGTTTAGACAAAGCTACCGAATAATAATTAATCCATCCTCATATTAAAGTAAGATAAATGAGAATGTCTGTTCTGAATAAAGTTATGACTTTTCGATTTTCTCCTAGTAAAAAAAAAGCCTGATGAAAAATCATCAGGCTTTTGTACCCAGCGCCGGTACGATACCCAGCAAATAACATCCAACCAAAGGAAAGCAATTCTTTGTTAATCATTACCTTGGTTACAACAAAGTGTTGGATGAAAATGGAGAATTGAAAATCAAGCACCATCGGAAGAAAGAGTTTCTTGGCTTATACCTGTTTTCCAATCCACGTACACCGTTAGAGCGGCAACAGAATAAGGATAACTTAGGGTTGGGTTTGGAAATCAGGGCAGAGAAAGAAAAAGCGCTACGATACGAAGAAATGGGAAAACCCAATCCCATCAAACAGAAAATCAATCTTTGGGATTACTTCCAAAAATACCTTGATGCCTACGACAAGAAAGACGTTCGGATGATTGAGGGCAGTCTCAATCGGTTCAAAACATTCATAGCTGAATATTACCCGAAGTTTACCGATATTATAAAGCCCGACCAAATCGACCGTTTTATGATTCAAAAGTATGTCGATTACTTGATGACACATTCAACGGGAGAGGGGGCCAAAAGTTATTATGCCCGTTTCAAAAAAATCATCAAATCGGCTGTTGATAAGGATGTCATACGGAAGAATCCATGTGATGGGGTAACCTGTATTGCAGGGGAAAATGTCATCACGAAAGATATTTTATCCGTGGAGGAATATCGGTTGCTGGCGAACACGCCCTATCAAAATAAGGAAATCGTCCGAGCATTCTTTACCAGTCTATTTGCGGGATATCGTTTCTGCGATGTGAAAGACTTGAAATATAGTAAGGTGGACTATGAAAACAAGATAATACGGATAGAGCAGAATAAGACAAAAGGCAAGTCCAAAAATTCACAAGTGGTTACACCATTAAGCCAAACGCTGATAAGTTTTATCGGATATCTCAAACGGCCACACGACCCCGAGGAGTTGGTGTTTGATTTGCCCAGCCATACCGGATGCCTGAAAGCGTTGCGGACATGGACACGGCGGGCGGGCATCAAAAAACACATTACTTGGCATTGCGCACGGCATTCTTTTGGCGTTGCCTTATTGACGGGTGAGGGTAAAGTAGACATAAAAACCTTATCTTCGCTGTTGGGACACAGCGGGTTAAAATACACGGAACGTTATACACAAACGGCTGATGTGTTGAAAAAGCAAGCGATTGAATCACTTCCGGAAATTAATTTGGTTTAGTTATGGACACTCTTGGATATATTAATCAAAAACATCGTTATGCGCTTTTACGGCTATATGATGGCGTTATTTTTAATAAAACATACGGTTTGTATTCAGTGGTAAAAACAACTATGACGTTTGTTTTTGGAGTGTTTTTTACGGGCTTGACCTACTGGTTGTCGTTATTTGCAGTCACTCGATTTTTGTTTGAATATTTATCGTATCGGATTAACGAATCCAAACTTGACAATAAGGCATTGATTCGATTTTTAGTGGAGCAGTACGCCCAATATACGCAATCCAAAACCAACCCGCTATACCTGTATATGCCATGGGAAACCAAGTCAATAGATAAGGGCTTTCAGCATTTTGAAGAATTGTACGGGTTTAAGGCCTACATCCGTCAGCTTGAAGGCTTGCGAAAGAAAAAAGACGATAGCGCAAAATTTTCGGGCGTTAGCCAAGAGCAACTCCCGATAATACATGCTTGCCTTAAGGAGTTGCAGATTATTGGCGAGAGCGTAACCATGGAAGAACTATCAGCATTATTTTTAAGGCAGCAACTTGATAAGCCTATTGTGATACAACATAATGGACGCTTAGCCTATATCTTTGACCGTCTCGTTGACAAAAAACTGATGCCATCGAGTTGGGGAGCCATTGCGGAAAGAGGTAACTTTTTCGCATCAAAAAATGGTACATCGTTGAAATCCAGCAATTTTTCTGCATCCAAGTCCGTGGTCAAGATGGATGCTGAACTTGAACGGAGTTCGGCGAAATATATGGACAGACTATAAATCCCATGCCAAAAACCAATTATTTCTTTAAGAATTTGGTTCACCCTTAAAGCCCTAAAAATTTCTTTTGGTTGCTTTACCTTCTTTTGTTTCCATGATGGTCGCGACATCAATGGTTTAACATTTTATTGATTAATTATC
Organism: Sphingobacterium thermophilum; assembly: GCF_039541675.1. NCBI lineage: Bacteria > Pseudomonadati > Bacteroidota > Sphingobacteriia > Sphingobacteriales > Sphingobacteriaceae > Sphingobacterium > Sphingobacterium thermophilum. The sequence goes on along the minus strand of NZ_BAABGR010000010.1, from coordinate 70,355 downwards.
ATGAAAACAATTGAAGATAGACTGCGAAAAATAGAAAAGCTATTGCTGGCTAAAAAGGAAACATTGACCCTTGAAGATACCTGTAATTACACAGGGATTTCCGAATCCTTTATGTACAAGCTCACGTCCGCAAGGAAAATACCGCACTACAAGCCCCATGGGAAGCTGATATATTTCAAAACACAGGAGCTTAATGATTGGCTGTTGCAGAATCCCGTTGTCACAATCGATGAATTGAGGCGGGAAGCAACAAGTCGGATTGTTACGTTTTAACAAGGAGGTATATTATGGAACACAGCGAATCCAATCACCTTGAAGTACGGACGGCCAATCAGGTGCTCAAGGAAGCATCACTACAACCCGACCCCATATTCCTATACCAACCCTTGGTTACGCAAGGTGAACTGGTTATATTGTTCGCAGATACGGGCATCGGCAAGACCGCATTGTCCGTGCAGATGGCCGTTCATATTGCCAAGCAGCAATACCATGTGCTGTATGTCGATTTGGAACTTTCGGACAAGCAGTTTGAAAAACGCTACCGCAATGACGAGGGCATCCACTTTCGGTTTCCCGAAATGTTCTTTCGGGCGGGTTATTGCGTACTCTAGAAATTCCCCGAAATGGGCTATGAGGATTTCTTCATCGCATCGCTGAAAAGCCGGATTGAGGAAACCAAGGCCACCGTGGTTGTCATCGACAACATGACCAAGATAGTGGCAGGTTCGACCGATACGGCTAAAAGCACCATCCCCATCATGAATAGCCTCAGCGAGATGAAGTTTGACCAAGGGCTAACATTCCTAATCCTCGAACATAACAAGAAAGTGGACGAATGGCGGCCAATATCCCTCAATGACCTGCAAGGTTCTAAGATGAAAAGCAACTTCGCGGATTCGGTATTTACCATCGGTAAATCCGCCACCGACAAAAACATCCGCTACATCAAGCAACTGAAAGTACGGAGTTCCGAATTGGAGTACGACACGGATAACGTACTGGTCTGTCGAATTTCCAAAGATGACGGCTACCTTGGATTCAGACAGGTTGGTTTCGCAAATGAAATGGAATTACTCCGGCTTCCATCGGAAGATTTACAGACAACCAAGGTGGAAACCGCCCTTCAGTTGAAAGACCGAGGCTTGTCAAATGTCGCGATAGCCAACGAATTGGGCGTAAGCGAGGGAGCAGTCAGGAAATGGCTGAAAGGCACATGAAATTCGTACGGTCGTACCGTTCGTACTTCTCGTACCGATACAAATGGTACGAGAAGTACGAGTGTACGAATAGGCGCAAAAAGATTACGGACACCCATCTTTTTTCCTTAGCCAGCATTCACCGCAGTGCTTGGCAACCCTGACGGAGCAAGGTTGTGTTTTGGTGCACCCAAAACCGCCTTGGCTCCCGATGGTCAACATTAATCGGAACAGTTATGACTATAAATAACAAAGGCGGCAAGCCGCTTTCACCCCATAAGAAAAACCACCGGATTAACGTCCGGTTCGATGAACAGGAATACCGACTGGTATTGCACAATGCACGGATAGCCAACATGAAGAAATCGGAATGGGTACGCAAGAGTGCCATCCTGAAAAAAATCACACCCCGATACACGCCCGAACAACTGAAAGTGTTCAGGGATTTTACGGGAGTGGCGAATAATCTCAACCAACTTACGAAGAAAGCGCATCAAATTGGTTTGAGCCAAATGACGCATGAATGCCAAAACACCATCAACCACATCAATCGATGCGTAAACAAACTACTGGAGCATGGTGGCGAAAATCATTGAGGGAAAGCATTTCGGCGGATGCGTTGGTTATGTACTGAAAAACGCAAGTGAAATCATCCATGCCGATGGGCTACGTACCACGTCCACCCATACCATCACACAGGATTTCAACCTGCAACGCAAGCTGAATCCAAGGTTGGGCAAGGCAGTTGGGCATATCGTACTCTCATGGAGCGAGCATGACAAAGGGAAACTTACGAATGGCCTCATGACCGAAGTTGCACTGAAATACCTGAAATCCCTTGGCATCGCTGACACGCAATGCCTGATGGTCAGGCACCACGACCGAAAGCACGACCACGTCCATATCGTTTATAACCGTGTGGACAACCAAGGCAAGACAATAGCCAATGGCAATCTCCGATTCAAGAGCGTGAAACTATGCAAGCAGTTGAACAGCAAGTATGGTTTCTACCAAGCCAGTGGTAAGGAAAAGGTGAACCGTGGGCGGCTGAAAGGCGCGGACAAAGCCAAATACGAAATCCATGATGCGCTAAGGGCCGCTTTACGGGTGAGCAGAAATTAGCGACAGTTGGAAAATTACCTGAAATACAAAGGCGTGACCATCCAGTACAAGAAAAAAGCAAATTCCAATGACGTGCAGGGCGTATCATTCTCCAAGAACGGATATACGTTCAAGGGTTCGGAGGTGGACAGGTCGTTGAGTTACGGGAAAATCGACAGGCTGTTCAAGGGAATGGAAATGCAGCAATCCACCGAAACCGACACAAACGTAACCAACCACCAAGCAATGAGGATTTCACCCATGGAAATGACTATTGAAACAATAGCATCGCTTTTTGACATCGACATCACCCATGACCAAGATGATGAGGCTGCCAAAAGAAAAAACAGGATTAAAAGGTAACTGAAATGGAATTTGAAAACTTAAAGCAGCAGGTAGACGAACTGCAATTGAACAGCGACCTATTGTCGAGCGACATCTCACGGATGCTCCCGACCATCATAAGCTTTCTCGAAGAAAACGAAAAATTGCTGCAAGGGTTCCATGAGGTCAGGGAAAAGGACTTAGAAACCAAATCCAAGCTGATTGGCTACATAAACGATTGCCATACCGCCATTGATAATTACGTCAGGGATTACGGCAATCTACAGGCATTGACAGACAACATCATAGACATCACCCAAAAGGACTACCTTGAACTGGATAGGAAATTGACGGAGTTCAAGGGTTTGGTCGAACGGATTCCCAAAGAAACAGAGGTAAAGCATAAACACAGCATTGACTTCAAATCAATCAGGGTAGTCTTTGCTTTGATATTCCTATTGATTTTCTCTTTCGTCAGCCTTGGCGTAGCGATAGGTTTGCACCAACACCAAAAAGCCCTAAAAGCGGATAGTATCAAATTTCGGATGTTCCGGCAGGAATTTCCCGAAATCGGCCAGCGGATAGATTCGATTTATCATGCCGACCCCGACAGGGCGTTATTCATTTTGGAGAAGCTGGAAGAAGAGCAACGGCTTATCCGATCGGCAAAGCAGAAAAGGAGGGAAATCGAATCGGCCAAGTAGTAGCCTGCTCATTTGTTGATTGGTGGCAATAAATCGGCATATTCGCATTCCAGCGCAGCAGCCAATTTAGGAAGCATGGACAGGGAATATTTCGTCCTGTCCTTGGGGCTTTCCACATGACCGATATAACCAACGGACACATCCAGCGCCAACGCCAGCTTGGCTTGGGATATACCCTTTTTGCCTCTCAACTCCTTTACTTTCTCGATGAGATAAGTGTCGACATCGGTTGCATGCGGCTTGTTGTCCATGGCATGCAAGGAAAGCACAATAAAAAACCGAAACACCGTAACATGAGACGGTAAAATTCTGTATATTTGGCTATCGGATTAAAATTAAGACGTATGAAATTACTAAATCGATTGTTCGTCTCGAAAGGACGTAAAAAATTGTTGTCAATTTTAAATCAAATAAATCAAGAGCTAAATGATCGTGTTTCTGAAAATACGTTGGGAGAATCTTGGGCTTGGAAAACGGCAATTTACTTACCTTTTATAAATGAAATTAAAACCTCGAATGATCATAGATACAACAAGCTGATTACTTCTGAAACGTTGATAGAAAATCTTTGTTTAATTATCATCGATAGAATAAACTCTGAGCTTACAACAGGACGATTTCATGTGTGGAGAGGACTTCTATCTACTGAGGGAGAATATTTAAGAAGGGTAAGCCATTATTTATTTAAAAATAAGTTGTCTCCCTATTTCAAGCAACAAGGGAAGTCAGATGAAGATTTAGAAAACATTAGAGATAACATATTTCGAGATACTGATTATTGGATCAAGCATGTGGGATAGATAGAATTAACGATATGTGTCGAGCATATGTTTTAACTTTCGTATCATATGGATGGAATCTCGTTTGTAAACAGCCAACTATTCTCACTTACTAAGCAATGACCTATTATTTGTCAAATTTACACTTAGCATGATAGTCATTTCCTATATTATTTCAATAATTTTATTTGTCTTAGGGGATTCGTTGGGGACTATGGTAGCCTTAACATTTTTTAATTTGATAGGCCAAATTTTCGGATGGCAAATACCTCAAAATACAAAAGTGGGACAATATATCGGTGCTTTTGTTGGAGCGTTTTTGGGCGCATACGTTGGTTTGAAGTCTTTTGATATCTTGGGACATCAACCCAATTATTATTTAATACTACCGATTTTTGGTATAGTCTGGTTGATTTTAAATTCTAAAATCAATCCTATTCATTTTCCCACGGCTCAAAGATTGGGGGGGGGGGTTAACAGCCCTGATAATAATTCCGTTAGCGTATCTGCCTGGATTTGTTTTGGAGAATAATTTTTTGCTTTATAGGCGTGATAATAGGCATAATCGTCATGATGTCGGTGCTCCCTAAGATTAATGAAAAACGTAGACATAAGGACATGTCTAATGATGTAAAAGAGAGTGAGGACTTGTAACTTCTCAAACTATTTGGCACTAGAGACCCCATTACTAGCTTTATACCTAAAGAGGCGGAAATCATTTTGCACACAAAAGCTATAAGGTGGGGCGGAAATTAAGCAGCATTGGGATTTGATACCGGACGATACCGACATGCTAATTACCCATGGCCCACCGTTTGGCATATTGGATGAAACCGTTTACAGCAAACGGGAAGGCTGCGAAGAATTGCTTTTAAGGGTTTACCAAGTACAACCCAAATATCATGTATTTGGTCATATCCACGAAGATTATGGGATGCTGGCTAAGAGAGAAACAACATTTGTTAATGCGAGCGTACTTGATGACCGTTATGAGCTTATAAATGATGCGGTGATATTAAACAGCGCCAAAGATTCGATATCCATCAAGCAGCTTACGGGAACCCGTAAAGAAAACATAAGTAAGACCAATAAATTTGTTTCTAATAGGGAAGATGTATCAAGGAATTTTATTAACCCCTAAATTAAACCATGGAATCACTTTCAGCTATATCAAATCTAATACCATAAGAGTAACGGAATATACAGGATAGTATGCCATGACAACGAAAGAGGCAAAAAATATTTTAGATTTAGAGGACTATTTTACAATAGAACAGCTTAAGTCAAGCTATAGGGACTTGTTGAAAAAAAATCACCCAGATAAACAAGCTCATATGTTCTCTGACATCGCGGCAGCCAATGAGAAGACAGCAAAAATCGTAGAGGCATATAGAATATTGCTTCAAGAAAAAAAGTATTTTACAAAACAAGCGCAAGGAGCAAATCACAAATCATACGATTCGGATTTTCCACATAAAACAAGTGAAAGCTCTCAATCCAAAAGCAAAAAAAAGAGAGAGGCACAAAGAGACCTATATGAAGATTTTATTGGGAAATATAAAATTCCAACAAATGATAAAGATTTTCCCGAAATGAATTGGGCAGTTTCATTTATTATAAAGATACTCATTCTCTATCCGATTATTATAACTGGCAATATCTATAGAGCAACAATTGGGAGGATTAACTCCAAATTTCTCCGAAAGACCTTATTGTTCCTTTTCGTCGTAGCCACAGCTAAATTACTCTACGAAAAAGGAATGGTAATATTTATGACAATCTTCGCATGTTACTTTATTTTAGCATCATCCTTACAAGGATTGACAATATTTCGAATACTATTGGAGGGTATTGGGAAATTATTCAAGCCCAATTTTAAGATTTCTCCCAATGGTGGGTTACAAGGTAGTTTATTGTATTTATCTCTATATTATTTTTTAATAGCCGTATCCAGTTGGATATTTTCAATAATGCTCAAGATACACGAACCGTTTACAGTTTTTAGGTTGGATTTAGACCACGCCTTTTTAAATGGCTTTATATTGTATTACATCGTTTTGTTCATAATACTTGTTGTGGAGACATCAGCCTTTGTAAAAATTAGGCGATATATGAGAAGTACTATGGCAAATTTATACGAAATCGAAAAAATTGAATCTTAGTTACACCTCGTAAGAAGCGATAACTTTATGGAAATTTATTTAAATACAGATTAAATGAAAAATAAGTACCTATGGTTAACACCAATTGTTGCTGCGGCACATAAGATTTTTATAACTGGTTTCTATCAAAACGAGATTGCACATGGAAAATTAATCCCAATAGTCGTTAATACCTTAACTTTCAGTGCTTTGGTCTTTGCTATCCCATTTATTATCACTATAATAAATTCTATCAAAACGAAGCAGTTTTCTTGGGCATTAATGAATAAAATGACTTTATACGCGCTGGTACTTTATATCGCGGTTTTGATTTTACCGGAAATTTATACAAAAAAAATGATGAAGTCAATTAACCAACAAACAACTGAAAGAAAAAGCGACCAGTTAAATGTCAATAATGAAATTCCTTGGTTTAGGAATGCCTTTTACGGTTTTTCGGTTTCAACACCTGAAAAAATGACACATGTAGACGGGGTAACAATGCCGAAAGGGTATGAACAATTATTTAATGACGTCCAAATTTTTTTATACCAATCTAAAACGTCAGTAGTGCAATTGATGTATTTTGATTCAAATCTTGAATCATATTACTTAGAAGAAGGTCAAATCAGGAATAGGGAATCAACTTAATTTTGCAAAGGCTACGAATCTAAACCTGAAATTCGTTAAAGGGGACTTTCAAAATCCATCATTATATTGTAACGGCGATTTTTTGGCCAGCGGACAAAAGGGTTTAGTAAAAGGTATGGGATATTTCAATGATGGAAAAATTTTTAATTTAGTTTGTTATACGTTTGACGGCTCCACTTCCAACGAATTCTTAGACAAAGTAATGGCGAGTATAAGAATTGTTGAATAATTATAATCGAACTAATAAATATGATTGGTGTCTAAAAATAGTCACACAAATTACATTTTCCTATTGATTGAAGTCGACATTGGTGAGCACGATATAGTCAACCACTTAATATAAACAAATTATGGAAGGATTTCTTAAGCTATTGGAATTATTTTACCCGCTAATTCTTACGATTCTACTGTTTAGATATTTAAAAAGTAAAGGCAGTCAACAAACTTTTTGGCTTCTATTCATTAAAATTGTATTGCCCGTTTGGGCGATATCCAGTATTGTCAAAGCCTTTACAAGCTCTATCAATACGTATTGGTATAATTATATTGCAGAGGCTTTGCCTGTGACAATTATAATGTCAGCATTGCCTTTAATTTATTTATATTATCGAAATAAAAAAAGTCTTTAGAAAAAAAGAATGAATGTCACAAATTCCACCAAAAACACTTTATTTGTTACACGCTCAAAAATTGGTTAATTTTTAAAAAAAATTGTTAAGAATGAATAATAAGGTGAATATTGACGGTGCTGGCAACATTGTTATTCAAGACATTACTGGTGCTTCAATAATTGTTAATCCTGATAATTCTTCAGAACTAAGACAATTAATTATGGACTTCAGCTCTCAATTGGAGGAGTTGCCTAAGGAAGTTTTAAGTATGATTGAAAGTAGACAAGATTTAAATGCCGAAATCAAAGTAGGTGCACATATGCATTTTACTGTTTTAGCGGATTTGCATGAAAATGTTGCTTACCGTAGACTTAAATTTGGCCTAACGATAACGAATACAACTAAAGAAAATAGATACTTCAATCAACCTTTCTTTAAAGTACACCCAAAATTTGAAATTAAAGGTTCAGAACAGGACACTTTTGTGATGATACCTGAAAATGGTAGTATTTTTCCTAAGAGATTAGAGTATGGAGAACCGGTCTTTGCATCCTATGAAAAATCAAAACAGGAGCCTATGAAATGTATCAGGAAATTCTGAAAAAGGACGATGAAGCCTATTTACAAGGTTTTGTAAGTACAACAGTTGGAGAGCTGTATGAATCTAATAAATTTTATATTAAGAAATTATTTGAACACTTAAAGTGGTTGAAGCAATGATAGACTTCTCGGATTCGGCAAAAGAAGCAGTAAACATAATTGGTACTGCATTAGCTACAGGTGGCAATGAAATAATAAAAAAAATTGCTTCCGACTTATGGACTAATGTAAAAAGCCTTTTTAATAAAAAAGGACATGAAAAGCTAATTGGGGCATTTGAAAAGAACCCAACGGATTTATCCACTAAAGAACAAATAGTAATTGTTTTAGAGAATGAGTTAAGGCAAGACGAGAATATGGCACAAAATATATCTAAGTTAATTCACGCCATTAAGACGTCTGATGGATACCAAAATTTTGTTTCCCAAATAGGCGATAAAAATATTGCTGTTACTGGTAAAATCAATAACTCGACAATAACCATCAACAAATAGCTTTTGTGAAAGCTTAACCATGATAAAAAACAAATGTTGAGAATTATCTGATGGTTTGGAGATATGGTTCCTTTAGAAAAAGGGTTAAAGTTTCCATTTGAGTACCAACGAAATAATTATTATTTCATAATCCGAAATAAATTTCAAAATATAAAATTTTCCCTATCTTTGTATTATGGTCATCATTGCCAAGACGTTCATTAATATTTTTGCCCATAAGCATCCAGCTTCTAAGGCAGCATTGAATAGCTGGTATCAGATTGTCAAGGAGGTAGATTGGGGGAATTTTAATGACGTACGGAATACGTTTGGCAGTGTAGATGCCGTAGGCAATGACCGATATGTATTCAACATTAAAGGAAATGATTATCGGCTGATTGCCATGATATTTTTCGACAAGCGTACCGTGTATATTCGGTTTATCGGTACACATGCCGAATACGATAAGTTAAAGGATTGTTCAACGGTATAACAATTAGGAAAGCCATGATTAGTAAAATAAGGAACGAAAAACAATATCACCAAGTGATGGCCATGATTGAGGGCTATCTCCAAAAGGCTACCGATGGGGGTGGTTTCCACGCATTGAGCCAACAAGAGGCTGACGAATTGGAGAAACTAAGCCTGTTGGCCGAACGGTACGAGGACGAGGAAATGAAGTTGATGCCTATGCCAGTAACGCTTAGTGCCATGGTGGAAGCAAAAAAAGAAGAATTGGGCGTTACACAGAAAGGGCTTGCATCTATTCTTGGTATCGGTGCACCGAAATTATCCCAAATACTCAATGGAAAACGCGACCCCGATGTGAATTTTCTGAAATCATTGCATCAAAAATTGGGGATTGACGGGAATTTTATTTTGGAAAGAGTTTAATTTAACCTGAAATTACGTCAATGTAATTAGCATATGTGTATGCATGATGAACAACAATAGCCTCAATTAGCATGATATTTCATTCTGTTCCCCCGAGAAGTCTGAACAAACATTTTACTGTTTATGGTAAAGTACTTATGCTTTGCCAAACCTTCGAGAAAAGATGCATGTCTCATTATAAGATGCTAAGTATTTTTTTAGGCCTAAAGAATGAGCGAATTAGTGTAGAAGATTGGGTTGCGGGAAGGGTTTATTGGTCACCTAAAGACCGGAAACCAACGTCAAAGAAAACAAGTTTAGGGGTTTTTACGAAAAATCGGAAAGAATTGTTTGTCAATTCAAATACGTTATCCGATTGGGTTGCTGAACTTTTTGAGAAGGCCCAAGATAACAGAAATTGGATTGTACACGAAAGTTTGGTTGATTTATCATTCATAATATCATCGGATGAAGTGTCGAAAGAAATGTTCAAATTGAAAGAACTTAGAGAAAAGATATCTCCCATTATCCGTGCTTTATATGTGCTTGGGGCAATCGAAATAGAACGAATTGATAAAACACCATTTTACGACCCAGAGCAAGAAACAGAATACACTAAACTAATTATCGATTGGATTTTTACCGACAGACCGCACACACACGGTTACAATGTACTGCATCGTGCTTTTCGAAAAATGTTGATGAATAAAGACAAAGAGCATATAACAAGTAAAGCGTAACAAAAAAGATTGTATTCCGGTTTGTCGTGGATTGACAAGTAAATTTTAAATAACTAAGAACAGCAGGACTGAAATTGGCGAACCCTTTTCAAACACGAATAAAAAACAAAAATTTAAGCATATGGTCAGATGGGACAATCTTTACAAAATTGGCAAACTACTAATAGGGCTATTAATTGCTATCGCTTTGTTTAGGATTGGAAACAATCGGAACGGCAGGTTTGAAAGTAAAGAACAATTAGGTGTTTTTGACACAAAAACCGGCAAAACATATTTCTTCAACCTAACGATTTAAAATACTACGACAACATATGTAATCTGTCGGATACAACAGGAGGGATGGATGAAATACCAAGATAAATGAATTGGAAGTGTCAAACGTTAATCGCTTGCAAAAGTAATTGATAGATGGACTGAAGTTATATATTCAATTGATTGACGGGAATTTTATTTTGGAAAAAGTATAGAATTTATTACACCTTTTTTACACCCTGTAAAAACAAAAAGACCTGAAAATCAACTGATTAACAGGTCTTTTTAGTACCCAGCGCCGGAGTCGAACCGGCACATCCGAAGATATTGGTGTTTGAGACCAACGCGTCTACCAATTCCGCCAGCTGGGCGTGCTGTCCTTCATTGTTGACGATGCAAATATAGAGCTATCCTCCATATTATGCAAGAAAAATATTCGTCTAATTTCTATATATACTGAAATTCAACACAATAATTTTTATATTTTTTTCAATGTGCCTTCTTTCGTTAGAATAAAGGCTTCCTCTAGCCTTTCTTAAAGTAAAAAAGAAAAAAATAAGCCTACCCTTCATTACGATCAGGCAGGCTTTCAACAAGATTTTTCGGACAATCTTCTCTTTAACGGAGAATTATTTCTTCGGTTCAACTTCAGATATCACATAAATATCCTCGTTGTCTCTTTTCATTTTATACTTTTCTCTGGCAATACGTTGAATCTCGTTAGGATTATATTGTACATCCTTAATAGCCTTTTCGAGGTTGATGATTTCGTTCGTATAGAACTCTTTCTCGTATTCCAGCTTACTACGTTCTTTCTGATAACCGTACTGTGTAGCAAAGTCGTATCGGTCAAAAAAGCACATCCATATTAGAAAGGCAAATCCTGCTATTAAAAATTTGTTTTTGACTAATGATACGGCTCTTTCCATGACACAAAAATAAAACAATGTTTCAATATATTTAGCATTAAATATACCGATTTTCCAAATAATAAAAAAGGAGAAACTTACGTCTCTCCTTTTTTATATGGAATTGTTTTTTTCTTACTTTTTGATGGCGTATTTGAAGTTTTTACCGATGAAGCGAGCGTTTTCTCCTAATTCTTCTTCGATACGTAACAATTGGTTGTACTTAGCCATACGGTCCGAACGTGAGATTGAACCTGTTTTTATCTGACCGCAGTTCAATGCTACCGCTAAATCAGCAATAGTAGAATCTTCTGTTTCTCCAGAGCGGTGTGACATCACCGAAGTGTATCCTGAATTTTGTGCCAAAGTAACCGCATTGATTGTCTCTGTCAATGAACCGATTTGGTTCACCTTCACCAAAATGGAGTTGGCCGTATTGGCATCGATACCTTGCTGCAAGCGTTTAGTATTAGTCACGAACAAGTCGTCACCTACCAATTGTACTCGATCACCTATTTTGTCTGTCAACAATTTCCAGCCGGCCCAGTCGTCCTCTGCCATACCATCCTCGATAGAGATGATAGGATATTTCTGCGTCAATTCAGCTAGATATGTTGCTTGTTCTTCACTGCTACGTACCGCACCTTTATCACCTTCGAACTTAGTGTAGTCGTATTTGCCGTCTTTATAGAATTCTGATGAGGCACAATCTAACGCCAAGCAAACATCCTCGCCTGGTTTGTATCCTGCTGTTTCAATAGCTTTAAGGATAGTTTCTATAGCATCTTCTGTACCATCGAAAGTAGGTGCAAAACCACCTTCGTCGCCCACTGCCGTAGATAGGTTACGGTCGTGAAGGATTTTTTTCAATGTGTGGAAAATCTCAGCCCCCCAACGCAATGCTTCAGAGAAAGATGGAGCCCCCACAGGCATAATCATAAATTCTTGGAAAGCGATAGGTGCATCCGAGTGAGACCCACCGTTGATAATGTTCATCATCGGAATAGGCAAAGTATTAGCATTTACCCCTCCGATATAGCGATATAAAGGCTGTCGTGATTCCTGAGCAGCAGCTTTAGCTACAGCCAAAGAAACTCCCAAAATCGCGTTAGCGCCTAGATTTCCTTTATTTTCAGTACCGTCAAGATCGATCATGATCTTGTCGATAGCGTTTTGCTCGAAAACATCTACACCTACTAATGCCTCAGCAATTTTAGTATTTACGTTTTCTACTGCCTTTAAAACACCTTTCCCTAAATATTTTGATTTGTCACCGTCACGCAATTCAACCGCTTCGTATGCACCTGTTGAAGCTCCCGAAGGAACCGCAGCACGTCCTACAAAACCATTTTGTGTTGTTACATCAACTTCTACTGTTGGATTACCACGCGAATCTAAAATTTGACGCGCTTTAACATCGATAATTAAACTCATTGTATTTTAATTGGGTTTATGACTTTGTTCAACAATACACTTAGTGTATTTCGGACACTAATATACTAATTATAGTCTTTTTTCCAAAAATAAGTAATTATTACCATTTTTTATGTATTAAACAATGAAAAGCCTTCAACCGGGGAGATTGAAGGCTTCACTAACTAACCAATTATTAACCTAAATTATGAAGTACTAAAGCATTTTCAATTCCTGTGCCAAAACCATTTACCTTTCCCAATCTTAACATAGATTTAACATTAAAAAGTCGCGAAGCATCAAATTATAGTTACCTTTGCTGCATGGAAATTTCGACGATACTACAAAAGCTACAGATAGAACATCTGAACAGCATGCAGGAAGAAGTACTGAGGCAATTTCGTGCCCATCAAGACTTTATGCTGTTGGCTCCTACCGGCTCAGGAAAAACCTTAGCATTTGCTTTATTAGTAGCACGACTTGTCGAGGAGAAAAAAAACTCTTGTCAATGTCTTATCGTCGTTCCTACACGTGAACTGGCTCTACAGATCGAACGTGTCATCCGGTCAGTCATGGAAGGACATAAAGTCATATGTGTCTATGGTGGTAATGATAGCCGCCTGGAAAAGAATAAGCTTAAAGATGCCCCCACAGTGCTAATTGGCACTCCCGGCCGTATAATTTATCACATTGAAAAAGAACACTTTTCCACCAAGCATATTCATACTGTGGTGCTTGACGAGTTTGATAAGTCTCTGGAATTAGGTTTTCAGGAGCAGCTCAAGTTTATTCTGGAAGCCTGCCCCCAAACCCGTCAAAAAATCCTTACCTCAGCAACCTTTCATGAAGAATTGCCTGACTTTGTGACATTGCGTCAGGTAATCACGGTAAACCGATTAGTTTCACATGAAAACCAACCGGACCTTCGCTTCTTAAAAGTCATCTCTCCCGCACAACATAAACTGAAGGCTCTTTTTAATCTACTTTGTCAGCTAGAAGACAAGAAAGTACTCATTTTCTGCAACCACAGGGACGCAGTAGATCATATCTCCGAGCTATTGGATGACAGAGGCATCATCCATGATGTATTTCATGGAGGCTTAGAACAACGTGACCGTGAATTGGCAATCTTGAAATTCAGAAACAACAGCAACAGAATCCTGCTGACCACAGACCTCGCGGCGCGAGGACTCGACATCCCTGAAATAGACGTCATCATACACTACCAGCTTCCAACGAAGGAAGATGCTTTCATTCATAGAAACGGACGTACAGCCCGTATGCATGCCACAGGTGAGGTTATCGTCTTATTGAAGCCGGATGATATATTTCCTTATCTACCGGAAGGCGCTGAAGAGCTGCACATCCAGCATGACCTTCCCTTACCTCCCAACACCTCGTTCTGTACGCTTTATGTTCCCTTGGGCAAGAAACATAAAGTCAACAAGATTGACTTTGTCGGTTATATCCTGAAAATAGAAGGGATATCGAAAGATGATTTAGGACTTATAGAGGTGAAGGATAAAGAATCCTATATCGCCGTCCGTAGAAATTTAGCAACAAAAATCATCCAAGAAGGAAGCAACGGAAAGATAAAAGGTAATAAAGTGAAGTTCAGCCGCACCTAAAAACAGTGCGATTCTTAAAGTTGACTGTTGATAAATGTCAACACTTCTCTAGGGACTAATGTTTCAACGCTACCACCATGCAATAGGATGTCTCGTACAATGGTCGATGAGATGTACGATTTGTCCGCCTTGCTAAGCAGGAAGAACGTTTCAATTTCAGGGGCCAAAACTAAATTGTTTTGAGCTATAGCATTTTCAAAATCCAAATCCGTGCTATTCCTCAAGCCTCTTAAAATATAACGAGCATTTACCTTCTTACAGTAATCCACCGTGAGACCTGAAAAGGTTTCAACAACTACTTTACTTTCATCCTTATATACTGCTGCAATAGCTTTTTTTCTTGTTTCGAAGTCCAACAATCCTTTCTTCGAAGAGTTGACTCCTATAGCGATGTAGATTTTGTCAAAAAGAGGCAATGCTCTGTCCACCAAATCTTTATGCGCTAGGGTAAATGGATCGAAAGAGCCCGGAAAAACTGCTATTTTCATACGCTATTTATTTTGATAAAAACTGAAGGATGAATATCCGTATTTTCTTGTCTCTTCGAAAGACGGATGTTCCACTAAAACACGTGTCGACGGATGTTCCACCACCAAAATACCTTGAGGTTTCAACAGACCTCCTTCTATAATCAACTGAGGCAGCTGAGGCAGCTGAGGTAAATCGTACGGAGGATCCGCAAAGATGAAATCGTACTGTTTCTTGCAGGATGAGATAAACTTAAACACGTCCGACCTTACCGTTTTGATATTTAAGTCATAGCGCTTAGCGACGTCTTTTACATAAAGCAAACATTTACCATGGGCGTCTACCGCATCGACAGTAGCTACTCCCCGCGAGGTCAGCTCATAAGATATATTTCCTGTACCACAGAAAAGATCCAAGCACTCACACCCCTCCCAGTCCAGCTGGTGTTGCAAAATGTTAAACAGCGCTTCCTTCGCCAAATCTGTGGTAGGACGTACCGGCAGGTTGGCCGGCGGATTCAATCTTATCCCTCCTATCTTCCCTCCTATGACGCGCATACCACCAACTCCTCTAAAATACTAAACTTATGTATAGCTTGAGTCACTTCCTCATTCTCCGAATGCCAATTTCCTGCTATCACTAAAGGTTTGACCTCTTCTCCATAAAAAGCTAATCGCTCTGCCCATACTGACGATAGAGAAACTCCCCCCAGCAGTATTTGCTTATACTTACCTTCGATAGAGAAATTTTTCATAATACTTAAGACGAAGTAACTCAAATCCTCCAATGTTTTTACTTCATAGGTATTATATATCCTCAATTCTCCATGAACGAGAAGAAACAGGTCTGCAGATGAATCATTGACATATACCCCCAATACGGATTCCGCTTCATCTTGATGCTTCCATGCCTGATGAAGGACGGCTTCAAAATGAGGTACAATGTTCACATTAGGGAAAAGCCTTCTCCAGCGGCTTTGCAAAGCAGGTTCAATCTGATAAAGTGCGGTAATCCCTTGTTCCGAAAACTGTTTCACAGCAATATGCTCTACTTCCGTATGTACAAAATAATCGGTATATAGGGACAAATCGTCAAGCGCAAACACTTCCGAAGGAATCCAGATTATATTTTGATGAGGTAGGGAGACATATACGTGCTCAAAAGGCATACTCAACAACCTTGCAGCCTCCATAGATGGATTCTCATTGTCATACGACAAACACACAACCACCTCATTATCTTTGTTTACCACCGCAAGATGGTCTTCCTTAAGCCCTCCCTGTATGAATAACGTATACGAGTTTAAGTATTGTAAATGAAAATCTACTGATATATAATTCATCAAAATATGGATTTTTGGCTGCTGATATCCATCAGCTATCTAACAAAAATAGCTTTTAGAATTGAATTGACCAACCTTTTTGAATAACTTTGGGTGTGTACGTCAAAAATCTGCTTTCCCAATATTTTTCATGGACTCCTACTGCACAGCAGCAGGAAGTTTTCGAACGTCTGGCTGAATTTTTGCACACCTTCTCAAAAGAAAGCTGTTTTATTCTGAAAGGTTATGCCGGAACAGGAAAAACGACCATTATATCCACTTTGGTGCAGGTCCTTCCCCGCCTCAACAAAAAACCTGTACTTCTGGCTCCTACAGGCAGGGCGGCTAAAGTGATGAGTGCCTATTCCGGGCGAAAAGCATTGACCATTCATAAAAAGATTTACCGAAAGAAGAATGCCTTATCCTTTCAAATGGATTTTGAGCTTGCGGACAATATGCACGAGGACACCCTTTTCATTGTGGATGAGGCTTCCATGATCACCCACGAAGGATTCAGCATATTCTCCGACGGAGTATTGTCCGACCTTATAAGGTATGTGCAGTCAGGGAAAAATTGCACCCTGATGCTGGTAGGTGACAGTGCACAGCTCCCTCCCGTAGGACGAGACTATAGCCCGGCATTGGATACAACTTATATGGAGAGTCATTTTCATCTTCATGTATTCTCTTACGAAATGACAGATGTGGTAAGACAAGAAAAAAATTCCGGAATATTATACAATGCCACCAAAATCAGAAATGAGATTCGACTGGACGACGATATGGTGACGTACAACTATCCGCAATTTGTCACTAAAGGATTTAAAGACATTTTCCGAATGACGGGAGATAGACTCATCGAAGGGTTACACTATGCCTACGACAAATACGGCATAGAAAACAGTATCGTCATCTGCAGGTCCAATAAGTCCGCCAACCTCTATAATAGACATATCCGCAATCAGATCCTCTTCCGCGATGAAGAAATATCAGGTGGCGATATTATCATGGTTGTCCGCAACAATTACTATTGGCTGCAGCAGCATGATGAAAATCACACGGGCTTTATCGCAAATGGAGATATGGCAGTCGTCAAAAAGGTGAGTAATATCCATGATATGCACGGATATCGATTTGCTGACCTTTACCTCGAGTTTATGGATAACAACGAGGGAGACGCCATCCGCTGTCGGGTAATCTTAGACAGCATCTATGCTGAAGGCGCACAACTCTCTTTCGAAGACCAACAAAAGCTATATCAAAGTATAGCCCAGGATTATGAGGATATCCCAAGTAAAAAAGACCGACTGGAGGCTATAAAGAAAGACCCATACTATAATGCTCTGCAGATAAAGTTTGCCTATGCTATCACCTGCCATAAAGCTCAGGGTGGTCAATGGCCTTTGGTTTTTATCGATCAGGGATATATGACCGATGAGATGCTCACTACAGAATTTATGCGATGGCTATATACAGGCATCACTAGGGCTACCAAAGAACTTTTTTTGGTCAATTTTAGCGATAAATTTTATACTATATCGTAACCCTTCCTCCGGTTGCCGGAATGGTTGCTCCCGAAATATAAGAAGCTGCCTCCGAAGCTAGAAACACATATATAGGGGCTATTTCTGCCGGCTGGCCGGGACGTCCCATAGGAGAGTTCGTTTCTCCAAAATTTTCGTGATCCGGAATAGTACTAGGAATTAAAGGTGTCCAAACAGGACCGGGAGCAACAGCATTCACCCTTATTCCCAATTTATCTTCCATGAATTTCTGTGCAAGACTGGCCGTGAAGTTTTGGATAGCACCTTTTGTAGCAGCATACGGAAGCAACGATGGATTAGGATCATAAGCATTCACGGACGTGGTATTGATAATAGAACTTCCTGCGAGCATATGAGGCTTAGCATACTTTACCAAAAAGAACATAGCTCGGATATTTGTTTCGAACGTTTTATCCCACTCTGCAGCATCTATTTCTTCCAAGGTGTCATACGACATTTGATAGGCAGCATTGTTGACAAGCACATCTATCCTTCCAAATGTATTTACCGTTCGATCTATAATCTTCCGGCAGTGACGTTCTTGACGTATATCACCTCTTATCGCAATACCTTTCACTCCGGCTTCCTTTATCCATTTTAAGGTGTCCTTAGCATCTTGATCTTCGACCTTATCCTTATAGCAGATGACGATATGGGCTCCTTCTCGTGCCATGGCTATAGCCACAGCCTTACCTATTCCCGAATCCCCTCCAGTGATGATACAAATCCTATCTTTCAACTGTCCATGTCCCCTGTAACTTTCCTCACCATGATCTGGACGTGGTTCCATACGGGAGGTCACTCCCGGCACAGGTTGAGATTGCTTCTTAAAAGGTGGTGTAGGATATTTCTTTATCGGATTTTTGATTTTTTTCTCTTTCATAATCAATATATTTTATGTGCCTTCCCTTTTATAACATCTTAGCTCCGTAATCGTTCAAAGTAGACTCTATCTAAATTTTTACAAGTAAAATCATAAAGCCAGCGGAAGATAAAGTAAATTAGGGTCTAAAAGACTTCAAAACTTATTAACAACCAATATGAAACGAATATTAATCGGCTTATTCACCGTATTTGTATGCTTGAGCTATGCTCAGGAAAAGAAAAACCTCGTAAAACCTAATTATCAGCTAGCCGCAAAATTCAGTCCCGCCAAATTGCGGACGATGATTTTCTCTACCGAGGTAAAACCAAACTATATCAATCGTGGCGAAAAGTTTTGGTATGAATACAGTACCTCCGCAGGGAAAAAATGGTATATCGTCGATCCGGTAGCAAAAAAGAAAAGTGAG
This sequence comes from Sphingobacterium thermophilum, assembly GCF_039541675.1. NCBI lineage: Bacteria > Pseudomonadati > Bacteroidota > Sphingobacteriia > Sphingobacteriales > Sphingobacteriaceae > Sphingobacterium > Sphingobacterium thermophilum. The sequence goes on along the minus strand of NZ_BAABGR010000010.1, from coordinate 51,336 downwards.
CTTTTTGACAACGCTGACATGGCAACCAAAGTAACGGCCATAGTGAAAAACCCTTTCGATGCTCAACATCTTCCGCTTCAAAACTTACGTTTTGTGGACAACAGCGACCATTTGATTCGTTTTGAAGTACAAAGCACCAAAGACACCGTAAAAAGCAAAGAAGAAATCAAGAAACTTACAAACAAAAAAGATACACTCAAGAAGAAGTTGTTTCATTTTGAATATAACATCTTGTCTAAAGAGCTAAAAGAGATAAGCGACACCACGAAAGAAAAAGCAACACCTTTCTGGGCAACCTTCAGCCCTGATACCAGTAGAATCTACTACGCCAAAAATTACAACATCTACTGGATGGACTACAAAAATTACCTTAAAGCATTAAAAGACGAAAAAGACAGCACTATCGTCGAGCATCAGGTCACCAAAGATGGTGTACAATACTATGCTTGGGGTGGCGACCAATACAGCACAACCACAGGCGATAGCAAATCTTTACGCGAAGAGCAATTCAAACGCAGACCAATACGTCTACTATGGTCTCCTGATGGAAAACATTTCGTCATCACGCGTAAAGATAACAGACATCTGTCGGCTCTATGGGTTATTCACAATGTGAACAACAAAAGACCACAGCTGGAAACTTACAAATATCTAATGCCAGGGGAAGTGGATTCTACTGAAACCGAGCTCTACATCTTTGATGTAGCTTCTCATCAGCCTAAAAGAATCAATGTTGCTGCCTTTAAGAACCAAACGCTGACCTTGTGGAGCAAAGATGCTAGCAAAGACAATTTTAAAGGTAAATATTATATCAACTATTGGTTGGGCAACAGCCAGGAGTTTTATATGGCTCGCTCCTCACGTGACCTAAAGCGCATAGACCTTATAGCCGTAAATATAAACGGTACCCATCGTGTGCTTGTGGAAGAAAGGATGAACGTGTATATAGACATCCGAAAACCAAAATTGATAGCAGGAGGAAAACAGTTTATCCACTGGTCACAACGTGACGGTTGGGGACATTTTTATTTGTACGACATCTCCGGAAAACTTATCAATCAGATTACAAGAGGAGAATATAACTGCAATGAAATATTGGCATACAACGAAAGTACAGGAACTCTATATTTCCAAGCTAATGGATTAGAGAAAGATATAGACCCTTATTACAACTTCCTGTATGCAGTAAACAAAAACGGAGGAGCACCAAAACTTCTTACGCCTGGAAACTATGACCATCAGATTGAAAGTAACGAATATGGCAATTATTTTATAGATAATTTCTCTCGAGTTAATACAGTTCCTCAGTCAAACCTCTATTCTACTTCAGGACAGCTTATTATGAAGTTGGAAGAAGCTGATTTAAGCCAGCTTTTCGCAGCAGGATATAAGTTCCCTGAACCTTTCAAAGTAAAAGCCGGGGACGGCATCACAGACCTTTATGGGGTGATGTACAAACCTTTCGACTTCGACTCTACAAAGACATACCCACTGATAGAATATGTGTATCCAGGACCACAGACAGAATCTGTAAACAAAAGTTTCGGACGAAGCATGGACCGCTTGGATCGTCTGGCACAGATGGGCTTCATTGTGATTTCCGTAGGTAACCGTGGTGGCCATCCCGCTCGTTCGAAATGGTATCATACCTACGGCTATGGAAACCTTCGTGACTATGGCCTGGAAGACAAAAAAGTGGCCGCAGAACAACTGGCAGATAGATATTCTTTCATTGACGTCAACCGGGTAGGTATCACCGGACATTCCGGAGGAGGGTTTATGTCCACCGCCGCTATGTTGGTATATCCCGATTTCTTCAAAGTAGCAGTATCGGGTGCTGGAAACCATGAAAACAACATATACAACCGTTGGTGGTCGGAAAGACACCATGGCGTACAAGAGCAGATAACAGAAAAAGGAGATACTACCTTTATCTATAACATCAACAAAAACAGTGAGCTTGCCAAAAACCTTAAAGGAAAGCTCCTTATTGTTACCGGCGATGTAGATAACAATGTTCACCCGGCCAACTCCATCAGAATGGTGGACGCCCTCATCAAAGCAAACAAAAGATTCGATTTTGTCTTGTTGCCAGGACAAGCACACTCTTTCGGCAATATGACCGAATATTTTTTCTGGAAAATGGCAGACTACTTTGCTGAACATCTTTTAGGAGAGTCCAAAATGCATGAAGTGGACATCATGGAAATGAATAGGGAAAAACCATTAACACGATAATCCGTAGATGAATCCTGAAAAATTTTCTACAATAACTGCGGCACTTCTATCATCGAGTGCCGCTTCTCTAAAACAAGAAGTGCTTAAGGTCGCCACTATAAACGACCTGTTTGAGTTGGCAAATAGAGTTGAAGATGCACGAATATGTTTCAAAGCCAGCTGGGCTTTGGAACATATTCTTTTGTCTGAAAAGAAGTTGCTTCTAAGTTATGCCACACCTTCGATAGAAGCGTTTCTAAAAAATAGCAACTGGAGCGCCCTAAGAAGCATCACCAAACTTATCATGGAGCTCTTATCGCTAAATTACCCTTTGACCCAAGAGCAAGAGGAAATGATTATAAACAAAACATACGACATATTGGAAGATTCGGAATGTCCTATAGCCGTACGTTGCAATGGCTACGATATTCTATATTATCTATCCGTAAAACACTATTGGCTAATAGATGAGTTAAAAAACAAAATGCAGCTAGATATTGAAAAAAATCAATCCGCTGCACTTGTAAGCCGCAGTAAAAGTATCTATAAAAAATTAAAACGAATATCTAACTCCTAAAGAATAGTAATTATACATATCCCCTTTTGAATCATTTGGTCGTCCATTCCATCCATAGGGTGTATATCCATCAATTTTATCATCTACCCCAAAATTTAATTGCATTTTAGGCACTATACTTATATAGCGTCCTTTTATATTATAGCCTTTATTCAATGGTATAGCAAAACCGAAAGACAATGATGGGAACACAGTTGATTTGCTTTTGGTGCTAAAAATAGGGGCCCCATTCTCATCATAACTGTCTATTGGTCCATACGAATCTGGAGCAGCCGGATTTCTATATATATCTTGATAATGATTACTTAACCTATGCCATCCAAAATCGACAAACAATGCTTCGGCCATAGTTCCCATCAAACTAGGGACGGTATAACTTTCACCATTAAAAAAAGCTACAGGATGAAAAGTAAATACAAATCCAAAAGATTTAAATTCATTTCTGGAATGTCTATTTTCTCCATAACGTTCACTGTCAGTAATTAAAGAACCAAATCGTCCCTCAATGCCTATCAACAGTCCTTTCTTTAGCAAATAATCAAATTGAAGATAGGCTGCAGATCCTGTTCCCACATTCTCTTGGATATCACCATATAATTTTGTTAAACCATAACCTGCCGTAATATGATATCTACTGACATTCCCTAATTTTCCATACAACGGAGGACAGTAAGACTGAGCAACTGATGTCAAACTTAACGTAGTAAGCAAAAACGCAATAAATAATCTCATAGTCGTATCAAAATGAACTAAAACAATGTAGTTCCTTTATTATAGTTTATTTTTCCTAGGTGTCTGTATGCTAACTCCGTACACTCTCGCCCTCTAGAAGTTCGCATAATGTATCCTTCCTGTATTAAAAAGGGTTCATACACTTCTTCAATGGTACCTTCATCCTCTCCTACTGCCGTAGCTATAGTTTTCAAACCCACGGGTCCGCCCTTAAATTTATCAATAATTGTTGACAAAATACGGTTATCCATCTCATCCAATCCATTTTCATCAACATTTAAAGCATTTAAAGCATATTGGGCAATAGCTTTATCAATGTTTCCGTTGCCTTTGATTTGCGCAAAATCTCTTGTCCTACGCAACAATGCATTGGCAATACGCGGTGTACCACGACTTCTTCGAGCAATCTCATAGGCTCCCTCCTCACTAATGCTACATCCCAAAATATGAGCCGACCGCATCACTATCGTGGTCAGCAGCTTGGCATCATAATACTGCAAACGGGCATTGATTCCGAAGCGAGCACGAAGCGGAGATGTCAACAGTCCTGAACGCGTGGTGGCTCCCACCAATGTAAAAGGATTTAATGATATCTGCACCGAACGGGCATTAGGTCCCGTCTCCAACATGATATCTATCTTGAAGTCCTCCATAGCAGAATACAAATATTCTTCCACTACAGGAGAAAGACGGTGTATCTCGTCAATAAAAAGAATATCTCCCTCTTCCAGATTGGTAAGTAAACCGGCTAGATCTCCAGGCTTGTCCAACACGGGGCCGGAAGTAACCTTAATCCCTACTCCCATCTCATTAGCAATGATATGGGATAGAGTCGTTTTCCCTAATCCTGGAGGACCATGCAACAGCACATGATCCAAGGCTTCTCCCCTCAATTTGGCCGCCTTCACAAAAATAGACAGGTTTTCCAAAATTTTCTCCTGCCCTGTGAAGTCTTCAAAAGATTGAGGGCGCAACACTCGCTCCATCTCCCTATCGGTAGGACTAAGTCTTTCTGGATTCGGATCGAGATTCTCGTTCATCAGTTATATTTTTTAAATAATGATTCCAACTTCAACTGTATCACACCAAAGAATGCCTCCCGGAAAATTCGGGTGCTCATCTTGGACTCTCCCAATGTCCTATCGGTGAAGATAATGGGCACCTCTACCACACTAAAGCCATATTTTATGGTCTTGAACTTCATCTCTATCTGAAAGGCATACCCTACAAAGCGGATATCTTCCAGACGAATAGTCTCCAACACTTTTCGGTGAAAACACACAAAACCGGCTGTAGCGTCCTGTATCTTGATACGCATGATCATACGTACATATACCGAAGCAAAGTAAGACATAAGGACCCTGCTCATAGGCCAGTTTACCACATTCACCCCCTTTATGTAGCGTGAACCTATAGCCATATCGGCTCCATCTAAAACTGCCTGTCGAAGACGTATCAAATCTTCCGGGTTGTGGCTGAAATCAGCGTCCATCTCAAAGATGTACGTATATTTTTTTGCCAATGCCCACTTAAAACCGTGAATATAAGCCGTTCCCAAACCCAACTTTCCTTTCCTCTCCTCTATAAACAGTTTTCCTTCGAACTCCTGCATCAGACGCTTCACGACATCTGCCGTGCCATCCGGCGATCCATCATCCACTACAAGGATATGAAAAGGAACTGACAACGAAAAAACCTTACGAATTATATTTTCGATATTTTCGATCTCGTTGTAGGTCGGAATTATTACAATACTATCAGCCACGCCTATTTTCTCTATAGGTACAAAAATAATAAAATATACTACTCTCAAAAGAGTCAATCTCCTTACCGTCTAATTAACGCCATGCATCAGCTTCTTAATCCAAGGAGAAATGACAATTAACACCAACCCTGCAATCAAAGAGTAAAGTCCCAAATCCTTATAGCTTTCTGTATACACTAGAAGCTGCTCCACGAGGCTGGAACCTTCCTTAGCTTCTGCCATATTAGCTCCTATCAGTCCCGCAACATACTGGCCATAAGCACTAGCTAAAAACCACATACCCATCATTATACCTTGCAGCTTGGCCGGCGACAGCTTCGTCATGATAGAAAGACCTATTGGCGATAAACATAACTCACCAAAGGTGATGACAAGCAAAGCTAACGTAAAAATATCCAAGGAGGCAATGCCCTCGACTGCAAAGAACCGTGTGCTAAACAACACGTAATAGCCTAAGCCTAAAAAGATGAATCCCAAACCAAATTTTATAATCGTATTGGGTTCCAACCTGCGCTTAGAAAGCCAAATCCATAGGATACCGAACAATGGTGCCAATGCTATAATAAACAAAGCGCCTCCGGAATTGTTCACCCCGTTAGGATCCATATGTAGCAAGCCTCCCAATAGAGTGTCGTTAAGGTTTTTCGCGGCAAAGATGCTCAATGAACCTCCACTCTGCTCGTATATCCCCCAAAATATGATGGAAAAGAGGATAAAGACTAAAGCTGCAATAAGCTTGTGACGTTCCTCTTTACTAACCTTAGTCATCTCATAGAAAAGGTACAGCAAAGTCAAGGGACCAATAGTGTACATGAAATAGTCCGTATATTGGGTCTTGGAAACCATCAGCTGTATCAAAGGAATTGCCCCCAACGTTCCTATATACACCAGATATTCTGCCCACTTAGGTAAAGCTTTTGTCTTTACGATAGCTTGCGGATGTCCCGGCTGAAGGCCTATAGGTCCCAGATGTCTTTCGGTAAAATAAAAGTTTATCAGACTTACCAACATACCTACCGCAGCCAATCCAAAAGCTATATTCCAACGATGCGCTTCCGCAATAACATCATTCAACATATAACCTTTACCAATAGCCACACAGACATATCCCCCCAAAAAGGCTCCCAAATTTATCCCTGCATAAAAAAGCGAAAATCCTGCATCCCGTCGGCTATCGCCTTCCTTATACAGCTCTCCCACCATCGTCGAAATATTTGGCTTGAAAAAACCCGTACCGATGATGATAAAAGATAAACCGAAAAAGAAATATGTATGTGGATCTATAGCCAGAAATATAGAGCCTAATATCATCAGGATTCCTCCCCAAAAAAGAGACTTCCTAAATCCCAAAATCTTATCGGCAAACAACCCACCCACAAAGGTAAAAGCATATACAAACGCTTGGGTAGCACCATATTGAAGGTTAGCTTCCTTCTCCTCGAAATTCAGTTGGGAGATCATAAAGAAAACCAACATACCACGCATTCCGTAAAAACAGAAACGCTCCCACATTTCAGAGAAAAACAAACTCCAAATCTGCTTTGGATATTTGCCCTTAAAACTCTGAATCTCTTCTAAACTTTGAATTCTTGTATTCATGAATATGATTTATTAAAAAAGCCCCTAAAGTTAGGAGCTTTTTGTTTCTTTATCTTACACCGTGCATAAGTTTTTTAACCAACGGATGTAATAGTATTACTATCACTCCCGCCACAACAGGCACTATAGTGAATATCAAGAAGAATGTACTCAAAGAATATTCTTTAGTGATATTCTCTATTTGACCACCTAAGATTGCTGCCAGCTTATTACCTATAGCTATGGCCAAGTACCACATACCAAACATAAATGCTATCATCCTCGCCGGAACCAGCTTGCTCACATACGACAGTCCCACAGGAGAAAGACAAAGCTCCCCTAAAGTGTGGAACAGATACGCTAACACGAGCCATACCATAGACACCTTAACACCGGCATGCAACCCATGAGCTCCAAATGCTAACAATCCGAAACCTATAGCCATGACAATCAATCCCAAGCCATATTTTACGGAAGCCGGAGGGTTGAACTTAGACTCCCAAACCTTCGAAACCATATTGGCAAAGGAAATGATAAAAAATGAGTTTAAGATCGAGAACCAAGAAACCGTAATCTCAGAAGATTCTGCTGTAAACTCTTTATACAACATCCACCCTGCAATGGCCCATAATGCTGCAAAACAGATTATCTGTACCCAATTGGACAAAGGTGCCTTGCCAAAAGTGGCTTTCGTCAACTTAAATACTACATAGGTAATAAGAGCCAATGGAACTACCGTCAGTAAAGTATTTATCGTATTGAAAATGAGCAATGAATTTCCCGTCAACGAGCGATCCACATAGTCACGTGCAAATAATACTAACGAAGAAGCTCCTTGCTCGAAAGACATCCAGAAGAATATCACAAAAAAAGCAAAGATGATTACCGCAATCATACGGTCACGAACCACTTTCGTATAACGAATTAAGCGAGAGATGATGACAAAAATAAACAACACCAAGGCCGTAAGGATAGCCACATACTGTCCGGCATAATCTCCTATCTGAAATACAGAAAGAATATCAATATTGGCAATTTTCGACAGCGGGTCATTGAAAGCATATCCCAAGCCTAATAAAGTCATCACCACAATAAGAAAAGTATCCAACTTGGTAAACGGATTAGGCTTGTCGTCAGGATTGGAAGTATCCCACTTTTGTGCCTTCGCTGCAGCTCTTTGTTCTGCCGTAGGAGGATCGCCAATTTTTCCAAAAATAGGCTTAGCAAACCAAAACTGCAAGGTCCCCAAAAGCATAAATATTCCAGCAAGGCCGAAGCCCCAGTGCCACCCAATCTTTTCGGCAAGATAACCGCAGAGCATCATACCAAAGAAAGCTCCCGCATTTACACCCATGTAAAAGATAGTGTATGCTCCGTCCTTTTTCTGTGGAAAACCTTTATACATTTCCGAGAGAATGGAGGTCATATTTGGTTTAAAAAAACCCGTTCCTATTACTAATGCCGCCAATCCCAAATAAAGAAACAGAGGTGTATTGAAGGCCATAAATAAATGTCCCAATGTCATTATCGCTGCCCCTATTACTACGGCATAGCGATAGCCCAAATACTTGTCAGCCAAAATACCACCAAATATCGGAGAGATATACAACAACATGGCATAAGTACCGTATAAGGCTCCCGCCTGTACAGGGTCCCATCCCCATCCCGAAAAAGGACTACCCACAATGATGGCTGTAGTCAAAAAGTTCACCAACAAAACACGCATCCCATAGAATGAGAAACGTTCCCACATCTCGGTAAAAAATAAGACAAAAAGTCCCGAAGGATGACCTAGGACCATATGTCCGTCAATTCCCTGCTTTTCTAGTTCCGCTGAAAACGAGTTGTCCGTAGTCTGACTCATATAGTGTTCTTGTTTAATGATAAAGTCCCAAAAATACAATTTAGAACACTAAGTTGTATGACAGCATATTAAAAATAATAATCCTTACAAGGTCTGAAGTCCTCCCTGTAAGGATCAAAAATTTAGCTTAAAACTTATTTAACTATTCTATCTAATTCAGTCTCAAAACCTAACCCTCTACAGCTTTTAGCTTTTTGGCCTTATTTATCTTCCACTGCAATAAAATAACAGACAACACAAATGTTACAACAGCTATTATGGTCAATCCCCATATTGAGGAAGTTACCATCTCTGCTTTGCCGTGTTCAATGACTAGGGTTCTGAAAATCTGTAGGTAGTGTGTCAGTGGAATACATTTTGCGAACGCAACGACCCACGCCGGCATTTGACTCAACGGCCACGTGAAACCACTGAGAATAAAGGATGGGGTTGCTACAACCATCAGTATTTCTGTAGCCTGTAACTGTGTCGGAATAGCTATACTCACTAATATTCCCAAGAATCCAACAGCTAGCAAAAACAATAGCGATGCTCCCCAAAAGGTAAAACCTTCAATATGTAATGGCATTCTGTATATCAAAGAATAGCCATAATACAGCACGTAAATCAGAACCGACATCAACAAATAAGGGGTAAGCTTCACAAAAAGTAATTTCAGGACGTTTGATGACTTGTCTACCAAAGTACCGAAAGTGCCTTTTTCGAATTCGGAAGCAAAACTCAATGCCAACCCCAACATTAACACCTGCTGAAACACAGTCAGCAATACCCCCGGAAGCATGAAATATAGATAGTTGCCGGATTTAAAGTTCTGACGTATGATTGTCGTCTTGAAAGGTTCATATTGTTGTGTAGCCACATATTCGGGCACACCTTTTTTCTCCAGACTTTTTATCTGAATCCCTGCCTTCATCGTAGCCACACATACATTGGCAGCCATCATGGCATAATTAGAGGTCAACGTGTTGGAAGTGTTGACAAACAGGGTCACTTCCGTAGGCCGGTTATAGTTGATGTTCGAAGAAAAATTTCGGGGTATCTGCACCACCACCGTAGCTTCTTTGCGCATAGCCTCTTCGTGAGCCTTAAAATTGTCCGGCAGGATGGAAGCCACATAAATGACTTCATTGTCATTGAACATATCTATCAGCTGCTTAGATAGAGGCGATTGGTCTTCATCCACCACCACAATAGGCAGGTTAGTCACCGACCCTTTCTTATATACCGATCCTACCAAAATACCATACATTATCGGCGCCCCTAGAAAAAGCACCATAAGTACCTTATTCTGGAAGAACAGATGAAATTCCCTTTTAACTAACTCCCAAAAGCTTTTCATGATTAGCCTTTCTTAATTTTCTTTCACAATAAAACTAGCTTTGGTAAGAAGCTCTTTTGCCTCCGCAGCGTTGACAGGCTTCATACGTATTTCAAAGACTGCTTCCTGTTGTTCGAAATCAGGATATGCTGTGCTGATGTTTGCATACGAAGATAAAGCTTTGATTGTCTCTATCTTTGCCTCTACTTTCTTGTCGCCCAAATAAGGGATACGCAGCGTCTTTACAGCACCTTTCTGAAAATCTTTCATCTTACTCTCAGGTACTGTAACTCTGAAATAGGTTCCATCGGTGATGTAACCGGATATCAGGCTATATCCCGCCAAGGCCAGCTCCCCGACCTTAAGGTTTATGGTTTCCACAGACATGTCTTGCGGAGCAATAATATAACGTTCCTGTGCTGCTACATTGACCTCCGTCACTGCTCCCAAAGCTCTTTCCTTCTGTCCTAAGGCCATCTTCTGCTGCTCAATACGTGCTCCTTTGAGAACATCGGCCAGCTCTGCCTGTGCCGCCAAATATTGATTTTTGGCACCATGGTATTTGGCGTACACCTCATCATACTTCTGCTGCGACACCAAAGAGTCGGCCAACAGGTTGCGCATACGATCCAACGACTTTTGCGCATACTCATATTGCTCTTTCAATCCGTCCACTTTAGCCCTCAACTGTTGAAGCTGACCGTCCGTAGCACCTTTCACAGCCATCTCGTATTGTGCCTGAGCAGCTTCCAAAGCACCTTGCGCCTGAATAGCCTTAGCATCTACTTCTGGAAGTTCAAGTATAATCAATGTATCACCTTTGTGGACAAGTTGCCCTTCCTCGACAAGGATTTTTTGAATCTTCCCCGGAATCTTGGTTGTCACCGACAGCTGATCTCTTTCTATCTTGCCCTCTAAACCTTTGGTTTGCTCTGTGTGATTGGAACAAGCCTGTGCCAACAAAGCTATTCCCAATATATATGCTATGTTTTTCATGATTATCTTACAATGGTTTGATATAAGTTTCCGTTTGCTTTTAACAACTCCGTAGCAGCTATTCGCTGGCTCAAAACTTGATTATAATAGTTTAGTGATTGTTTATAAAACTCGTTTTCTGCCTCAAGACGTTCTGTAACATCCTGTAAGCCTTCCTCAAATTGACGGGAAGCTAAGTGTAGATTATTCTGTGCTATTGTCATCTGTTGCCTGCTGACCCCGATTTTCTTGAGAGCTAAATCGTAGTCTGCTTTGGCCTTTCTTTGCAACAAACTGAGCTTTTCTCTGGTGTCCTCCAGTTTGTTCTCATTGATTTTCAAATCCAGCTTTGCCTTTTCTATGGATGTCTTATGGGTTTTACCTTCAAGAATATTCCACCTTAAGCCTACTCCTACAGCATAGGTGGGAGCCAACTGAAGATGATTGGATTTGAGCTGTACGTCACCCAGTGGACCTACATCTTTAATGGTTGTCTGGGTATGAAAAGCATTCAGATAGGAAACATTACCAAAGGCAAAAACTTTTGGCAACATTGCTCCTTTCTCCTTTTTCAACACATATTCATAAGCTTTCTGCGAAGCTTCCAAAGCTTGCAGCTCTTTGCGGTTCATCGCCATGGCATCATCCTCTAGCACGATCTCTTCCAATCTATAGCTTACCTGTAGCAGCTCTTCTTTCGGCAGTCCTGTAAGCTCTTCCAGCTTGAAATACAACAGATCTCTGTTGCTTTGCACTTCCGCCCTTTTACTTTCCAACTCCAACATGGCCAATTTGATCTTGTCACGGTCATAAGGTATTGCAAAACCGTTTTCGATAGCCTTAACAACCTTCTGATGCTCTTTATTGAGTCGCTTTTCGGAATCAGTGATAAGCACATCCACCTCCTTCAAAAGCATGAGCTGATCAAAAGAAGTGATGATTTCTTGAGCTATGGCATCGTAGCCGGCTTCCGTCATCAGCATCTGGGCCTTGTACTTTTGTTCTAAGGCTTTCTGACCGTTGGTAATCTGTAACCCGCTGAAGATAACTTGAGTAGCTGTAACGCCGGATACGACTGCCTGGGTAGAGAGATTTCCTTTTGTGGTGCCTTCAAAAAGATTAATTCCGGTTATGGGCAGCTGTTGTGTGGGTAAATCCACATCCACTCCCGTATTTACATAGCCATACAAAGCGTTCAAAGACACATTGGGGAGAAACTTACCTTTTACTTCTTCACGATCCAATGCCACCTTTTGATTTTCCAGCAAGGCGTTCTGAATACTTTTATTGTGTAGGACAGCCTTCTCAATGCTGTTCCGGAATGGCTTTAACGTTTCTTGTGCTTTACCATATTGTCCCCATAGTATGCCGACAAGTGCTAAAGCAGGATAAATGAAAACTCTTTTCATATTGTTTCCGTTGTTTTGGACAGGAGCAAAATTGCAGCTTTTAAAGGTTAATAATTTTCAGATATCTTAAAAAAATAAAATATCTATAGATGCAGCCTAATCTACAAACATTATGTCTTAATGTTTATTAATATCAATTTAGCAAATTTTATCAGTTCTTAATTACTCTTTATAAAATAAAAAATCCATTCTCTGTCGGGAGAATGGATTGCTATGATGTCTTATCTTATCATATCATCCCACGAATGACGGACAATGTCTGCTGCGAGACGCCAAGATAAGATGCTATATGACCTAATGAGGCATTCTGTAGCAGCTGAGGATTTTCTTTCAACAAGGTTGCATAGCGTTCTTGCGCCGTCTCAAACTGACTTTTGTAAAATCTCTTAGAAAAAGCAATTAAATTGTCTAACAAAATCTTTTCGATAATATGATTCATCGTAATGCTTGTATTAGACATCTCACGGATAGGAGCAAAAGGAAGCAAAGTAATACGCGAATGGGTTAAAGCTTGAAACCCGAAAAAACTTGGCTTCTCATAAAATACGCTTTCAATCCCCGTGCTGAACGTGTTCTCCCCGAAAAAATAGTGGGTAACATCCTTCGTGTTTTTATAATAAAAAACTCTGGTGAAGCCGGATTCGATGAAGTAGATATGCTTTAAATAGCTGTCTGGCTCGAAAATAAAATCTCCCTTGGCATATTCTTTTGTTTCACTAATTGAATCAAAGAATATTTCCAAATCGTCGTCTATATGATAAAAACTTTTGAGGTGTTCAATCAGCGTCATAAACAAAAATAGTAATCCCAAAGATATTACGCCTATAAGTCTTTTGAATTTTGCACGATGGTTTGGCTTAGGTTTGATAGACAGATCTTTCCGATTTATAGAAAAAAATTGAAAATAAGAATAAAGCATTTGACAAACCATTTTTTTTATGTACTTTTGCACTTCCGTAAGAGTGCGGAATTTTTATTTAATTAACATTAATTAGTAACAGTAACAATGCGACAGTACGAATCTGTAATCATTCTTACCCCGTTGCTTTCAGAAGATGCAGCAAAAGAAGTTATTGCTAAATTCAGAAACATCTTGACTGAAGGCGGAGCCGAAATTATCGCAGAAGATAATTGGGGTTTGAAAAAATTAGCGTATCCAATCCAGAAAAAAACAACTGGATTCTATCACTTAACAGAATTCAAGGCTCCAGGTGAATTAATCAAAAAATTAGAGGTTGAATACAAACGTGATGAGCGCGTAATGCGTTTCTTGACCGTTGCTCTTGACAAACACGCTGTTGCGTACAATGAGAAAAAACGTAGCGGTGCATTCAACAAGAAAGCTGAAACTAAAACTGAGGAGGTAGCAAACTAATGGCAAACGAAAACATTCAATACGTGACTGCTCCTAAAGTAGAGGACAACCGTAAAAAATATTGTCGTTTCAAAAAGAATGGTATCAAATATATCGATTATAAAGATGCTAACTTCTTGTTGAAATTTGTAAACGAGCAAGGTAAAATCTTACCTCGTCGTATTACGGGTACATCATTGAAATTCCAACGTAAAGTAGCTCAAGCGGTGAAACGTGCTCGTATCATCGGCTTATTACCTTACGTAACTGATTCATTAAAATAAGGAGGATACGATAAATGGAAATTATATTAAAACAAGATGTTAAGCACCTTGGTGAGAAAGACGATATCGTAGTAGTAAAACCTGGTTACGGCCGTAACTACTTAATTCCTCAAGGATTGGCAATTTTAGCTACTCCATCAGCTAAAAAAGTATTGGCTGAGAACATCAGACAAGCTCAGTTCAAACAAGAGAAGATTAAGAAAGATGCGTTGGAATTAGCTGCTAAATTAGAAAACGTTAAGTTGACTATCGGCGCTAAAGCAGGTGAGACAGGTAAAATCTTCGGTAAAGTAAACAGCATCCAAATTGCTGAGGCGTTGAAAGCTCAAGGTTTTGAGGTTGACCGTCGTCGTATCACTTTCGAAGAAGAACCTAAAACTCTAGGTGAATACGTAGCTAACTTAAACTTACACAAAGAAGTGAAAGTTCAAGTTCCTTTCGAAGTTGTAGCTGAATAATTATTTATTCATTCAAAATATAAAGGAGATAACGATACGTTATCTCCTTTTTTGTTATGTTTGTGCTAAATCAATACCGTATTAGCATTTACATGAAACCCAAAAATATCATCATTGCCCTCCTATTGGCTGTAGCGGCCATCATTTTCTTCAATAATAAAGAAGAAAGCTCCTTCTGGCTCTTTGGCGAAATACGGACATCCAAGCTTATCATCCTCGGCGTGTTCTATCTTTTGGGCGTGATAACCGGCGGAATCCTGTTTCGACGTAAAAACAAGCACCCGAAAGAATACGGTATTACCAATCCCGTATATCAGCCCCCTGTTATGATGGAAGAAAATCCTTCCTCCTATAATGCCATGGACGAGCTATCGGATGAAGACAAAGAATTCTTAAGAAATGATTAATAAAAAAGCGCCAATTATATAGGCGCTTTTCTAATGTAAGATGATCTCTAAATTACTTTATCAACTTTCTAAGAGAAGTGATAGGCAGATGGATAAAAGTGCTATCCGACAAACTCCCTTCTATATTTTCGATATTCACTTTTTCAGGGAACCATATATTACTGCTTCCTTCCGTATGGATTGAAAAATATTTAATCAATAGCGGATTAATAGATGATGGAGCTTTTTCTTTCTCCGGTTTTCCCATGCTGTAAGAGGAATTAGCCGTCGTTAGCAAGAAATGGTTCAAATTACTTATATTGGAAACTACGGCGGCATCTTTAAGTCTTAAATCCAAATGCTGCAGCCCCTTACCTAGTTTCAAATTCACCTTTGATTTGGTGAAATTTGCTTTGACGAATTTCAATCTTTCATTGCCAAGAGCAAAACTGTTAGTTCCTCTTATTACATTTAAGCTAATAGAATCTTGATCCACGACAAAATTGTCCAAGCTTATACCATTAAGCGTAATTTCATGAAAACTCGGCGCATAGATAAAGATCTGATTCGCTAAATAAGAAGCAGAATTGACATGTATTATTAATTCTTCATTTGCTCCATAGCTTACCTTTGTTGTATTTTTCTTGTTGTCGACAAGCTTAATACCATATACATCATCCTTAACGAGATATAGCTCTATACGCTCATCCCCTATGAGCTGAATATTTTCGAAAGGTTTAACTTTCTCTGGTCTTAGAAGTTTTGATGGTGTATTAAAAGATCTTGACTCTTGGTTCACTTTTTCATAAAACTCTTTAGAATCTATGCCGCCGCTTCGAGTCGAGATGTACGCCGACAGAGGAACAATATAGACCAATAAGCTAAGTCCAATTAGTAATTTATTGCTTAATTTCATTTTAATTCGATTTGTAATGGGTTAATACATAAGCCTCATATTTTTGTTTCAGCTCTTCTAAACTGATATCCAATAAATAGAGATTCTTGAATAGCTGCGGAAGATCTTCTTCCATAAATATGGCTCTCTTATATTTTTTGATCTGTGAAAATGAATCTACCGGCACAAAGAAACCTATCCCTCGTTTATTCACGATGATACCGTGCTGCTGCAAAAGATCATAAGTACGCATGACTGTATTAGGATTAACCCCCAATTCAATTGCTAATTCTCGCACCGACGGAATTTTGGTCTCCACCGGCCAAGTACCTATCAGAATATGTTCGCAAATATGATCTGCTATTTGCAGATATATCGCACGATTGGGATTAAAATCCATACTATGCCTCCTTCTCTTTTAAACGAACAAAGGTAATTATCCATAAAGATATACTTAATAACCACCCTAAAATAGACGATATTAAAACAGGATTTTCTACCGCTGTATGACCTAACCACACCTTTCCATCAAACATAAAACGCTGAATAAAATAAAATAGTAAAACGAAAACCGCTAGATATATAGCAAAAGAAATTATAGACTTAATAAACTGTAGCCTAGAAAAAAATATGCCTCCCAATAGGAAAAAAGCATTCAACACTACCGCTATCGTATACCAATATTGCAGCCCTACACTTTCGTCCATAATAACTGTCGAGAAATATGCTAAATTATCCACCACAATCTTCTGATCACCCCAATAAACAATATACTCTGAAGTGAAATGCGTCCTGATATAGGACATAAAAGATAAATCTATCAGGAAAAATAAGGCTAGATAAAAGACAAATGCCAACACAAAGGAAAATAGCCAAGCACTTAAAAACTTCTCCAACTGGGAGGCTGGCAACATGATTTCTTGGATTACACTTGAAGGCATTCCATACATTTTAAAACTAGAACTAGCGATATAGGTCATATACAAAGCTCCCAAAATAATAAAAACCGTTACGCGCTTACCGCGAAACTCTCTGTAGATGACTTCTAAATCAATATTATCCGGGTTATAGAAAACTTTATAGGCAAAATTTCCATAGAAATAAAGTAAAATAGCAAGCAAAGCCGCTACCATAAGAATATACTCTTTGCCATTCGACAGCCAATGCCTTCTGATCAGCTTAAAAAAACGGTTTATATCAAATGTATTATTCATGTCTCGCTTTTATAAATTGTTTCGTAATATTTTCTCCTTTTTCAATCGTAGCATTAAATAACAGTTCAAGGTCGACTCTTGAATCTTCATAATCCACATTTGAAGAAATTGCATTATAACCACCTATCCCTTTTTCGGCATAAAGAATATCGGGAGTCAAATCCAATACTCTCTTAAAATGTAGACAATTACTGATGCTTTCTATAGATTCATTTAAGACTATTTGATGTTGATCCAACACAATTACAGCATCTATAAGATTTTCCAAATCCCGGACTTGATGTGTAGAGATAATAAAGACACGGTCAGCATGCATTGCCCCTGCTAATATTTTTCGAAACTGTGCTTTGGATGGAATATCCAAACCATTAGTAGGTTCATCCATTACCACTATTTTTGTATTAGTAGCAAGACCAAAGGCTATCACAAATTTCTTCTTCTGACCATAACTCATCCCCCCTAGCTTTTGATTTGTAGGGATATGAAATTCGCGAAAAAGCTCATAAAAATATTCCTTATCAAAGTTTGGATAAAAACAAGCAGTTGCTTTAATAAAGTCTTCCACCGAGACATTCGGCAGGTAAAGCTCTTCTTGAATGAAGCATATCTCCCGGAGTAAAGAAGGATTCCTTTGCTTTACATCTTCCCCTAGAATTCTTATCCCACCCGAGTCTGAATATATTAAGCCCACCATATTTTTAAGAAGAGTTGATTTTCCTGCACCATTCTTCCCCAACAAGCCATAAATATGTCCAGCATGGAGGTGTAGATTGAGATTTCTAAAAATGGGCTTGTTCTTTTTATAACTAAAATTTAAGTTTTGGATAGCTATCACACTAGTGTACTATTTAAATAATACACTAATACAGGAAGAGGATTGAATATTCCAAAATTATCTGCGTAATTTATTTTGTCCGATTAGAAAAATATTTAAAACAAGAAAAGAGGCAGTGTATCTACCTCTTTTCTATTCTTCTTTTGATGGTTTCTTGCGCTTACTCTTGACCAAAGCCTCATGGAGCAGGTATTCAATCTGTCCATTGACACTTCGAAATTCATCCTGTGCCCATTTTTCGAGCAGCTTATAGGTCTCCTCATCAATCCTTACCACAAAACTTTTCTTCTTCATACCATAGCTTTAGAAGTTGCCGAAGCAAATTAATACAATGTACCAGCATTGACCACAGGCTGAGCCGCCTTCTCTCCACATAGGACTACCATAAGGTTGCTAACCATAGCCGCCTTACGTTCATCGTCCAGTTCTACGATATTATCTTCCGAAAGTTTCTTCAATGCCATTTCCACCATACCAACAGCACCATCCACAATTTTGGCACGAGCAGCCACGATCGCTGCCGCCTGCTGTCTCTGCAACATGGCCCCTGCAATCTCTGGTGCGTAGGCCAAGTGGCTTATCCTAGCCTCTTCCACAATGACGCCTGCTTTTGACAAACGCTCCGTAAGCTCCTTTTCCAAGATATGATTTACTTCCTCTCCCCCGTTACGTAAAGTAATCTCCCCCGAATCATCCTCCAAATCATCATAGGCAAAACTTACCGCCAGATGACGCACGGCCGCTTCCGACTGCGCACGCACATAATCGTAAACTCGCTCCACTTCATACGCCGCTTTGTACGTATCTCCAATTTTCCAAACAATTACAGCAGCAATCTCTATAGGATTACCCATCTTGTCATTGACTTTCAAAGTCTGCCCTTGCAGGTTTTCCGAACGCAAAGACATCTTCGTAGCCGAATACAATGGATTGACAAAAAACAATCCGTTGTCTTTAATGGTCCCCACATATTTCCCAAAGAAATTTAATACCCTCGAATGATTGGGTTGGACAATCAAAACGCCTTTGAAAATGAAAAAACTAACTAAGAAAAACAGTATCGCGACCAAAAACATAAACGGATTATCGCTACCTATCGCTAATACCACCGAATATACCGAAAGTCCCAAAAAAACTATCGCAACCAATAAAGCTAAAATTCCTGATGTTGGTTTAACTATCCTTTCCATAATTCATTTTATAATTGATATCATTTTGATATCATAAATATATTAAACTAATTTCAAAAATCAAAACATAAAGTATGGAGCAAATGGTTTTTACGACATTGTTATGTATCTTTAATAACACACAATAAACTTAAGTTATGCTTGTCAAAATATTAAAATGGTTTTTGGGCATCCTTAGTGGACTGCTATTATTACTTATAGTAGGGTTACTCATCACGGATAACGCTTATATCCTGAAAGCTGTTCGAGTGACCTACCTTACTGGCCATAAGACGGCGTTCTTGGAGGATTACAAATATTTCGATAATAGGATAATAAGTAAAGGCGAGGCACAGCCTTGGCCTAAATCGACCTCTTACAATACCGCTTCTGTAACTCCCGTTTTGGATTCCATACATAAGGCTAACCAATCTGTAGCTTATCTTATCATACGCCATGATAGTCTTTGGTTCGAAAAGTATTACCATGGCTATGACGACAAGTCTTTATCCAACTCCTTCTCTATGGCCAAAAGTATCACCGCGGCCTTGTTGGGTAAGGCCTTAGAGCTAGGATATATCCGAGACATCAATGAAAAGGTAAAAAAATACATTCCTGATCTGAAAGGTCCATATGCGGATGAACTTACCATACGTGACTTGGTAACCATGCGTTCGGGATTACTGTGGGATGAAAGATATTATTCGCCTTTTTCTATCACCACAAAAGCCTACTTCTACAACAACTTAAGCAAAGCTATGCTTGAACTTCCTATAGCATCCCCTCCTGACCGGCAGTTCAAGTACCAGAGTGGAGACACCCAATTGCTGGCAATGGTCTTGTCTAAAGCCCTCCCTACCACGCTCTCAGATTTCCTATCCGAGCATTTTTGGAAGCCTATGGGTGCTGAAGTGGACGCCTTATGGCAGTATTCTCCTAAAGACGGTATAGAAAAAGCCTATTGTTGTATTGCCAGCAACGCCAAAGATTTCGCGCGTTTCGGTAAGCTTTACAGCCACCTAGGCCGTTGGAATGGGAAGCAGCTACTCGACTCTACCTACATAAAACAATCTATCGTTCCTGCTGCAGACGACTCACCCGAATATGGATATGGATGGTGGATTGGAGAGTTCAAAGGCAAGAAGACTATCACGATGAACGGGCACCTAGGGCAATATGTAATCAGTATACCGGAAGACAAATTAATCATAGTACGTCTAGGTCATCAAAACGACAAAAAAGGAATGTCCAATCCCCAAGGAGCTTTCTACCAATATATTGAACAAGCCTATGCCATGCTCAATCAATCAAATAAATAGATACTTTGTCCCATAAGGGTAAATATATGCCTATATTTGCCCTTATGAATCAATATGCCGTACTTTTCGACATGGATGGTGTAATCTGCAATACCAATCCTTATCATGTCAAAGCTTTTGAAGCATTTTTCCAACGTCACAACATCAGCTATACAGAACAAGATTTTGAAGATCACGTCCATGGCAAACATAATAGTCATATTATGTCACATTTCTTCCAAAGGCCTGTGTCGGGAGAAGAATTTATCCGTCTTGAATTCGAAAAGGAACAACTCTTTAGAGATATTTATAAAGATCAGGTAGCCTGCATCCCACAGTTTGACCGTTTCTTGGAGGACCTCAAGAAACACAACTTCCGTACGGCGGTATGCACATCTGCTCCGCGCGCCAATATGGATTTAATTGTAGATGCCTTAGGCATACGCTCTAAGATGGAGTCCTTGATGAGTAGCGAAGACGTAAAGCTTCACAAACCGCATCCTGAAGTTTATCTGCAGTCGGCAGAACGAATAGGCGTACCTCCTTCCCGCTGTTTAGTATTTGAAGATTCTGCTTCCGGCATCACGGCAGGATTGAATGCAGGAATGAAGGTTATAGCGGTATTGAGCACACACCGCAAAGAACAGCTTCCCCGCTGCGATTATTATATCCACGACTATTCAGAAATTACCGTAGACAAAGTACTCGAAATATTAAATGACTGACATGCAGGAAACATTTCAACTGATTTCTTCTCCATATGGTTGGACTCTGTATTTCTTTTGCGCCATGCTTATCGGCATCTCCAAGACAGGGATTCAAAATATAGGAACACTTACCGTACCTCTCTTTGCATTGCTATTCGGCGCCAAGTTTTCTACAGGCATTGTTCTTATTCTGCTATGCTTTGCTGATTTAGTAGCAGTTATCTATTATAGAAAAGCATTTCTATGGAATGAAGTCAGAAAACTTCTTCCTCTAGCACTTATAGGTTTGCTCTCCGGCCTGCTGTTGGGCAACTTTATAGACGACAGCACCTTCAAAACGTGCATGGGTATGTGCCTTCTTTTGGGAGTGGGCATTATGATCTTCGTGGAACGTTCAAACATAGAACAACAGAAAGCTCTCACATCCAGAAAGTGGTACGCCCCCATCTTTGGATTTGTTCTAGGCTTCTCCACCATGATAGGAAATGCGGCCGGACCGGCGCTCTCCGTATACATGCTCTCCAAACGACTGGACAAAATTACCTTCACCGCCACGTCGGCATGGTTTATCTTCATTCTCAACTTGACGAAGGTTCCCCTGCAAGCGTTCGTATGGCACAACCTCACTTGGTCCGGCATTGTTCTCAATATCTTGGCTATTCCTTTTATTCTATTAGGCGGATTTATAGGAATAAAAATCCTCAAAAAGATGCCGGAAAGCACTTTCCGCCATGTCATTATCGCTCTTGTGGTGATATCTTCCGTGCTACTAATCGTACTATAACGGAAAATACTTCTTAACTTTGAATTATGGAATATGCCATTGTAGATATTGAAACTACAGGATCCTATGCTGCGGGAAATAAAATCACCGAAATAGCGGTTTTTATCCACAACGGAAAGCATATTCTGGAACGTTACCACACCCTTATAAACCCTCAGCTCCCCATTCCCTTACATATAGAAGCATTAACGGGAATTACCAACGAAATGGTGACAGAAGCACCTTCTTTTGATGAGGTAGCAGCAGAAATCTTTAGGCTGCTTCAAAAACGTGTTTTTGTAGCTCATAATGTCAATTTCGATTATTCCTTCCTAGCAGAAGAGTTCAAAAGATGTGGCTATGTGTGGCGCGTTCCAAAACTGTGTACGGTACGTCTGGCACGAAAGATTATCCCTAATCAAGCTTCTTACAGTCTTGGCAAGCTGTGCCAAAACTTAGGAATTCCAATCCGCGACAGACACCGTGCAACAGGAGATGCTGAAGCTACAGTAAAGCTTTTCGAATTCCTCCTACAAAAGGACAAGGAGCACATTATCGAAAACACCCTCAAAAAAACTAAAGAACATCGCCTGCCTACTCATATCAACGAAGAAGATTTTCTCAAACTTCCTGATACTACTGGTGTATACCTGTTTAGGAACAAATCGGGCAAAATCATCTATGTAGGCAAGGCCGTCAACATTCAAAAAAGAGTGTTAAGTCATTTTACGGGTATCAACGGCAGCCCACGACGCCAAGCTTTCATCAACGAAATTCACCATATCGACTTCCTAGAGACAGGAACAGAGCTAATGTCGTTGCTTACCGAATGTAAACTTATCAAACAGCATTGGCCCGAACATAACAGAGCGTTGAAAAAGTATGAACCCAAGTTTTCCCTAATACACTATACCGATCAACGCAACTATATCCGTTTGGTGGTATCACCCTACGATAAGCACGCTAAGGCCATACAGCATTTTGAACGTCCATACGAAGCAAACCAGCTTCTTCTCCAACTGATGAACGAATTTGAAATCGACCATAAGCTTTGTTTCTTCTACAGTGTCAGCAACGAATTCAAACCTCGGTACAAAGCTGAAGACTATCCTGATGTGCAAAGCCACAACAATAAAGTAGAAAGAGCTTTGGAAAAGGTTCGTGAACAGGCCAGCTCATTTATCATCATCGATCAGGGAAGACATCTTAACGAAAAGTCGTACATCCTCTTCAAAAATAACACCCTGTATGCTTTCGGATATTTTGATATAGAAACTCAAGTCAGCAACTATGAAGATCTGGTAAAGGCAGAAGAGAAATGTATTAGCAACTACTATATGAATGCATTGGTTCTGCAATACATAGAACGCTTCCCGTCCAAGGTCATACACCTAAATAAGGAATCTTCGGATAACCCAATATATAAGCAAATGTAAAGGATAATAAGTATAGTATAGAAGCCCTGTCTTCTTTCCTTCTTTACCGTTGTACAGATATATAGGCAGAAACCCTACAACAGCAACAGATTGAATAGATATCCTGAACATATAGAATACATTCAGAATGCCTACCGTCAAAAACTTCTTCACCACACTCGACCGATATGCATAAAAACACAACACCTGAAACACTCCAAGATAATAGTAGTCAAAGCGTAGTATATTACATAAAGTCACCAAACCGACTACATATAATACCTTAAGATCCGATGCCAGCTTCTTTGAACTGACAACAAACAAAGACAGTAGTCCTGCACTTAAGGAAAAGAATACGTTTTGATGCGAGGCTTCCAGCCAAGTCCCATAAAACGCTAAATCGAAAGGAATTTCAGACAGCACCGCAAAAACTAACAGCCGTATAAAATATTGCTTTAAATTCTTGCTATGCACAAACCCTTCCACCAATAAAAAAGAATAAAGGACGAATGCCAGTCGCCCTACCATTTTCAAAATATACAAATGTGGTAAAAATATTCGTGCTACATGATCCAATAACATGGAAATGAGCGCTATCATCTTCAACTGATAGGCCGTCAACTCCCAATTCTTTGAAATTTTTAACATTTCCTTTAATGAAATTAGGTTTAATTTTGTAGCAGATTAAGAGATGTATTCATCTAATTTAATACAATATTTCGTTAAATTGAATAAAAACTTTTAGGACGGCCGTTGAAATACCTCAAGCTCATAATTCATAGTCTGGAAACCATCATCTTGGGAGCTATACTACTCTTCTTCTATATTTGGCGTATAGAACCCCGCTGGGTTGAATGGAACCACCTGGATATGCCCATAAAAAACCTCCCCTCTGCCCTTATCGATAAGACTGTCGTCCAAGTGTCCGACATTCACATCGGCGAAACGGTAGATGAAGACTATATTATCCGCCAATTCGAAAAAATCAACGCTTTCGGGCCCGACATCATGGTCTATACCGGAGATTTCATAAGCCCCGTACGCGTCAACCAAGCCCCCTTCGACCAACTTGAAAAAGCTTTGCAACATGCTGCACGTGGCAAACTGGCTACCGTAGCAATCTTGGGGAATCATGACTACGGGATTCTAGCACGCAACGCACGAAGAGCAGATTCTTTGGTTGCTCTGCTAAAGAAACATGCCATCACCGTCTTGCGAAATGACAGCCTCCACATTCAGGGCCTAAATGTCATTGGCATCGACGACTACTGGGGACGAAACTTCTACCCCAAAGTAGCGATGGACAAATACCATAAAGATATGGCAAATCTTGTCTTGTGCCACAATCCGGATGTCTGTGACCTTGACATTTGGGATGATTACGACGGGTGGATACTTTCAGGGCATACACATGGTGGACAGGTAAGATTTCCTTTTCAGAAAGCAACAAGATTGCCCGTAGAAAATAAGAGGTACGATGAAGGATTAAAACATCTTACCAATGGAAGAACCCTTTATATCAACAAAGGGTTAGGACATTCCATACGCTTACGATGGAATGTACGTCCCGAGATTACGGTATTCACCTTAAAAAGAAAGGAGTAACAGCTGCGGTCACTCCTTTCCTCAAGAAATTATTACGATTATTAAGCATTCGCAAACTGCATCCAGTCCGACTGATCCTGATATTCAAAAAGCGGAACCGCCATATTTTTGGACATATATTGTCCTACAAGACTTTGAATGTCTGTATACATATGCTGACGCGTAGATTCTACCAGCTCGGTATTAAATCCCTGCATTTCCAACACAAACTGGAAGCTCAACACGCGAGAGATAATCCGCCCTAACGTCACCGCATCACGCTGACTTACAGCTCCGTCCACATTAAAGTCTAACAACCCCGCAAAATAACCTATACTTTCATGGGTATTCTTATAAGTTGCCAAGAATTTGGCGAAGTTGGTCTCCTTGGCTTTACGCATAAGCTTGAGCACGGCATCGGCAATTTGTCCGTACAACATCTCATTCGACCCTTCAAAGATTTGGAAAGGTCTGCTGTCTATCACGGCACGTCCAGCAAGATGATCTAGGCGGTAACCGTTGGCACCGGCGAGTTGCAAGCTGATATGGGCAGCCTCCTGCATCAAATCCGTAATCAAAGCCTTCATAGCATTAGCTTCTATGGCGGCAGTAGCTAGGTCATGCTCAATACCACTGTTTGTCACGCTGAAGCAGCACATACCCGA
Source organism: Sphingobacterium thermophilum (assembly GCF_039541675.1). Taxonomy (NCBI): domain Bacteria; kingdom Pseudomonadati; phylum Bacteroidota; class Sphingobacteriia; order Sphingobacteriales; family Sphingobacteriaceae; genus Sphingobacterium; species Sphingobacterium thermophilum. Next base: position 25,874 of record NZ_BAABGR010000010.1, on the reverse strand, counting down.
ACAGATTGTATAGGCAGCCTGAAGACGGGATAGCTGATATTTCACCGAATCCAAGTTGCTCAACGGCATTCCTCCCACTATACGTGTCTGGCAATGTTGCAAGGTTTCATCCAAAAGACGTTTCAAGAAGCCCATACCCATTCCCGGAAACTGCATTCTACTTCGATGAAGGGTATCCAACATCAATTTAAGTCCGGTACTTCCCGATTGGAGTCTTTGCTCTTGCGGCACGGTAATATCAATTTGATTGATACCATAAGGAATGGCATACAAGCCCAAGTTGTTGTAACGATGCACCATCGGAATATGCTGTCCTTCGACCGCATTATCCGTCACAAAAAAGTCTATATCCCGAGCAAGATCACCGTTCTCTCCTCTTCTACGGGCTGTAACCAACCAAAAGTCGGCAGCACCACTCAATCCCTGCCAGTGTTTCTCTCCTTCTATCTTATATCCATTTTCTACCTCACGATATGAAGTCTTCATATTTAGGGCATCACTGCCGTAAGCCTTCTCTGTAATCATCAAGCCACCCATAGCACTGTCTTCCAGAAAACGCTTGAAAATTTTTTCCTGAACGCCATAGTTTCCATATTTGGCCAAAGGCTCCAAGAACAACGCTATATTAATTCCAAACATCAACGACAACGCTAAGGATTCGTATGAGGCTGCGGCCAATACGCCCAAACATTCTTTTACTTTTACACCTCTTCCTCCATGCAATGCCGGAATAGCTACCGCAAGAGGATTTTTTTTCATGATCTCTGCTTTGAAAGCCGCAGGAAGATCTCGCTCCAAACTTATTTTATTGAAATCATAAGTCTCTCTAAACAACGTCTTCAGATGTTGTTCGAAATCCTTTATGTACGTTTTAAAATCAGCTTGTGTTATTATATGACTCATAATTAAATTGTTTACGAAATTCTGAGGTAATGACACTGACCCGTGCCTTTTACCTTTTTTACTTTCGTAAAGTTATGAGATAAGGAAAGGAATGACTATTGAAAACAAGACAATAGTTAGGACAAATCGTGCATACTACTTATTTTCCTTTGTGCTGTCCCTATATTCCGAAGGAGTAAGACCTACTACCTTCTTAAATAATCTCGCAAAATATGAGGGGTCTTCGAAGTCCAGCTCATAAGCTATGGTAGCTATAGTCTTGTTGGTTTCGCTCAGCAACAGCTGACTATGCATGATGGCCACATCTAAGATTATCTGCTTGGCCGACTTTTTGAAAACCGATGATACACAGCGGTTAAGATAATTTGTCGACACTGCAAGCTTATCCGCGTAATACGATACCGATTTCTCCTTGGCAAAATGCAGATATACGAGTTGCTTGAAAGACATGGCTATCTCTTGGTGACGTAGAAGCTTTTTGTTGGCGTCCGACAGCTTCATAATTTTCAAAAGAATAGTTTTGAAAATACTTTCATAGTAGGACGTATACGGCTTGTCGTCATAAATTTCTTTATAAAGCAATTCAAGTAAGGCATTCAGATCTGCACTGTCTTCCTCCTTAAGGTTAATCAGCGGCGCAATATTAAAAATATTGAGGGTTTCTTGGTCGCGCAAAATGGAGGTCATAGCCTGCTCTTTGATAAGTACACAGTAACCTTCCGCCTGACGGTCCACCTCATTAATAGCTGAAATATGCCCGTAGTTGGCAATCATTACGGCCGGAGCTTTAACCATAAATTTGGTGGATTCTATCTGATGTTGGAAATAACCCTTCGTAAGATGTATCAACAGGTTATACCCAAAGAAAATAGGCGGAATAGGAGTCCGCAGATATGGAGCTATGTCTTTCAGTGCGAAAATCTTAATCGGCGTACGGATATAAGTTATATGCTGCAGACTGCCTTCCATAAACTTGGAAACAAACTCATCAGCATTTATTTTATTCTTATCCATACGCATTTTATTGTATAAAAATAAGTGTAATCCTTTTTACCACAAAATTATGTTACTTAATTCTTTCCCTGAATCTTACCATCACAGGGCTAATAAATTATTGTTAAGTTAATTTGACTCATTAATTGGATTATAAAGCGTATCTTTGCGCCATGATTACTGTATCCAATCTATCTCTTCGTTTTGGCAAGCGTGTGCTATTCGAAGATGTTAATTTAAAATTCACTCCAGGAAACTGTTATGGTATTATCGGTGCTAACGGCGCCGGTAAATCGACTTTTTTGAAGATTATCTCCGGTGAAGTTGACCCTACTACAGGTTCTGTCTCTTTCACACCTGGAGAGCGTATGTCGGTCTTGAAACAAAACCACTACGAGTTCGATGAATTTCCTGTTATCGAAACCGTAATGATGGGTAATCAAGAGCTGTACAAAATCATGAAAGAAAAAGACGCCATCTACATGAAAGAAGATTTCACAGATGCTGATGGCGAACGTGCCGGAGAGCTGGAAAGCTTGTTTGCTGAAATGGATGGCTGGAATGCAGAAAGCAATGCCGCTACCCTTTTGAGCAATTTAGGCATCAAAGAAGACTTACACTATAAACAACTTAAAGAGCTTGACGGTAACGAGAAAGTCCGTGTGTTGTTGGCGCAAGCCCTTTTCGGTAATCCAGATATCCTGATTCTCGATGAGCCTACCAACGACTTGGACATCCACACCATTTCTTGGTTGGAAGATTTCCTTGCCTCTTACGAAGCTACGGTACTGGTAGTGTCCCACGACCGTCACTTCTTGGACGCCGTATGTACGCATATAGTCGATATAGACTTCGGTAAGATGACCATCTATACGGGTAACTACTCATTCTGGTATGAGTCGTCACAATTAGCATTAAAACAACGTACCGACCAAAATAAAAAGATGGAAGACAAGGTCAAAGAGTTGCAGGAGTTCATCCGCCGCTTTGCTGCCAACGCTTCCAAATCACGTCAGGCTACAGCACGTAAGAAAGCCTTGGAAAAAATTAACATTGAAGAAATCAAACCTTCAAACCGTAAATATCCTGCTATCATGTTCAACAATATGGACAGAGAGCCGGGAGATCAAATCCTTCAGGTAGAAGGTCTCACAAAAGTCGTAAATGGTGAGGTATACTTCAAAGATGTTTCTTTCATGGTTAACAAGGGCGATAAAATCGCACTGTTAGGACCTACCAACCTTGTTACGACCGCTTTTTATGATATCATCACAGGACGCGACAAAGATTTCAGTGGTGAATTCAAATGGGGTGTCACCATCACACCGGCGGACATGCCTATCGACAACTCGGAATATTTCGAAGGAAATAACGAAAACCTTATCGACTGGCTTCGCAACTACACAACCAAACCGGACGCTGACGAACAATTCTTGCGCGGCTTCTTGGGTAAAATGTTATTCTCCGGGGAAGAGGTTCTTAAAAAAGTTTCTGTACTATCCGGAGGAGAAAAGATGCGTTGCATGTTCTCAAAGATGATGCTTCAAGGAGCTAACTTCCTGATCTTTGACGAACCTACAAACCACTTAGACTTGGAATCCATCACGGCTCTCAACAACGGCATGAAAGATTTCAAAGGCTCTATGCTATTCACCTCTCGTGACCACGAGCTGACACAAACTGTAGCAAACCGCATCATCGAGTTGACACCTAACGGCATCATCGATAAGTTAATGACTTACGACGAATACATCACATCAGAAGCCGTAAAAGCGCAACGCGAAGAAATGTATCAGGTGAAATAAACTTTGCTCTGTATATTAGTTAACAGTACAGCCCTCAACAGTAAATGTTGAGGGCTGTTTCTTTTATTCATTTTCTTTTTTGCTTTTCAGGTATTTGGCTAATTTCGGTGCTATTACCGCTGCACAAAAAGGATTATCCGGATTACGATTAAAGTAATTTACATGATAATCTTCTGCCGGCCAGAAAGTGCTGGCCGCCTCTACTGTTGTCGCTATAGGATCCTCATATACCTTTGCCTCCTCCAGCTCCCGGATGAAACGTTCGGCAACTTCCTTCTGCTGCGCGTCATGATAAAAGACTACCGAACGGTATCGGGTACCCACATCCTCACCCTGACGATTCAATGTCGTTGGATCATGTGTCTTGAAAAATATGGCCAACAGATCCTCATATGAAACTTTAGTTTCGTCATATTCCAAATGTACTACTTCCACATGTCCTGTAGTATCCGTATACACTTCTTCATATGTAGGCTTATCCTTAGTGCCTCCCATATATCCGGGTAATACAGAAATTATACCCTCCGTGTTAAGAAAAATAACTTCCGTACACCAAAAGCACCCTCCTCCAAATGTTGCTTTCATATTTTTTGCGTTATTTACCATAATTTTAACAAAAAACGCTAAAACATTCAACAATTCCTAAGTATTATTGCCACTATTTGCATTTTTTTACGTTATTTTATACAAACAAACATTTAGCAATGAAACTTAACTTTTCTTATTTCTGTTTACCATTAGCATTATTCTGGGGAAGCATTAAAATTGCAAATGCTCAAGTTGATTCCACCATCTACAAAAACATTGTAAAAACCATCGACACTGCAAAACCTAAGTTTGCTCCCGACAAGCGAACAAAACTGCTGGAGCTGGCACTGGCTGATGTGGCAAACAACAGATATGTCATCCAAACAACGGAAAATGAAGCCATATCTTTCCTTCAAAATGAATTAAAAAATTACAACATCCAATATAGGCTACTGCCGGACAGCTCCGTGGAGCAGAAACAATACGGCGTTGTCATCCTTTCCGTGGCCAACCTACGTACTAAACCGGGACACGACGAAGAGATGGCTACACAAGTGCTGTTGGGCACAAAATTAGATATCCTCCAGCAAGCCAAAGGTGAATACCGTGTCCGCACACCGGAAGGATACATCGCCTGGGTTCCTACCTCCTCTGTAGCACCTATGAATGCTGCCGAACTGCAAACATGGAAAGCTGCTCCAAAAGTCATCTATACCAATGAATTTGGCAAATCATACTCGGAACCTAATACAAAAAGCCTGCGCGTTTCAGACCTAGTGTATGGAAATATTCTAGCTCTATTGAAAGAAGATAAAAAATTCTACCATGTGCAATATCCTGACGGAAGAAAGGCATACATACTCAAACAGGAAGCACTAACCTTCGACAAATGGATAGCTTCTCGAAAACTTACAGCAGAAAACGTAATTAACAGCGCCAAGTCTATGTTAGGTCTACCATATCTGTGGGGTGGTACTTCCGTAAAAGGAGTGGACTGCAGCGGCTTCACAAAAACAGCCTTCTACATGAACGGGTATGTCATCCCTCGCGATGCTTCACAGCAGGTATTGGCAGGAGAAAAAGTTGAAATCCTAAATGAAAACGGCGATTTCGATCCGGAAATAGCATTGAAAAACCTTAAACCCGCAGACTTATTGTTCTTCTCCAGCAGCAAAAACAAAACTCCGAACCCACGTGTCACGCACGTAGCCCTATATATCGGCAACGGTGAATTTATCCACTCGGCAGGAAGAGTTCGCATCAACTCCATGTTGAAAGACGCCCCAAACTACGACGACTTCCAGACACGAACCGTCGTAGCAGCACGCCGCTACATCGGCATATCGGATCCACAAATCCAACCAATTCAAGAGAATAAAGCATATAAATAAGAATTTGTAAAATATATTAAGATGAGCAATTGGGAAACAAAAAAAATGGGGCATTTCACCTTACGTTTCAAACCTTATACGCTTGAAATGCGCCATGTATTTACGGTAGCTTCATTCAGCAGAACAACCACTCCCGTAGTGTTGACGGAATTAGAATATGATGGCATAGTAGGTTACGGCGAAGCCAGCATGCCTCCTTACCTAGGGGAATCTCAAGAAAGTGTTACTTCCTTCTTGAGAAAAGTGGACCTCTCCGCTTTTGAGTCTCCTTTCCAGACAGAAGAAATTCTCCAATACATCGACCATATAGCAGAAAAAAATACCGCAGCAAAGGCAGCAATAGATATTGCCCTTCATGATTTGCTCGGAAAAATCATGAATCAGCCTTTCTACAAAATTTGGGGGCTAAACCCTGACCTCATCCCCCCGACTTCCTACACCATAGGAATCGATACAGAAGATATGATTCGCAAAAAAGTGGCTGAGGCGGGACAGTTCAAAATCTTAAAGGTAAAATTAGGTCTAGACACCGACAAAATGATTATCGACACAATACGATCGGTGACAGATGTCCCTCTATGTGCCGACGTCAACCAAGGATGGAAAAATAAAGAAGAAGCCTTGGAAATGGCACATTGGCTGCACGAAAGAAATGTAGTATTTCTAGAGCAGCCCATGCCGAAGGAGATGATCGACGATATCGCTTGGTTGACCGAGCGCTCCCCTATCCCTACTATTGCTGACGAAGGATGCCAACGCTTGGTAGATGTCCCTAAACTGAAAGATATATACTCGGGAATCAACATCAAGCTCATGAAATGTACAGGAATGAGAGAAGCCAAACAGATGGCCGAACTGGCACGCGCCTTAGATATGAAGGTCATGCTCGGCTGTATGACCGAAACCTCCTGCGCTATTTCGGCAGCAGCTCAGCTGGCTCCTCTGGTAGATTGGGCAGATCTGGACGGAGCTCTGCTCATCGCTAACGACATCTATTCGGGTATGACCGTAGAAGACGGACGTTGCATACTGCCACAAAGACCCGGCATTGGAATAGTTAAAAATAATTCGTAATATTAAAGCATTAAACTAAAAACTAACAACATTAACCATACCCCCTATGAAACACTATCTACTAACCACACTCTGTGCTGTGGCCTGTGGTCTGCAAGTGACCTACGCACAGCAAATCCCTATAGCGGGAAAGATTACAGACCAAAATGGAGCACCTATTTCCGGTGTTACGGTTAGCGTCAAAGGCACTAACGTAGCCGTAACAACAAATCAAAACGGTCTCTTCTCCATCAATGCTAACCAAGACGCTACCTTGGTGATATCTTCTGTAGGATATGAAACACAGGAAGTTCCTGTAGGTGGACGTAAAACCATTAGCATCACCTTGAACGCTACAGACCAACAAATTGATGAAGTTATCGTGGTAGCTTACGGTACGGCTAAAAAGAGTACCTATACTGGTTCAGCTGCCAACATAAATTACGCCAAAGAAGCAAAAGATGTTCCTGTAACATCCTTTCAGGATGCGTTAACAGGAAGAGTTCCTGGAGTGCAGGTAAACTCTACTTCTGGTCAAGCGGGCTCTTCCACAGCCATCCGTATCAGAGGTTTAGGATCTATGAACGCATCCAACGAACCGTTATATGTTATTGATGGTGTGCCTATCGTGTCAGGACAAATTTCTCAAATGTCGTCCTATACGTACAACACCAACAACGTGATGAATACCATTAACCCTAACGACATTGAATCCATAACAATCTTAAAGGATGCGGCTGCTTCTTCATTATACGGTTCTCGTGCTGCCAACGGGGTGGTAGTAATCACTACTAAAAAGGGCAAAACAGGAGCTCCTAAAGTTAACTTTAAATCTTCATTAGCAATAAGTCCAGATTGGGCTACCGACAACTACGAAAAAGCAGATATTCAAGACCAGATAAATATGCTCTACAGCATACTTTACGATTCGCGAATTGCTGCCGGACGTACGCCCGAACAGGCCAACGAACAAACTTTAATGCGTTTAAATTCCCGAAACTGGACACCAGGGGGTTCTTATGGCACTCCGACAACATCATATGGTTTCGGAATGCATGGTTATGAATTCTCTACAGACGGAATCAGCATGTTCGAACATGTACACATCAAAGGTAAAACCGACGGTGTGGAAAATAGGGATGGAAAATACTTTGACTGGGATGATGTGCTATTCAGATCGGGTAAATACAATGTATATGACCTTTCGCTCAGTGGTGCCAACGACAAAACTAATTATTATACCTCATTAGGTTACACAAGTGATAAAAGTCGTATCATTATAAACGACTACGAAAGGATTAACGGAAGAGTTAACCTTACTCAGAGTCTTAACAAATTTCTGGATTTCGGAATCAACCTGTCACTAGCCAGTACTGAGTTGAATGGTATCAACGATACTAGAAATACCAGTACAAACTATTTGTTCCAATCCAGAAACCTATTATGGGCCTTCTATTGGCCTACGGACTATAAGACCGGAGAAATCTGGAAAACAAGATATAATAGTTATGCCCAAAACCAATTATATTACAATAACGAATGGGAAAACAATACAGGAACAAAACGTATCTCCGCTAGTCCTTCATTTACAATAAAGCTTCTTCCAGAGCTGAATGTGAGAACCATATTCTCTTACGATCAGTCTATTGCAAGAGACCATCTGTACTACAGCCCTAACCATTATACAGGTGAAACCGATAAGGGTATAGTCCACGAAATGAACACAGACTTTAAAAAGATAGTCTCTTCAACTACGGCTAATTATAGTAAATCTTTTGGCCTGCACAACTTAAGCTTGCTTGCCGGTTTTGAAGCAGAAAAAAATACAACGGATTACATGCGTACAACGGGTAAAAACATCCCTAACTCCGGATTACCAACCGTTGCAACAGCAGGTACATTAGACGCACAAGCTTACGCTTGGGGTAACTCCATAGTATCCGTCCTATCCAGAGCAGAATATAATTTTAATGAAAAATACTTTGTTTCTGCATCATTAAGAACTGACGGCTCTTCAAAATTAAGTCCAGACAATAGATGGGGTAATTTCTGGTCTATCGCAGGATCGTGGAACCTTGCAAAAGAAAATTTCCTTGCCAACACACCTGAAATCAACAACTTAAGAATTAGAGCTTCTTATGGTGTAAACGGTACTTTACCTTCCGACAATTACGCTTGGAGAGCTCTGATTACTTACGGAAATAAGTATATGTCACAACCAGGAGGTGCATTAGGTAACTCCCCTAACCCTGATTTGACATGGGAAACCAACTATAACACAAACGTAGCTTTAGAGTTCGGCTTATTTAGAAACAAAATTTTTGGTACAGTCGAATATTACAATAGAGACTCTAAAGACCTTCTCCAAAATGTACCTCAATCAATGGTCACAGGATTTAGTTCTTCTTTGAGAAATGTGGGACAAATCAATAACAAAGGAGTTGAAATCTTATTGGGTTCCGATATCATCCAGAAAAACGATTTCAAATGGACACTTAGTATCAATGCCGCTACTTTAGCATCAAAAGTGATTAAGCTTAATGATGGTGAAGATATAATTAAGCTTAATGATGGTGAAGATATAATATGGTATGACCCTACAGGTGGAGATTCTAGAACACGCTTCATTTATAGAGAAGGAGAATCTACACTAGCATTTTACGGTTTGGAATGGGCAGGCACAGACCAAACAAATGGTAAAAACGTATGGTATATGAATGATCCGGATAATCCAAATGGAGATTTCCTTTTCAATGGTAAAGCTGCCACTTACGACTATACCAAAGCCAAAAGTACCATCATTGGTGACGGTATAGCCTCGTTTAGCGGAGGTATCAACTCCAATGTTGAATACAAAAATTTCTCCTTAGGATTAAATTTTGTATATAGAATAGGCGGTAAATTGTATGATGCGGCAAATAAAGACGTAGCTGACGACGGTTATTATTGGGAGCGTATTCACTCGAAAGATTTCGTTCAAAATACTTGGAGAGAAGGCGTTGGAGGTTATTACCCTGTAGTTACCGGTCGAGATCTTGAAGATGTCAACCAAATCAGTAGCAGACATTTGTATGACGCTAAATTCTTGAGATTGAAGAATATTTCACTCTCATATACTATTCCTCAGCGAATTTTAAGTTCTGCAAAGATTAGCAACGCCAGAATATTCTTTAATGGAACTAATTTATTGACATTTAGCAAATACAAAAATGCAGACCCAGAAGTGAATCAATATAGTTCTCGTGGATGGGAAACTCCAATCACTAAAACATACACTTTTGGTCTAGACTTCAGTTTTTAACCTTTAACTCAGAAAAAAATGAAAAATAAAATAATAGCGTCATGTGTTTTTGTGGGTCTACTATTTGCTTCTTGTAGCAAATTCTTAGACATGAAACCAACAAACTCTGCTGATGCATCGCAGCAAACTGTAAAGACAGTCGCTGACGCCACAGTGATTGTGCGTGGCTTGATGAGTAAAATGGCTAGTGGTAACTATTATGGTCGTAACTTCCCATTGTATGCTGATGCAAAAGGTGGAGATTACACCATTGTATCCCAAGGTAGAGGATATGACTACCTCTATGTGTTTAACCATAGTGAGTCTTCAAACAACTACTCTTCTATATGGTCCCAAGGCTATAACTGTATCGCCATCATCAATGACTTATTAGCACAAATTGAGAAATCAAGAGCAGAAGGCAACACAGAAAATTTCGATTCTATAATAGGTCAAATATTAACAGCACGCGCCCTTATATATTTCGATCTTGTAAGATTATATGGTAAACCATACAATTACGACAAAAACTCGTATGGAGTACCTATTACTTTGGAACCGTTAGACATCCAAGCAAAACCAACACGTAACAGCGTGGAAGAGGTATATACACAAATCCTAAAAGATTTAAAAGATGCTGAACCTCTCATCACAAAACCGACCAATGCTACGACGTTAGCTAATACAAATGGATTCCTGAACTATTACGCTAACAAAGCCATCCAAGCAAGAGTATATCTATACATGGAAGACTTTAATAATGCATTGGCCGCGGCAGAAGAAGTGATAGGATTTACACAATACAAATTATACGATAATTCAGGAACTACCGGTTGGGTTGAATCATGGACTAAACAATTCGGAACCGAGTCTATTTTCGAATTAGCCATATTGCCAAACGAAGGTGACTTAGGAAACTCTTCGCTAGGTGCTTATACCCGTAGAAGAGGACATCCAAACACAACCATAGCTGCAGGATATTTTACAGCGAGCACCCCTTTCCTCAATAGATTGGATGAAGATCCAGATGATATAAGAAAGGGAATTATGTCTACCGATGAACTTTCAACCACAGCAAATCCACGACTAGGTGCTCTTTACAAATACTCCGGAAGTGTAACCTTACAAGGCGATGGAAAAGAAAGTTCAACAGCAGTAAATATTAAGGTAATTAGACTTTCGGAAATCTATCTAATTGCCGCTGAAGCAGCCTTACGTAAAAGTGCTCCTGACTTAACAAAAGCAGTAAATTATTTGAATCAAATTCGTAAACGCTCTCCAAATCTTGATCCTGCAACTACTGCAACGATCAACTTACAGATGATTGCAGACGAACGTTCAAAAGAGCTTATTGGAGAAGGCCATCGCTTCTTTGATATGATGAGATGGAACTATACCATTAACTTTGACGATGCTTTAGGCGCAATCTCTACTATCCATAGAGGTACTTCTATAGATAGGAGTTTTTATAAAACAATCCTCCCTATTCCTCTAGCAGAGATTAACGCTAATAGCGCAATCTACGATCAGCAAAACCCTGGTTACAGAAACTAACAAAAAGGCTCCTTTCGGAGCCTTTTTTTGTTTCCCTTCCCTCCCAACTCGATTTCATCTTCTTATTCCTATTCAATAATATTTTATATATTTAAGCATTCACTTACTACTAACTAAAACCTAAAACATGAAAAAAATTCTACTTACCATCTCTTGTGCTATGGCATGCCTACAAGTGCTCAATGCACAACAGATTCCTATCGCAGGAAAAATTACGGACAGCAACGGAAATCCTATCGCGGGTGTAACGGTAAATGTCAAAGGCACAACCGTTTCTGCGACTACCAACGCAAACGGGCTATTTAGCATCAACGCCAATCAGAATGCAGTACTTATCATCAGCTCCGTAGGTTTCAAAACACAGGAAGTCCCTATTGGCGGGCGTAAAAGTCTGGCAGTAGTAATGGAATCTTCCGAAGAGGCTATCGAAGAAGTAGTAGTTACGGCATTAGGTATCCAGCGTTCTGAACGATCACTGGGTTATGCCGCCCAAAAGGTCAGTGCCGAAACCTTGACAGCCAACAAACAGAACAATGTGGTGAATGCCCTTCAAGGCAAGGTCGCCGGGGTAACCATCACCAGTACAGGAGGCGCGCCAGGACAAGGTGCCAGCATCCAAATTCGAGGCATCAACTCCATAGACTATTCGCGAGACAATAGCCCTCTCTTTGTCATTGATGGGGTACTGATGGACAACTCTACATCCACCACAGGAAACAGAGCAACAGAAAGAGGAATAAGCAACCGCGCTATAGACATCAATCCAGACGATATAGAATCCATCAACATCCTCAAAGGAGGAGCCGCTACGGCACTTTACGGTCTGCGCGGATCCAACGGTGTGGTAGTCATCACCACCAAATCCGGAAAAGCTGGACAACTGAAAATCAACTATTCCGGTTTGGCAGGATTTGAAAATGCTAACAAGTTCCCAGAACTTCAGGATGTCTACACCCAAGGGTGGGAATATGTGTACGATCCGGAATCATTTTGGCCAGCCTTCGGTCCTACCGTCGAAGAAGCAAAAAAAATTGACCCTACACATCCAGACAAACTCACCAACCATTTTAAAGCTGCCTTCGACACCGGTAATCAGTTCAAAAATAGTCTCAATTTCTCTGGAGGTACAGAGAAATACAACTTCTTAGCTTCCCTTGCCAAACTGAACTCACAAGGAATCATGCCGGGAACGGACTTCCAAAACTTATCCGGAAGAATCAACACCAACTTTAAGGCTAGTGACAAACTAAACTTCGGAACTAGCATCTCCGTGAATAACTCCGGAGGATTACGCGGAAGAGCTGCCCGCTACATGGAACAGCTGGTGTACTGGTCGCATCGCCACGATATACGTAAGGATATCTTCAAACCGGACGGCACACCAGGGGGATATTCCAACGACAACGTGAACCCTATCGCCCAATCTTTGAGCAATAGATTCAAAGACGATGTGCTGCGCGTCGTGGGAGCTTTCAACACCTCCTACAAGCCTTTTTCATGGTTGGACCTCAATTATCGCTTCGGCCTTGACGCCTACCGTGACAACCGCAGGATGACAGCACCAGGCATGCAGGGACTTCCTGGAGAGTACGAATTGAGTAATAACGGCATCTCCGCCGCTCCCGGAAGAGGTATCGTCGGTATCTACGACACGAAATTCCGCACCATAAATAGCACCTTCGTGGCCAACTTCACCAAACAATTCTCCGAAGATCTGACTACAACATTACGTCTAGGACACGACCTCTATGACCGCTATATTACCAACGAAAATACCGAAGGTGGTGACCTGACCATCTATAACTGGTTCAACCTCAGCAACGCAAAAATTGTCAACGCTTGGTCCGGCGGTGAAAAATACAGGCTGATGGGCTTCTTCGGCGAGTTGGCATTCAACTATAAAAACTTCTTATATCTCAACATCACCGGAAGAAATGATATCACCTCTTCGCTCAGGGAACCAAACAACTCCTTCTTCTATTCTTCTTTCACGGGATCTTGGATTTTCAGCGAGCACATGGATACCGATGGAGCATTAAACTACGGTAAGCTAAGAGCTTCTTTCGCCACAATAGGTAAAGATGCCTTGGCATACTCTACAAGTGCTGGATGGTCCATCTATTCTAACCTTCCTTCAGGTTATACAGGATTCACCAGATCCAGCTTGTTGGGCTCTCCGGATCTAAAACCTGAATTTACCCAGACTTTCGAAACAGGAGTAGAATTAAAATTCTTTAAAAGTCGCTTGGGCGTAGATCTGACAGTATACCAGTCTATCAGTAAGGATCAAATCTTAAAAACTCCGGTGTCTTCTTCCACTGGATATGTCAATGCAGCTATCAATGCAGGTGATATCCGCAACAGAGGATTAGAACTCGCTATAGATGCTACACCTATTAAAAAATCGGCCTTCAACTGGAATACCACTTTCAATTTCTCGCTAAATAGAAACAAAGTGCTTTCGCTAGCTGATGGTCTTGATGAAATCTTGGTAGCGGAAGAGAGCGGTTACCTAAGCAGCAACGTACAGATGAAACTTATTCCAGGCGAATCGTACGGGGTGCTATACGGAAGAGCATGGAAACGCTACTACACACCGGAAGAGATTGCCCAAGGATTGGACAAAACAACAGAAATCGACCCTAACCGTCCCCTGTTGATCGGTGCAAATGGATTCCCTGTATTGGACAACGCCAGCAACAAAAAAAAATTGGGTAACGTACAGCCCGACTGGATTGCTGGATGGAACAATACATTCACCTATAAGAACCTTTCGGTAAACATGCTTATCGACGCCCGTATAGGTCAGGACAGATACAATAAACTGGACAATCACCTAGCATCATTTGCTTACCCTAAATACACATTAGATAGAAACGACTATCGCGTTTTCGAGGGACTTTTAGAAGACGGCACGCCAAATACGAAAGAAGTATGGTTGGGACAAGGAAGAGACCCTATACACAATATCAACTATGGCAACGGGTATTATAGAGACTATTACCGCGGTTCCTCAGAAAATTTTGTGGAAGATGCCTCTTGGGTAAGATTACGTTCGGTATCTATTAACTACAATCTTCCTAAGGCTTGGCTGGGCGGAGGAAAAATTATCAAAAATGCTTCTATAGGCATAACAGGCAACAACTTAGCCCTCTGGACTAAATATTCAGGATTGGACCCTGAAAGTACCACCACAAACAGTGGCACTAACATAGAGGCTTTCGCAGGAATGACATATCCTGCCGTGAGAAGTTTCTTATTTAACATCAATGTTGGCTTCTAATATCTTATACCATGAAAACGTTAAAATTTAAAAATATTCTCTATATATCTCTCGCTGTAATAAGCTTGAACACAAGCTGTAGCGACTATTTCGACCTGCAGGACAATCCTACCCTCGTCTCAAATCCTAACCTCAATGGCATGCTGACAACGGCAACCCATAAGGCTGCCATGAACAGCTTTAACCTTTCTTATATTATCTCCAACTACTGTCAATATACGGCAAGCCCAACTCCCGGCAGTGCTACGGACAACTATGAACCTACTAACAACTCATCGACATGGGACGCACTGTACTACGCCCTATCAGATGTGCAGGACCTCATAGATAAAGCAACAGCAGAAAATGCCTACCATCACCTCGGCATAGGTCAGCTACTGATGGCTTACCAGCTAGGATTGGTTGCTGACGCTTGGGGCTCCGCACCATATTCAGAAGCATTCATGAAGGCTAACACCTTCCAACCTAAATTCGATAGTGAAGAAGACCTTTATAACGCGCAAGCTTCACTCATCACTGAAGGATTGGCAAACTTGGAAAAATCATCTTCCGTAAGTTTAGGGCAGAATGCCGACCTGATACATGGCAATAATATCCAACAATGGATAAAGACTGGATATGCCTTGCAAGCCCGCCTGCTAAATAAGATCAGCAAAAAGTCAACCTACAACCCTACTGCCGTATTGAGTGCCATAGACAAATCTTATCAGTCCAATAGCGATGACGCGGGCATGAAAGTGTTCAATGGTATCAACCCTTGGGCTCAGGTTGCACGAAACAACGAGAACCTTCTCCTTGATGGATGGCTTTCAGCCAATTTTATCAACCATCTGAACGGCATCAAGTTTGGCTTTGAGGATCCTCGCATCAAATTTATTACCGAAAAATCTATAGTAGGAAACATTTATATCGGTACTGTCAATGGCCAAGGTAACGTAGGCTCCAACTCCTTGAAAGACGAATGCTATATCAGCCGCAAGTCGCCACTGACAAAAGATGATGCGCCGGTAACAATAGTCTCTTACGCAGAAGTAAAAATGATAGAAGCTGAAGCAGCTCTACGTGCAAATAACAGAGGACGTGCTTACCAAGCCTACCTGGAAGGTATCAAAGCTCACTTCAATAAGCTGGGCGTAGAACAAGCCGAACTGGACGACTATCTAACAAAACCTATCGTTGCTGTAGGAGAAGACAACCTTACTTTGGACGATATTTTCAGAGAAAAATATATCATTACCTATTTGAATCCTGAAGCGTGGAATGACCTCCGCCGATTTGACTATCAAATCAAAGACTTCAACATGCCTGTAAATGCTAAGCTGCCAACATTTATCCGTAGATTGGCCTATCCTTCAAGCGAAAGAGCAGAAAACGGAGCTAACGTTCCGGCAGAAGTATCTTTGGACACCAAATTGCGGTGGGATCAGTAAATCATATAAGCAAAAATAGAAAAGGCTCCTAAAGGAGCCTTTTCTATTAAAATATCGTTCGGGCAATACCTCCATCTAAAGGAATTGCTGCACCCGTAAGGTAAGAAGCATATTCCGAAGCCAAAAAAGCTACCAGATAGCCGTATTCTTCCGGCAATCCCAACCTTTTGACCGGTACGGACGCTATACGTCCTTTCCTTATCTCTTCAAAACTTTTACCCTCTTGTTCTGCCTGTTTATTCATCAAAGTTGTCAGTCTTTCTGTCTCAAAATATCCTGTCATCACCGAATTGACGGTAATGCCTTCCTTTGCTAGCTCATTAGCTAGAGATTTAGCCCAAGACACCAAAGCAGTACGCATAGTATTGGAAAGTACCAACGTATCTTGTGGCTCCTTCACCGTCATCGAAGAAACGTTTATAATACGTCCGAATCCCTGCTTACGCATAGCTTTCAAAGCACATTCGGTCGTAAAGACAGCATTCTGAAACAATAAATCGAAGGCCTGCTGATAATCATACAAAGACTTTTCCAAGACACCTCCCGGCTGTGGCCCCTGCGTATTATTCACCAAAATATCTACTGCATTACGCTCAAAATAAAGGGAAATATCTTTTTTATAGCGTTCCAAATCCATATAATCTGTCATAATATATTGATGACGTTGACTTTTCGATGTATCCAACAGGCCTAGAGTATCCTCCAGCTTCTCCTTATTCCGTCCTACAATAGTCACTTCCACCCCACAAGCTGCCAGCTGTAGAGCTATAGCCTTTCCAATACCCGAAGTGCTGCCACCTATCAAAGCCTTCTTTCCAACAAGTTGTATCTTCATATATTTATCATTTAAGCTTCAACTAAGTTACCACAATACCTTTTGTCTCACAAGCAATTATAGCGGTAAGTATTTCATTTTAAAAATTATTTTCTTATATTTATTTAGCCGAACTAATACATTATAACCATTTATAAACCAAAAAGGCTATGCAAACAAAAACAGAATTCCTTATCTGGGACAAAATCGTCAACAGTGCCAAGACCAAATTCGACTACGAAAAATATCTACCTTATTTTTCGGATTCTAAAATATATGACACCCTAATTCTTCACATAATAGTAGGTTTTGCCTCTGGAGAGAGCCACGAAACCATCTCTACCAATCTGCATAACGAATTAAGACATATAGGTATCGATGTAAGCGAAAAGGTGGTAGATGATATCATCAGAGAAAAACATATACAATTCAGTAGTGAAATTTATGCTGCATACCTTACCTTCTCCATGCTGGAAGATGAGGAGGACGAAAAAGTTATTCTAGGATATGTGACGGACCTACTAGAAAGTCCTCGCGTATATTAATCAAGGCATTACCTTATAAGTAGGATCTTCTTCTATATTGACTTCGATAATTCCCTGAGCATTTTCCAAAAGACGGACACTATCTCTACTGAGATGGCGCAAAATTACTTTTTTGTTGGCCTTGGCATACTTCTCTGTCAATTTATGCAGCGTATCTATGGCCGACATATCCACTACACGTGACTCTTTAAAGTCTACGATAACGACATCGGGGTCATTGACCACATCAAATTTTTCCATAAATGCCGTCACAGAACCAAAAAATAGTGGTCCATAGATTTCATAAATCTTATGGCCTTGAACATCCAGATGTTTACGAGCACGAATCCTCTTGGCATTGTCCCAAGCAAATACCAAGGCAGACATAATAACACCTACCAGCACCGCTAAGGCAAGATTGTGCCACACCACGGTAATCAAAGCTACCACAATCACCACAATAACGTCCGACAAAGGCATCTTGTTGATAATGCGGAAAGAAGCCCACTGGAAAGTAGTGGTGGCTACCATCATCATTACTCCTACCAAAGCAGCCATCGGTATCTGCTCTATCACCGGTCCACCTATCAAGATTACAGCCAAGATTCCTAAAGCTCCTACCGTCGCTGCCATGCGTGTACGTGCTCCTGCATCCAGATTTACCAAAGTTTGCGCCACCATAGCACACCCTCCCATACCTCCGAAAAAGCCATTCACAATATTGGCTGTACCCTGAGCCATAGCCTCTCTATTAGAACTACCCTTCGTATTGGTTATCTCATCAACCATGCTTAATGTCAAAAGGGACTCCACCAACCCTACACCGGCCATGATAAGGGAGTAAGGGAAGATAATGTTCAACGTTTGCCAAGTCAATGGTACCGAAGGAATATGAAAAGAGGGAAGGCTGCCACTTACCGACGCTATATCCACCACCTTCTTAGTCTCTATACCCCAAAAGTAAACCAGACAAGTGACCGTAATGATAGCCACCAAAGAGGCCGGTATAGCCTTCGTCAGCTTGGGAAACAGCAGTACGATGCCTATCGTCAGGAGCGTAAGCCCTCCCATGACGTATAAGCTGTGCCCCGACATCCAAGACTCTACTCCACCCTGCTCCACAATCTTAAACTGTTTCAATTGTGCCATAAAAATGACAATGGCAAGTCCGTTGAGGAAGCCATACATCACCGGCTGGGGTATTAACCGGACAAATTTGCCAAGCTTAAAAACACCCACCAGAATTTGTATAACACCTGCTAGGATAACGGTAGCCAACAGGTATTCCACACCATGGGTAGCTATCAGTGCTATAAGCACCACTATCGTTGCTCCGGCACCTCCAGACACCATACCTGGACGTCCTCCCAACAATGCCGTCACTATTCCCATCAAGAAAGCGGCATACAACCCCATCAGCGGCGTCAAACCTGCCACTATTGCGAAAGATAAAGACTCCGGAATCATGGTCATGGAAACAGTGAGTCCGGCTAAAATTTCATTCTTGAAATTTATCTTGGAAAGGTTAAGTGTTTCGAAAGTCATAAAAAATGTAAGCCATCGATAATGATGGCTTACAAAATTACAAAATCTTTAATGCTAATTTCGGATTTTGTTTGTCTCTCAAATTATGGAAGTCTATTGAAATCTATAGTAGGCGCCGTGGATTTATTTTCAAGCTTAAATACCGTATTCGGCATCTCTATTTCGTCGAAAAACCCTCCCATCTTCAGGAAGAATCCTTCTTTACCTACTCCTCCTGTAGCATCCTCACGCTGCTTAGCCCTGTAAGTGGCATCTACCGTAAGTTTCGCAGCCTCCACCTTTTTCCAACTGCCGTCATACACCCATTGGTTTTTGAAAAATACCTGTCTTGTAAGATAACCTTGGTTGGGGTCAAAGTTCTCCAAAAAGCTGTGAAACCCTCTAAGATAGGTATCCGTCTTTGGACGCTTGAAGGATGCTATTAACCTCCAGCTACTAATCTCCGGATCGAAAAACCACGCCGTATAATCCGTATTGCCGGAACCATCGGGCTTCCCTTGTAGCAAAAACTTATATGTGACCTCGCTCTTCCAGTTATAACGCAAATAACTTTGTCCTCCTGACCCCTCGTTGCCGAACTCGCCCGTATAAACATCCTCTCCTTTCTTGTTTAGCACAATACGCTGATCTTGCGGAATACTCTTCGGATCGTCGGTCTGATAAGGACTCCATACCGAGAATAATATTCTTCTTTCAGTTTCAGAGTTCACTTGTATGCCGAAATAACCTTCTCCGAATCCTATAGCCATAAAATACGAACCCCGCACATCCTGTCCTTTTGGCACCAACACCTCATTGTAGTAATAAGTAACAGGCTCCTGCGTAGGCACACTAAAGGCTAGATGACAAGAAGGACCTCTTCTGCCCCAATAATAGTAGTCGGAACTGTTTACATACAGCATACCCTGCTCCGTCGCTTCTCCTTCAACAAGAAGATTAGTAATCAGCACCACACCCGAAATCGCGGAAAGTTCAACATATTGATGTCCGGCATGCTTCACGACATAGCTTCCTAGCGAAACTTCCTTTTCTACTTCCGAAAAACTTATCTTCTTAGTTTTCCCTGCAAAAGTGACCTGCAATTCAGCCTTTTCTCGGGCTTCTCCTTTCATTTTCACCTGAATATTGCCATTTCCGAAAAGCTTAAAATACACACGTACCTTATTAGGATTCGATGAGGATATCCACGCTCCTTGGTTGCTTACTGCCGAACGCCTTCCTTTGCCTCCTATCTCATAGGCATTTCCTGCCAAAGGAATATCATACGACGTCTCCGCCAACAGATAGCTTACACAGCCAATCATCAAACTCAATATAAAAACGATTCTTTTCATAATATAGGATAATTCTTTGATTTTAAAGATAGAACAAAATGAGAAGGATAAAAACCTATAATCCAAAGCAATCGTTTGCTCAATTTTCATAAAAAAAGCCAGTCTTTAGACTGGCCGTAGCTTTTCTTACCTAATACTATTAAAATCCTACCGATTTCAAATTCAGTCCCGTACGTTCATCCAAGCCAAACATCAAGTTCATATTCTGTACGGCTTGACCTGATGCTCCCTTCAAGAGGTTGTCCGTGGCGTTAAGGATTAACAGCTTGTTTCCATGTTTCTCCAAGTGAATAATGCTCTTGTTGGTATTGACCACCTGCTTCAAGTCGATGTTGGCCTTGGAAACATGCGTAAACGGATGGGAAGCATAATATTCTTCGTATAGAGCATAAGCTTCTTCCTCTGAAAGGTTGCAATCTACATAGATAGCAGAGAAAATACCTCTAGTGAAGTCCCCTCTCTGTGGCACAAAATTGATCTTCTCGGCAGCCCTTTCCAGCAATGATTTCTCCGATGTTGGCAAAAACCCTGTTTGCAGCTGATCCAAAGATTCCGATATTTCCTGCAGATGCTGATGGGTAAAAGATTTGTAAGCCGACAAGTTGTTGTTTCTCCACGAAAAATGTGAGGTTGCCGAAGGTTTCTGTCCTGCCCCTGTAGATCCCGTAGTGGCATTCACATGAATCTGGTCAGGCAAGAGCCCCTTTGCTGCCAGCGGCAACAAAGCCAACTGTATGTTGGTTGCAAAACATCCCGGATTCGCTATATAATGTGCAGTTTTGATGGATTCACGATTTAGCTCCGGCAAGCCATAAACAAATTGTTTGCCTTGATAAGCTGTATTGGCACGAAGTCTATAGTCCTGAGAAAGGTCGATAATCTTCACCGCAGAATCTATAGGGTTGGCTTCCAAAAACTTGCGTGCATCCCCATGTCCTACACATAAAAATAACACATCTATATCCGAATGGAAATCCGAAGAAAATTCAAGCTCCGTATCGCCGAACAGATCGTTATGGACAGCGTACAACTTATTGCCGGCATTCGACGCCGAATTGGCAAATACGATCTCTACTTCTGGATGATATATTAAGACTCTAAGCAGCTCACCGCCGGTGTATCCTGCCGAGCCGATAATTCCTACTCTTATTTTGCTCATAGTATTTAAGGTTTATACAAAAAACGTCATTTCGAGAGTAAAAGCAAAACTTGTTACGCTCAAAATGACGTGAATGGAAATATAATGGACTATAGCTTTAGCCTTTGTTGTTCACCTTGTGCCAGATGATGGTTTGGTTTCCGAAAATTTTCGAGAATCCTTTAACATCTTCTCCGGTGTATCCTTCATTCATTTCGCCGTAACTACCAAACTTCGTATTCATTAAGTCATGCTCTGACTCTATACCCACCACGATAAAACGGTAAGGGTGTAATTCG
The DNA here is from genome assembly GCF_039541675.1 of Sphingobacterium thermophilum. Classification (NCBI taxonomy): domain Bacteria; kingdom Pseudomonadati; phylum Bacteroidota; class Sphingobacteriia; order Sphingobacteriales; family Sphingobacteriaceae; genus Sphingobacterium; species Sphingobacterium thermophilum. The sequence goes on along the minus strand of NZ_BAABGR010000010.1, from coordinate 4,000 downwards.
ACAATTACACGTCCTGTTACGGTATTTTGAGATGAAGTCAAAAATGCTTCGATATCGCGCATCACCGGATCGTGCATCTGTCCTTCATGCATCCAGTTGCCATAGAATGCCGAAATCTGATCTTTCCACGACAGCTGCCATTTTGTTAGGGTATGTTTTTCCAAGGTGTGGTGTGCCTTGATCAGGATGAGAGGTCCAGCAGCCTCGAAACCTACACGACCCTTGATACCTATGATAGTATCACCTACGTGGATGTCACGTCCTATGCCGTAAGGCTGAGCAATTTCTTGTAATTTTTGGATAACCTTCACCGGACCGATCTTCTCACCATTTAACGCCACAGGCTCTCCTTTTTCGAAGTCAATAGTGATAGTCTGAGGCTCGGTAGCGGTCAACGGTGTAGGCCATGCCGACTCAGGTAGGTATTGGTTGGAAGTCAATGTTTCGGCACCACCTACAGATGTCCCCCACAACCCTTTATTGATAGAATATTTAGCCTTCTCAGCACTGTATACAAATCCATGTTTTGCGAGGTATTCAATTTCTGCTTCACGCGACAATTTCAGATCACGGATAGGTGTGATAATCTCTACTCCCGGAATAAGGGTATTGAAAATCATGTCGAAACGCACTTGGTCGTTTCCAGCTCCTGTAGAGCCGTGTGCCACACACTCAGCACCAATCTTTTTAGCATAGTTGGCGATGGCTGTAGCTTGACAGACACGCTCTGCCGATACTGACAGTGGATAGGTAGCATTTTTCAGTACATTACCGAAAATTAAATATTTAATAGTTTCGCGGTAGTAGTTTTCCGTTTCGTCGATTGTGGTATGGGACTTAACTCCCAACTCATAAGCACGGGATTCAATATTTTTTAACTCTTCTTCAGAGAAACCGCCCGTATTTACCACTACGGAGTGTACCTCTAACCCTAAATCTTTTGATAGATAAACACAACAAAACGATGTATCTAAACCACCACTAAATGCTAAAACTACTTTTTTCATTCTAATAACTTTTAGAGAGTAACGTTTTTCTTTTAACGTATCACAAATGTATTAATTATAATTTTTTGCTGTGTTTATCCTTTCAGGGAATACGACAGCCAATATCTTTCTTGTAGATTTCCAAAGTTTCGCTTCAATACGCTTTAGCAGAGATTGTTTTTTCGCTATACGTTCCAGACGTTCTTTGGCTTCTGCCTTACGTTTTGCTTTTTCCTGCAACTCCTTAGCCTTCTCTTCCGGATCCCAAAGCATAGCCGTACACATACAGTTCTTACGGTCCTTACTCATCAATATGTCGTAGTTGATACAGCTTTGACAGCCTTTCCAGAATTCCTCATCCTGGGTCAACTCCGAGTAAGTTACCGGTTCATACCCCAACTCCGAATTTATCTTCATCACAGCCAAACCTGTCGTAAGCCCGAAAATCTTGGCTTTAGGATACTTTTCACGTGAAAGCTCGAAGATACGCTTTTTGATGGCTTTTGCAAGGCCTACCTTACGAAACTCAGGATTGACAATAAGTCCCGAATTAGCAACATATTCACCATGAGACCATGTCTCGATGTAACAAAAACCTGCCCAACGGCCATCCTTATGTAGAGCGATTACCGCTTTCCCCTCTTCCATTTTCTTTGCTACATACTCAGGCTTACGTCTAGCAATACCTGTTCCACGAGCCTTAGCAGACTCAAACATTTCCTTACAAATTGCTTCAGCATGTATTACATGTTCAGCTGTAGCAGGGATAATTAAAAAATCTGAAATTGTCATCTTGAGATGTCGACCTAATAATTAACGCACTTGCGTGCAACATACAACAACAAACTACTAATGGATTTGAAAACTCGTAGAGCTATACGAATTTTAAAGTAATGGAGTGCTCTGCCTCTTTGAATCAAGCTCGTGGCAGAATAGGTCGTCGAAATCGAAGAATGGGGCAATTCGATCTACTGCAATGTGCAATAACCATAGCTACAAGCTTATTGAAAACCTGTTTTCTGGTTACCATATTTATTTTATTGCAATACATTGAACCGTGTTCTCTTTCTTTAAATCTGACAGCGCAAAAGTATAAAATTATTTTTTTGTTTCTGCAATGAGAATGCAGTTTTTTTCAAAAAAATTTCAATCAACTCTATCACCTGTCCACAGTCTATCAGTAAGACTCCCAAAACATTGAAATGTTTAAAATTACAACAACTATTTTACTTTTTCACCTAGCTGAACATGTAGTACACAAACTTCATTTTGTTTGTGGATGAAAATAAGTAATTTTGTAGCAAAATAACACAATAAAAGTCATGGTAGGTCCAAGCATTATTTTCTACATTATTTTCGCTGTTCCCTATATCATTTTTATGTACTGGCTGGTGAAGCAGGACAAACGTAAATATGCTTGGGGACTTGCTGTGGTGACACTGATCGCCATCCTTGCCATTTACGTCTCGCAGAAGGCAAGCAAAAATGCCATCGAAAACTACAAGCAACATCAGATTGATGCCCGTGAAGAAGAAAAAAGTTTAAAATAACAGCATCTTTTTTCTCTTATCTATTTTGGATGGAAGGGATTTCCTAACTTTTTCCAAAGTCTTCCGCTATATTTGCTGTTACGAATCAAATTATTTCGGTGACTTTTTGAAAAATCAGCATGATTCATTTTAGAAAATTAACATCTACCTTGGCTCTGGTCTCCCTTGTGGGCATAGCCACACAACAAGCTGCTGCTCAAGAACGCGATGACAGGGCCACTATCCTCAACTTCAAGGGAATACAATATACTTCAAAAGATTCTTTATTTTATACAAACTTCCGTTTTCGTATGCAGAACCGCCTAGGTTTCAGTAATGTGCTGGACGGTGAAGACAATGGTAAGTTCGACGCCCGCATCCGTCGTTTGCGCATGCGCTTGGACGGATACATTTACACACCCAAAATTTCCTATTCAGTACAGCTGGCATTCAGCCGTGGTGACCAGGATTTCGATGACTCCGGCGTTCCCAATATCATTCGTGACGCCGTAATGTTCTACAATTTCTCCGACGACTTCTATATCTCTTTTGGTCAAAATAAACTGCCGGGGAACCGCCAGCGTGTAAACTCCTCTGGACAGCTTCAATTTGCTGATAGATCTCTGGTGAATAGCAACTTCACCGTAGACCGCGACTTCGGTGTGGGGCTACACCTCAGCAAAAAAATAGGACAAGTGCCTGTCAATGCCAAATTTGTCATCTCCACAGGAGAAGGAAGACCCGCCCTCTCTACTGATGACGGACTGGCCTACACCGGACGTGTGGAACTTTTGCCTTTGGGAGACTTTAAAAATTCCGGCGACTATTCGGAAGGTGATTTAGAAAGAGAGCATAAGCCCAAACTTTCTATCGGGGGAGGATATAGTTACAATGACCGTACGACGCGAGAAGGAGGACAGCTGGGAAAATATGTGGTCCATCCTTTTACCTTGAAGACCGGATTTGCAGATGCTATCTTTAAATATAATGGCTTCGCCTATCAGGTGGAATACATGCGCCGAGATGTAGATAACCCAATAAATTTCCTTAAAGAAGAACCTACCGAAGAAACCTATGCTTATAAAGGTTGGGGTATTAATCAGCAAACCTCTTATCTGCTAAACAAAGGATACGAAGTTGCTGCCCGCTATACCATCCTCAAGCCACACGAACAGATTACGCGCTTTGAAGCTCAGACCGAAGTATTGGAGCTGGGATTGACCAAATACCTCAAAGCTCACCGTCTGAAGTTCCAGCTCAATGGCAGCTACACCGTAAAGAATGGTATCTACTCCAACAGGCACAACAAAAACGCCTGGGGAGCCATTTTCCAAGTGGAATTAGGAATATAACTATCGTTAAAATAATTATAAGAGCCTTGGAAAATAGACATGCCCCAAAAAGTTAGACACTTATTTGGGGCATTTTTATGAGTAAAAAACAGAAGTATAATTTCAATTTTAAGTTACGTCTAGTAACCACTAT
>NZ_BAABGR010000009.1:0-78643 GCF_039541675.1 Sphingobacterium thermophilum | reverse complement strand
GGATAAGAACTAATTTAAATGGAATGAGCCCGGTAGAATACCGAGCTCATCATATCAAAAATATTGCATAAATTCGTCCAACTTTTTGGGGGCAGTCCAGATGAGAAGCCTTTTTAATCAATTATTTTGTGGTTTTCTTTTTTCTTGAGGAAACGAAAATTCCACCTAACAAGCCCAATACCAGTACGATGGAACCGGCTAGGGAAACTGCATTGCTGACCTTCACTGTCGTAGGTTCAAACACAAACTCTACTTTGTGATTTCCTCCCGGCAATTGCAATGCACGCAAGATATAGTTAGCACGAAGGATAGGCACCTCTTCGCCATCTACATATGCTTTCCAACCTTTATCGTAATACACTTCCGAGAACACAGCAAAGACATCATTCGGCGCAGTGTATTCGTATTCCAACTTATCCGGATGATATGAAGTAAGCTTTATGGAAGCGTTGTTGGCAAGACCTAATCGCTTCTCGTCGATTTTGCTTTTGAATTCTTGATGTACGAAAGCCTCTTTGGAAGGATCAAAGCTGTTTATTGCCATCATCTCTTCGTCATTATCCTTCACGAAGGTCACTTTGTCCACAAACCAAGCGTTGCCGGCAGCAGTTGATCTTCTTTGTATGCTTTCTACATTATTCTGAGAATCCTTTGTGATAAGGTAACGAACGTTGAACATATCCAACACATCCTCATTGATTGCACCATTAAACTGGTGTTCCAAAATTTCTTGGAAGCGCATCAGCTTTGCAGCATGGTAGCCGCCTAGACTCTTATGGAAGTATGAAGTTCTAGCATCCGAGAATGGATTGGTCGTCAAATCCAACACGCGGTAGCTAAGATCTTTATCCAGCTTTATCAATTGATCTACCTCACGCTCCACAATAGGATTTTTCAAGACACTCTTATCTACGAACGCATCGTTATTTAGATATCTTTTATCTACAGACCAAAGATCTATTAATGTTATAGCTCCTACAGCCACAATAAGCACGGTAGCATTAGTCTTTCTTTTCAGGAAGGCCCACACAAATGCAAAGATCAGCACTAAGATAAAGAACGAACGCCATGCATCCGATGATGCTAAAGAGGCCCTATCTTTGATCAGAGCATCAGCCAACTGACTAGCTAAGTTAGCATCCCCTAACTGTTGCGACAACATGGCCACAAAGTTCTGATGATCGGCAATGCGGAAACTTAATATATTAGGCATTAAGGCCACGATTAGACACAGGACCCCCACAACACCAAAGCTGTAAAGCACCTTTTTATCTAAATCCACAATTTCCTCTTTACGAGTAATAATCTCATGTATCGCTAATGCAGCCAATAAAGGAATCAGGATGGATGGAATGATCAAAATAGATTCTACCGCTCTGAACTTATTGTACATCGGAAAATAGTCGAAGAACAAATCGGATACTAATGGGAAATGTTTACCAAACGACAGCAATATGGTTAGGATGGTAGCCCACAGAATCCACCACTTCAACTTTCCTCTAACCACAAACAAGCCTAAAATGAAAAGTGCCACTATGCCTACACCAAAATACCAAGGTCCAGAAGTAAACGACTTCTCTCCCCAATATGTTGGAAGGCTCTGGGCGTACATCACGGCTTGATCTTGAGGAGCTCCCAGATTAGTGAAAAACTTCGCCACATGAGACTTTTCATCCAATACGCCTTGCGACTTGCCGCCATAAGCATTAGGGATGATGAAGGTCAGGTTTTCTCCTACCCCTTGGCTCCAAGCGTATGCATATTCCTTATCCAACCCTGCGGTGGATTTGCCATCTTCTGTCTTTGTAAGGTTAGCTTTACCACGAGTTGTCAGCTTGCTGTATTCATAGGTAGGAAATAGCACGGTGGCATTTACCGCTACCGCCAGAATTACTGCCCCAAGCTGTACAGCAGAATTCTTAACAAAATCCGCAATCTTCTTCTCACGTATAGCATAGTAGAGCTCTACCCCTACATATACTAAAAGCGCTAGGAAAAGGTAATAAGTCATCTGTACGTGGTTGGTACGTATTTCCAACGCCAAAAATAAGGCTAGTAAAAGTCCTCCCCACAGCCTATTACCTCTATAGCACATGATTACCGCACCTATAATCGGCGCTAAATAAGCTATGGCATAAGCCTTGTTCACATGTCCTGCCTCTATATAGATGAAGTTGTAGGACGAAAATGTTATAGCGATGGCGCCTGCCGCGGCCAACCATGGTTTAAGTCTTAACACACAAAGAAGAAAGTAGGCTCCCAAAAGATAAGTCAAAATGATATCTGCCGGAGAAGGGAATACAGCCTTTATAGCTTTACTGATGTATGTCCCTACGTTCGTAGCGTGTTCATACCATATCTGATAGGTAGGCATACCTCCAAACATGGAGTTTGTCCAGTTGGGCGCATGTCCATCTTTTTCTTTGTAGTCGAAAAGCTCTTTCTGGCTTCCCATGGCCTGCACAACGTCGTGTTGTGAAAGTACCTTACCTTGCCATACTGGTGAGAAATAGAAAAATACCAGTACAAAGAATATAGCAATAACAATTAAGTGTGAGGAATTCTCCTTAAACCAGTTTTTCATGAATTGTTTAGCGGTTATTTTTGATAATGTCCCAAAAATATAGAATTGCTTTCAATATTTTACAAGGCATTATGGAATTAGTTTCCCTTTTCGATCAACTTTTTGATGTCCGAAAGTTGACCGAACAGCACAAGCAAATCATTTTCCCTCAAAACAGTATCCGACTTAGCGATACCTGTAGCTTCCTTATCTCCACCATTCTGACCCGTGATAGTCGTCAGCACTATAACTTTGTATCTGTTTGTCAGGTCAGCCTCTCTCAAGGTCATACCCACATATTTGTTAGGCACCTTGGTCTCTATAATACTATATCTGTCTGATACCTTAAAGGAGTCTACGATGTCAATGTTGTCCAGCCGCATGGCAAGCCTTTCAGCAGCCTCCTCTTCCGGCATGATATATTCGTCCATCTGCATAGCTTCCATCACCGTCTTTTGAAGGTCAGAAACCACACGGCCTATAATTCTTTTTACGCCCAGCTGTTTCACCAGAGCAGCGGTCATCAAGGATGCCCCTTCGTCTTCCCCTATAGCCACCACCAAGGCATCACAGTCTTTCAGTGGCAAGGAGCTTACCGCCTCACGGTCAGTCGTATCCAGACACACCGTATGGGTAATTTTATCTTTCAGCTGCTCCACAATCTGGATATTTTTGTCGGCGGCGATAACCTCATGGCCTAGCTCTGTAAGATGTATGGCCAAGGAGCGGCCGAAGTGCCCTAATCCTAATACTATATACTTCATCGAATATCTTTATTATAATCAGAAAAGAAGCTTCTCCGTTGGGTAAATATAACTCTTGTTTTTTGTGTTTTTAATGAAAGCTACCAACAATGTCAGCATACCAACCCTTCCCACAAACATCGTAAAAATCAGAATAAACTTACCTGCAGGGCTTAACAGAGGTGTCACCCCCATACTTAAACCACAGGTAGCATACGCCGAAATGGATTCAAAAAGCAAAGGAATCATTTCTATCTGCGGATCGGTAACATTCAAAAGAATGAAAGAGAATGTGATAGCCAACACTGACAGTACTATAATGGCAAAAGCTTTATTTACAGATTCTGCAGCAATCTTCCTTCTAAATATTTCTATAGAATCCTTACCACGCGCCAAAGCAATGATATTCATGAAGGCCAAGGCTACAGTCGTCACCTTCACTCCTCCTCCTGTTGAGCCTGGAGCCACACCTATCCACATCAGCGTAGTAATCATAATCAACGAAGGCACACTAACCATATTTATGTCCACACTGTTGAATCCCGGCGAACGTGAAGAATTAGCCATAAAAAAGGCTGTTATCCATTCTCCCCAAGAGTTGCCTTCTTGCATCAGCGAATGCCTCTGCTCCATCAGATAGTAGGATATCGTAGCCAACACCATGACGACCACGTTACATAAGACAATAAACTTGGTATTGAAAGAAAAGGACTGTGCCTTATGCACAAAATGTTTCTTCTGAATCACCGCTTTGATAAGTCCTTGCACCTGCGTCCTTATATAAGTATAAAAATTGTACACGGTACCGAAGCCCATTCCTCCAAGAATGAAGATGAAAGCCAAAACCATCTGGAAAGAATAGTTAAAGCGGAAAGCTTCATTGCTAATACCGCCACTCATAGTAGTAAATCCGGCATTACAAAAAGAAGATACCGAATGAAATATGGAAAAGAAGACCCTTTCCCCCACGTTATCAAAGAGGCTTTCTTTCACCGAAAAAAAGATGAATGCCGCCCCTATCAATTCGAAAAGCAATGTGATGGAAATAATGGTCAGCAATGTATTGATAACCGAGTTAAGCTTATTCTGCCCCAAAATCTCCCCAAACATCAGCTGATTCTTATAAGAGAATCCTCCGGAAAAGAAATAGCCAAAGAAGCCGGTGAAGGTCATAATACCTAACCCTCCCACCTGCATCAATATCAAAATCACTGTTTGGCCGAATAAGGAAAAATTGGTCGATATATCGGTCACCGTGAGTCCCGTGATACATACCGCACTGGTAGACATAAATAGTGCATCCACAAAGCCTAATGGCGCAACCAAAGATGTACGTGGTAACATCAACAGCAATGTGCCCACCAGAATCAGTCCGATGAAACTTATAACAAATAAAATTGTAGGGTTGAAGTAGAAGTTGTCGAAGAAAAGAGTGCTCTTGGATAATTCCGAGAGAAATATCACACCTATACCGAAATACATCCATTCGTCACGAGCGAAGTAGTCTAGCCATGGACTGGAGCTCAACCGCGCAAGAATAATCAAAAAGAGAATGGCTACTACTGCTAAGCCTGAATATTGAGAAACATTGATTTTCCGGCTGGCGTAGAGATATGAGCCTGTGCGTAAAACTTCCAGCAGAGAAACTCCATAGAACATGCAGTAGATTGCTCTTTTGGTGCATCCTGCCATGACAGGATCGGTGATATAGCCTACATGAGCTATGACTGTCAACGCACATATCATGCTCACATAAAACATAATTCTATCCACTATCCCCTTGCGGTAGCGAAACAAAAATTTTAAAAAGCTCGCTATGGAATCCATAGTACAAACATAGCAATATAGTTTGCTTATAAGCAATTAGTTTTTCGAATCCTCTTTAGAATTATCTTTTTTCTTAAACAAACCTTTAATAAAATTTCCCGTTTTCTTGGTTACATCTTTTGCTCCTTCGACGATATCTTTTCCCTTATCCACCACATCTTTGCCTGTATCTGCCAATCCCATCAGTTTGGCCTCACGCTCCTTACTTATTCCCGTACATTGCTTGATGCCTTCCAGCAGACTTTGCCAGAGTGTTTTGAAGAAAGTATGCTCCGGAACGCGGGCATAGTTTACCTTACCTATATGATATTCACCTTTGTCATCAGGGTTGCTGTCGTTTATCAGAATATGATTTATAAGATAAGAAACTACTTTCTTTGAGGATTGTGTGCCCTTTTCGTCTACTTTGTTGAGGATATTTATTTTCAGATTGTCATAGTCAAAACGAAACTCTCCCCAGTTTTTTCTATCGGTACCTTCCATATTGAAAGCGATATGCTTTATATTTCCCGAGGTAATTTCCACATTCAACAGAGGCCGTAGGATTCTGTCGAAGGCAGTAGCCTGCATAGGACCGAGAGTGCCACTATAGGTATGATAGCCCGTGGGGCTTAGCATATCAAAACCAAATTTAGCATGCAGAGATCCTGTATTCATGATTCTTGCTTTCAGATCTGCTCGCATAAAGCGGTCCTTTTTTAAGGCCATCGTGTCGTTCGTCACATTGGTCAGCACCCCTGTAGCATGGTTAAAACTGATTGATCCCTCTCTAAAATATTTGCCACTCATCTCATGATACGTCACCGAAACGTTGTCAACCACCACCGTGTCCAGTCGCAGGAGTTTTGTCATCTTCATGAGCTTCTGATGAGGGGAATGTCCTATTTTTACTACCGGATATTTGGGATAGCGCTTATCTGCAGACAAGTCCACAGCGCCATTTTTCAACTGTACCTTCGCCGCAAGGGTCTTCTGGTTGTCGATAAGTTCCTTAAAGTCCAAATGTTCCACGCGCAACGTGTCAAACTTCAAGACCGCCATCGTCACATTTTGCTTCTTCAACTTATAGAAAGTGGGTTTATTCATCCTAGGCCTATACTCCACATCGGTAAAAAGTACATTCTGCTCGCGCGTATTTATCTTCAGTCCTTTGAATTTTGCCTTATAAAAGCCGTCGGGCAAGTCGTATTCAAAACCCGGAATTTCGACCAGCACCATTTTTGTATAGTAAAGCCTGCTTGTATCTTCTAAAGATGTTTCATCTATCAATACGTCATGCACGCTGACCTTGGCCTTTTCCAGATTCATGACACTACGGTTTCCCGCTTCATATTTTGTATATCTGAACTTTATATTATCCATATGGATATCCCTCACATTCACTGCCGTAAAGATATTCTTAATACTTTCGTAAAGTGTCTTACGCGACTTATCCCGAATGGTGTCATTAAAAGAGTGGTATTCACTTATCAAATGCAGCGATGGTTCTTCGAGAAGTATGGTACGTATATTGAGCTTCTTTTTGGACAAAGCATCCAGCAAACTGAAATTTCTAACTCTCAGCTTTTTGATCTTTATGTGATAACGATTGTTTGGAGCCTCCTGGGCCTCTACCATCCTGCGGTATACAGCCGAATCGGGAATAAGCTCGGCATTTGAGAGAGTAGCATTTCCTAAACCTATATTCAGATCCAAGTCTTCATATTGCAAAGTATAAAGACCATTAGTTGAATAATGGACCACCTCTTTAAGTTTGGCCTCAACGATAGGCTTCCAGTTGTGACTATAGTACCATATTACTCCCACTAGCACAAGAATACTAAGAAGCACTCCGCCAATGATCCATTTCCATATTGGTCGCATAAGCTTAATTTATTGAATTATAAAACAATAAACTAAGCACTTTGTTCATATTGGAATAATTTTATGCTTTAATTTCGGTTATCTTCGTTATAGTACATGCTTACATAGCTGTCATATCGTGTCGGCGAAATAAGCCCTTCTTCCACCGCCTCTATCACTACACATCCGGGCTCGTTGATATGTACACAGTTATTGAACTTACATTGGTTGAGGCGGGCCCTCATCTCCGGGAAAAAGTGACAGAGTTCCTGCTTTTCTATATTCACTATACCCAATTCGCGTATGCCGGGAGTGTCTATCAGTTTACCTCCGAAAGGGAGATGAATCATCTCGGCAAAGGTCGTCGTATGCTTGCCCTTATCCGACCAGTTGGAGATATCACCGGTTTTGAGATTGGCTTCCGGCACAATAGCATTAATGAGAGTAGACTTCCCTACTCCGGAATGGCCCGACACCAAGGTTACCTTATCTTTGAGAAGTGCTTTGATCTGATCTATATTGGTTCCTTCGACCGCAGACACAGCATAGCAAGGATAGCCTATACTTTCGTACATAGACTTATATTCTTCAAGGATTTCCAACCCTTCCTCGCTAAAAAGGTCCAGCTTGTTGAACACCAAAACTGCCGGTACATCATACGCCTCCGCCGTCACCAAAAACCTGTCGATAAATCCCAGAGAGGTTGGCGGCGAAGCCAAGGTCACCACCAAGATAGCCTGATCCAGATTGGCTCCTATAATTTGTGTTTGCTTGGACAGGTTTACGGATTTACGGATGATATAATTCTTGCGGGGCTCCAGGGCCGTAATCACTGCTGTGTCCTGAGAGGACTCTATCTCAAACTGCACCCAGTCGCCCACAGCGATAGGATTGGTCGTCTTTATTCCTTTTATCCTGAACTTTCCTTTAATACGGCAATCATACATGTGCTGATCCTCGCCTAACACCTGATACCAACTACCTGTAGACTTTACGACTAATCCTCTCATATATAAATTGCCTTATTGTATGTATTCTGTTACGACCGTTTATACAAAAGTCGCAAAAATTGTTAATATATGGCTTATCGATTTTATTACCTTTGTAAAGAGACTTAAATTAATTTATAGTGAAAAAACTATTTCTTCTGGATGGAATGGCTCTAATATACAGAGCCTACTTTGCACTGAGCAAGGTGCCAAGACTGACTTCTTATGGCCTGAACACAGGGGCTATTATGGGCTTCACGAATACTCTTCTTGAAGTTCTTAAAAACCAACAGCCTACACATATGGCTGTAGTTTTTGACACCGCAGCACCGACAAACAGACATATAGAGTTCGAATCCTATAAAGCGCATCGTGAAGAGATGCCTGAAGATTTAGCCAAATCCATTCCCTATATATATAGACTTATCGAAGGATTTAATATTCCACTGATCACCAAAGATGGTTATGAGGCCGACGACATCATCGGCACGTTGGCCAAGAAAGCCGAAAAAGAAGGCTTTACCGTCTACTGTATGACGCCGGACAAAGACTTCGGACAACTAGTGTCTGAGAACATTTTTATTTATAAGCCTGCCAGAATGGGTAATGGCGCCGAAACGTTAGGTGTTGCTGAAATCCTAGAAAAATGGGAAATCAGCGATGTATCGCAGGTCATTGACATTCTTGGGCTTTGGGGAGATGCTGTAGACAACATCCCCGGCATTCCTGGGATCGGAGAAAAGACTGCTAAAAAGCTGATCCAAGAATTCGGCTCTATAGAAAACCTGATTGCCAATGCCGATAAGCTAAAAGGAAAGCTCAAAGAAAATGTCATCAACCATGCCGAGCAGGGGCTAATCTCTAAAAAGCTGGCTACCATCCTTCTGGATGTGCCTGTCGAGCTGGATGAAGAAAAGCTCAAACTATCAGAGCCGAATCGCGAAGTGTTAGAACCTCTTTTTGCCGAGCTGGAATTCAGAACCTTGGGAAAACGGGTATTTGGCGACGACTTTTCTGTGCTGGACACATCGAAACCGAATTCTGCACAGATGGACCTCTTTGCCTCACCGGCAGAAATATCACAACCAGCAGAAGTATCCTCCACAACAGCTGCTGCTGGCGCTAACAACATCCATAACACGCCGCACGAATATATCCTTTTGGACCACATCGAGGCCGTCAAAGCCTTTGCTGAAGAGCTAAAAACACAGACTGTGTTCTGCTTTGACACCGAAGCCACAGGTTTGGAGGCGCTCACGGCAGATATCGTCGGCCTTTCTTTCTGTTATGAGAAAGCAAAAGCATATTATATCCCTACCCCGCAGGACAGGAGTGGTGCCCTAGAGATTTTAAACATCCTAAAACCTATTTTTGAGAATGAAAGCATAAAAAAAGTAGGTCAGAATCTAAAATACGATATCCTTCTGCTTTCCAAATACGATATACATGTCAGAGGACAGATCTTCGACACCATGTTGGCACACTACCTTATAGATCCGGATACCCGCCACGGCATGGACATCTTGGCTGAGACATACCTCAATTATACACCGGTATCTATCACCGAACTTATTGGCAGCAAAGGCAAAAACCAAGGAAACATGAAAGATGTGGACATCGACAAAATAAAAGAATATGCCGCAGAGGATGCCGACATCACGTGGCAGCTTTATGAAAAGTTTGTTCCACTACTGGAGAGCACCTTTACCAAAGAATTGGCTGAAAAGGTAGAGTTTCCATTGGTGTATACATTGGCGCAGATGGAAAGAAACGGTGTAAAAATAGATGTCGACACGCTCCACATATTCTCCCAATCTCTACAACAGGATATTGCGGAGCTCGAGAACCGCATCTACGAAAAGGCAGGTATAAAGTTCAACATAGCTTCACCAAAACAATTGGGGGAAGTGCTGTTTGACAAACTACAGTTAGACCCTAAAGCGAAAAAAACAAAAACCGGTCAGTATAAAACAGGAGAAGACGTCTTATCCGCCTTAGCCCATAAGTCGGACATTGTACAAGACATCCTCGATTTTCGTCAATATCAAAAGTTGAAGTCCACGTATGTAGATGCTCTCCCAACCTTGATAAACCCGAATACCGGACTTATACACACTTCCTACAACCAAGCTGTGGCCGCCACAGGACGTCTGAGCTCTACAAATCCGAATCTGCAAAATATCCCTATTCGTACGGAAAAAGGAAGAGAAGTACGTAAGGCCTTTATTCCGCGTGAAGAAGAAAATATTATCCTTTCTGCCGACTACTCGCAGATAGAATTACGCATCATGGCTGAGCTAAGCCAGGACGAACACATGCTGGAAGCTTTCGCTCTTGGGCAAGACATCCACCGTGCTACGGCCGCCAAAGTGTATGGTGTGGACATAGACCAGGTTACGGCAGACCAAAGACGTAATGCAAAGGCGGTAAACTTCGGCATCATCTATGGACAGTCCGCATTTGGTCTATCACAAAGCCTCGGCATACCGCGCAAAGAAGCTGCAGATATCATCGAACAATATTTCAAGCAGTACAAAGGTATCAAGCAGTACATGTCTAAAGTGGTAGAAACCGCCAAAGAAAACGGCTACGTAGAAACTATTCTCAAACGACGACGTTATCTGCGCGACATCAACTCCGCCAACATGACCGTAAGAGGATTTGCCGAGCGAAATGCCATCAATGCCCCTATCCAAGGTTCTGCAGCCGATATGATTAAGGTGGCGATGATAAACATCCAAAAAGATATCGAAGACCAAGGTTTGAAAGGCAAGATGATCATGCAAGTGCATGACGAGTTGGTCTTCGACATTCCGGAGAAAGAACTCGACGCCTTTAAAAATATTATCTTACATCGGATGCCAACAGCCATACCTATGCGTGTTCCGATAGTCGTGGAAATAGGCATCGGCAAAAACTGGTTGGAAGCTCATTAAAATTATGGAAGCTCTCAAAAGATTTATATGGCTTGTCCTGCTGCTGTTCAGCTCCAACGCCATGGCGCAAACCACCCGCTATGCGGAGCCGGCAGCAAATGGATACATAAGGCTCTTCTTCGACCATAAATATTATTTGGTCGACAAAAACTGCCAATATAAATCTATTGAAAGAGTTGCTCAATTTGACGATGCAAAACTCCAATTTGACGGTCCTTTCAAGGACTTCAACAGCTGGGGAAAACTAATTCTGGAAGGTCACTATCTCAACGGAAAGAAAGAAGGAACTTTTAAAGCGTACCACCCTAACGGACAACTAAAATGGGAGGTAGACTATAAGAACAACTTTCCTTCCGGCCAATGGAAATACTATTATCCGGATGGGAAACCTATGCTGGTGTTATATTACGACACACTCCATAATTTCACTATACAACAATATTGGAACCGAGCAGGAGAACACAAAGTTGTCGATGGCAACGGAGAATATGTCATTAGAGCTCCCATAGTAGGTTATACAGATCAAGGGTTCAGATCGTACAGCCGCTCCGGCAAACTTGCCAACGGCAAGCCTCACGGTGTGTGGTTTACCCATGGCCAATGGCGTGAAAACGAAACCGGTGCCCTTCTCTTTGTAGAAAGATTCAAAGACGGGCAACAGCAAAGTGTATACTACGAAGAACCTTATGTGACAGAATATTTGGATGAAGATGATTTTTCTTTTATTCCCACAGAACATTTTCCCTTTGCCGAAGTCGGACAGAAGCATGAGTGCAACTTCGACAACTATTCAGGATTCCTAGAATATACCAAGAAGAAGTTCTCCTTCCTGATTGAATCCCTTCCCTTGGAAAGAAATCATCGGGAAATGCAAATAGCCGTACTTTATGTCGTCGGAAAAAATGGCGAGCCTATCGACGCCAAAGTCGTGGAAGAACCTCAGAACCTTAATACAAGAGAAAAAAGAAGATTAATAGAAATCTTTGAAAGTATGAATTACTTTATCCCATCCATGCTAGACGAGGAGCCTATAAAAGACAACATAACCATTACCTTGACTCTTCATCAGGAGGATGATGAGATCGTCATGACAGGCTTCAATCTGAAAAGAGAAAAAGGCTACTAGCTGAATATTCGCTCCAGTTGACTATATTTGCATAAAAGGATTATTAATGAAATTTCATAAAGAAGGTTATACGAGTCTTGCATTAGTCGTATTATTTATTTTTGTTATTAATGCTGTTGCAGATTATTTCGACGCTAACATATTCATTAAGTGGTTTTTATATCTGCTATCAGCTTTCTTGTTTATTGCTATCGTGCAATTTTTCCGTTCGCCGAAGAGAACCATCCACATCGACGACAACGCAGTGTTATGTCCTGCGGATGGAAAAATCGTCGTTATAGAAGAAACCGAAGAAACCGAATATTTTAACGACAAAAGGTTACAGATATCTATTTTCATGTCACCAACAAATGTGCACATAAACAGAAACCCTGTGTCTGGAGTCGTTTCTTACTTCAAATACCATCCGGGAAAATTTTTGGTAGCTTGGCACCCTAAATCATCCACCCTAAACGAAAGGACCACCGTGGTCGTAAAAAAACAGGATGGCGTGGAAGTTCTATTCCGTCAGATAGCCGGAGCTCTTGCCCGCCGAATCGTATGGTATGTAAAACAAAATGACGTGGTAAGACAAGGAGATGAATTCGGCTTTATCAAATTCGGTTCGCGTGTGGACATATTCCTTCCGCTAGGAACGAAAGTCGCTGTCAATATTGGAGATAAAGTAGTTGGTGGAAAAACAATTATCGCCCGCTTTTAACAATAACATAACATTATTATAGTAAATTAGCTTCATTATATAATGAAGCTTTTTTTATGAACTTTAAACTGCTTGTCTTTTATATCTCGGGCGTATTCAGTCTTACGATAGCCCTTACGGTATATTATTTCACTCACAAAGGTCAACAGACGGCCTTAGTGTTCTTCGTGGCTTTGGTGGTGTCCTTCATCCTTTTGCATAACGTTCTTCAACAATATATCCAAAACCGAATCAGCAACATGTATAAGCTGATACGAAGCCTCAAACTTGGTAAAGACATGAAAATCGTATTGGCACAACACAGCAGTGACGACCCCATAAAAAATGCGGAAGAAGAGGTAAGAGATTGGGCCAAACAAAAAGCTTCAGAAATTGAACAGCTGAAAAAACAGGAGGTTTACCGAAGGGAGTTTCTTTCCAATATTTCGCACGAATTCAAAACCCCTCTCTTTGCGATCCAAGGTTATATAGAAAACCTCCAAGACGGCATGATGCAAGATGATCCCGTGATGGCACAACAGTTTTTAGAAAAAGCCGCCAAAAATATTGACAGACTAACTTTTCTCATTAACGACCTAGATGAGATTACCAAACTGGAAACAGGCCAGATCTCCATCAACATGCAGAAATTTGACTTAGCGGAGCTTATCTTCGAGACCGTAAGTCACTTGGAAGACAAAGCCAAAAAGCAGAATATTCAGCTTGTTGCAGACTTGAAAAGTAATACCCCGATATATGTCAAGGCAGACAGACAGCGCATCCAGCAGGTGCTCATTAACCTTATCGACAACTCCATAAAATATGGAATTGACGGAGGAAAAACCAAAATTAATGTCTATCACCTTTTGGATCAGATTCTTGTAGAGGTGACCGATAACGGGCAAGGTATAGACGAAAAGCTGCTGCCGCGCGTATTTGAAAGATTTTTCCGAACGGATAGAAGTCGCTCCCGTGACATTGGAGGGTCCGGGTTGGGGCTATCTATTGTAAAACATATCATAGAAGCACATCAGCAGACTGTACATGTCCGTAGTACAGAAGGAATAGGAACAACTTTCGGCTTCACTTTGGAGAAGTATAAAGCCAGCTAAAAATTCCAGACTTAACATTAAGTTAACATTAATAGCATATTTTAGGCCCAAAATATACGTATATGTCATTGAATAGCATTTTTCAGTATTTTGTTCCTAAGGACAAAAAGTTCTTTCCTTTATTCGAACAGGCCGGCACCAACCTTATCGACATGGCCAAACTCTTGAAAGAATGTGTAAATTCTTCAGACCCGGAAACAAGAACTGCCTTATATAAAAAGTTAGAAGATTTGGAACATGTCGGGGATAACATCACCCACCAGATTCACTTAGAGTTAGGGCGCAACTTCATCACTCCTTTTGACCGCGAAGACATACACGCTTTGGCAAGCTCGCTAGACGATGTAGCCGACTTTATCCACACCGCCTCTAGTCGCATTGAACTATACAAACTAGAAGGCGCAACCTTACCAATGATAGAAATTACGGACCTTATCCTAGAAGCGACAGAACATATCGCCAAAGCGATGTACGAACTGAAGGACCTGAAAAATATCCGTAACATCACAGATTCTTGCGTGCGTATCAACAGTGTCGAAAACAAAGCAGACTATATCTTTGACAAAGCAGTAGCAGATCTATTCGAAAATGAAAAAGATGCCATCTCTTTGATCAAACAAAAGGAAGTTTTGTCAGCCATGGAAGATGCGACAGACAAATGTGAGGATGTAGCCAACGTATTAGAAAGTATCCTTGTTAAGAATGCTTAATCTGACTCTTTAAAACAAGAAACACATTATGATTTCAACATTATTAGTTGTAGTTATCGTTTTGGCTATCGCATTTGATTATATCAATGGATTTCATGATGCTGCCAACTCCATCGCTACAATTGTGTCCACTAAGGTATTGACGCCAGCCATGGCTGTACTTTGGGCCGCACTTTTCAACTTTGCCGCATACTTTTATTTTACAGACCACAAAGTTGCCAATACCATCGCCAAAACAGTACTGGAAGAATATATAACATTGGAAGTAATCTTTGCCGGACTTGTTGCCGCTATTTCGTGGAACCTCTTCACATGGTACTACGGCATACCATCCAGCTCATCACATACCCTTATTGGAGGATTTGCCGGTTCAGGGATGGCATACGCTATGTTCTTGGGGGTAAACCCTTTCGATGCAATAAACGTAAATGCTACTTTAAAGATTATTTCTTTCATTGTCTTGGCGCCGGTCATAGGTATGACCATTTCCGTTATTATTACCTTAATCATCATTAATATATGCAGAAATGCCAAGCCACGCGTTGCAGAAAAATGGTTTAAAATCCTTCAACTGGTATCATCGGCTAGCTTGAGCTTCGCTCACGGAGGTAACGACGCGCAAAAGGTAATGGGAATCATCTTCGTAGCTATGATCGCAGGAGGTGCGGTATCCCCGGGCGACCATATGCCGGAATGGATTCCGCTGTCGTGCTATGTAGCCATTGCAGCAGGAACAATGAGCGGAGGATGGAAAATCGTCAAAACTATGGGAAGCAAGATCACAAAGGTAACACCTCTGGAAGGAGTTAGTGCCGAAGCCGCAGGAGCAGTAACATTAGGTATAACCGAGCATTTCGGAATTCCTGCTTCAACGACTCACACTATCACAGGAGCTATCATAGGCGTAGGGGTAGTAAAACGCGTATCCGCTGTACGATGGGGGGTGACAATAAGTCTATTATGGGCTTGGATATTAACCATTCCGGTAAGTGCCGTGCTAGGAGGAATTTCCATAGCTATCATTCATTATATCCTGTAGGAAAACTATACTTGTGGCTCGCTGTCTACATTATCCTTATTTTTATGGAGTTATCCTATAATATTTAGTATTAACTCTTGATAAATAATAAACAAATGTTTAGCTTTACGCCAAGAATTTTGCCAACAAGAAAAAATATTTGTCGCAATCAAATATGAGAACATTTTGGCATTATTATTGTTAAGTAATGTTAAAGAAGAAAACAATTAAAAATTTTAATAACCTTAAACAAAAGAGTATGAACTATTCTACAATTAAAAAAACAGCGATTGCAGCTTCTTTAGTAGCCGCTTTAGGTTATACTGAGGTGCAAGCTCAAACTCCTACGGTATTTGGTGGCCGTTCTCAATACAGAACTTGGTCAATCGGTTTACAAGGAGGTATAACTACTCCTAACGTAATCATCGGAGGTCAAAACGCTTTCGGTCAAAAAGTAGGTTATTTCCAAAATAAAGTTGGTGAATATTACGGTTTAACTATCCGTAAACAGTTCTCCCACTTATTTGGTTTGGAATTAGAAGGTAACCGTGGTAAAATCAAAACTTATAACCACGAAACTTTAGGTGGTGTTGAACCAGGCACATCTGGTGCAAGATCTGCTATCACTACTGTTAACTGGGCAGGTAGCTTAAACGGTGTATTCCAATTAGGTACTATCGACTTCTTAAGAAGAGAAAATGCTGTAAACTTCTACGCTAAAGTAGGTTTAGGTGCCTTCGCTTTCAACCCTGTTCAATATTCAGGTAGCAACTTCGATGGTACAGTTGTTTACAACAACAAAGGTAAGTGGGGTGAAGAACTTTTCGGTGACCGAGAAAAAGTTGGTGATCGTGACTACCGTCTAGGAATGTATGTTCCAGTAGGCGTTGGTGCTAAATTTAAATTATCTGAAGTTGTAGCCTTGAACTTAGGTTATACAATGAACTTCACTGATGAGTCTATTCTTTACGGACCAACCGCTAGAACTAACAACCAACGTTTCGCTAACATCTACGGTGGTTTAGAGTTCACTCTAGGTTCACGTGATAAAGAAAACTTAACATTTGCTAACCCAGTTGCTACATTATACGATGAGTTGAAAGATCCATCATTACGCAACGAAGTTGAAGCGTTGAAACAACGTGTATCTACTTTAGAAAGTACTGTTGACTTGTTGAACAAAGATTCTGACGGTGACGGTGTATCTGACAAATTTGATAAATGTCCTAACACTCCTGCTGGTACAGTAGTTGACGGTTCAGGATGTCCTATCAAATTCCCAGAGCCAGTAGAAAAAAACATCGTTAGCGAAAGCTACCCTAACATTCAATTCGAATTCGATAGCTCAGTGTTAAAAACTGAATCTTATCCAACTTTGGATAAATTAGCTCGAGAATTACGTGAATCAAACGGTACAGTTACTTTAGATGGTTACGCTTCAGCTGAAGGTACAGAAGCTTACAACTTGAACCTTTCTAAAGACCGTGCTAATGCAGTAAAACAATACTTAGTTAACGCTGGTGTTCCTGCATCTAGCATCACTGTAAACGCTTATGGCGAGTCTAACCCTATCGCTTCTAACGCTACAGAAGAAGGTCGCCGTTTGAACCGTCGCGTTGAAATCAAAAAATAATTATCTGCACTCAGATAATTACTAAATACAAGAGCCGTCTCGTTTGACACGAGACGGCTCTTTAGTTTTTAAACTATTTAATCTTTTAACATTCAAAAGGATGTTAAAATGTGGAAAATATTTGTATCGGTTTTATTTTAAATAACCGTATTTTTCACCAAACAGGACGTGATATGGAAGAAGAATTTGACTTTGAGTCTCCGGAAGAACAAAAAAAATTTGTCAGTCGCTTTGAGGAAATGATCCGCAATGAGGACCAATATTTCTTCGATGCAGGCATGTTCGAGAGTATTATAGACTACTACTGTGATAAGAACGAGCCTGTGAAAGCTCTGCAAGTGATCGACTTTGCCACAAGTCAGCATCCGTACGAGGCTAATTTCTATATCAAGAAAGCCCAGCTATTGGCCAATATGAGGCAGTTCACCTCTGCCCTAGAGTCATTGGATAAGGCTGAGATTTTGGAACCTCAAGACTCTGACATCCTTCTCATTAAAGGAACAATATATGCATCATTGGGAAAATACGATGATGCCGAAGCTCTATTGCACCAATCGCTGCAGAATGCAGATAATAAAGAGGAAATTTACTATCAATTGGCAACCTTATACCAGCTACAGATGGATTATGAGAAAGCCAAACATTATCTGAAAAAAGCATTAAGGTATAATCCTAGTAACCCGGATGCCTTATCCGAACTAGCATTCTGCTTTGACATGCTGGATAAAGGAGATGAGGCTTTAAACTTTTTCAAGCAACTTATTGACGAAGATCCATATTCTTACTATTGCTGGTACTATTTAGGCAATTGCTATCATAGACTTAACCGATTCGAAGAGGCAATAGACGCATATGACTATGCTATCCTGATCAACGAATCGTTCTCTTCAGCATATTTCAACAAAGGGAACGCTTTGGTGAATCTGGAAAGATATTCCGAAGCTATTGAAGTGTATAAACAGACTTTCGAATACGAACAACCCAATGCTGACACCTACTGTGCTATTGGAGAGTGTTACGAAAAGCTGGACTTGATGGAGACCGCAAGAGAATATTACAAAAAGGCCGTCAAGTTAGATCATGAGATGGCGGATGCTTGGTTCGGCATCGGTGTAACGTTGGACTTCGAAGAGCGCTACTTTGAATCACTGCATTTCTATAAAAAAGCTTTAGAACTGGATGAAGAAAATCCAGAATATTGGTTTGCTATCGCGGATGCTCGCTATAAGCTCGGACAAATTGAAGAATCCGAAGAAGCTTACCGCAAAGTGGTAGAACTTAACCCCACAGATATTGAGGCATGGCTAGACTTCTCTTCTATTTATTTCGAGCAGCACAAAATCGATGAAGCTATAGACACTATCATGGAAGCCATCCATATTAATGAGGATTCGGCCGAACTGTATTATCGTCTGGTGGCTTACCTCTTCGCAAACGGTCAATATAACGAAGCATTAAACTATCTGGAAGTCGCTCTATCTTTCGGCGTTGAGAAACATCATATCTTGTTTGAATATTTACCTCAGTTACAAGGCAACCAACTTATCTTAGAAATTATCAAAAAATATAGCGATAACAATGATTAAATTGGGGCTGATAGGTTTTCCTTTAGGACATTCTTTCTCCAAAAAATATTACTTGGAAAAATTCGAAAAGGAAAATATCGAAAATATTGACTACGATTTATATCCCATAGAAAATATTGCAGATTTTCCAAAGTTATATCAGGAAGACGAGTGCTTTAAAGGATTTAATGTTACCATTCCGCACAAACAAGCTGTCATGACTTTCCTAGATGAATTGTCGGAAGAGGCCGAAGCTATCAATGCGGTAAACTGTATCACCATAGAAAGAAAGAACGGTACTACCATACTCAAAGGTTATAATACCGACGCCTTTGGCTTCCAAAACTCGCTGGAACCGCTCTTACGGCCCCATCACACCAAAGCATTGGTCTTAGGTAACGGTGGTGCAGCAAAGGCGGTGTGCTATGTGTTGAACAAGCTGGACATATCATACAAAATCGTAAGCCGCAGCCTCAATAACGGAGACATTACATACGACACGCTGGATGAACAGCTAATAAAAGAGCATACCCTGCTAATCAACTGTTCCCCTTTGGGCACTTTCCCCAAGATAGAAGAATGTCCCGCTATTCCTTATGAGTTTGTTACGGACAAACATCTCCTGTACGATCTGATTTACAATCCGGAAGAGACCACCTTTCTACGTAAAGGAAAAGAGCGAGGAGCCTCCACCAAAAATGGTTACGAGATGCTTGTACTACAGGCCGAAAAAAATTGGGAAATCTGGCGTAACAACTTTTGACATGCAGAAACTTTTTATTATAGCCATAGCTGCCTTTTTGATTACTGCCTGCGGGAATAACGATTACAGCCCTAAGCCCCGCGGCTATCATCGTATTGTCTTCCCTGAGAAAGAATATGAATTAGCGGATATCGCAGGTTGCCCCTTTTCCTTTGAAAAGCCTATCTACAGTGTAATCAAGGAGGACGATAAGGCTCCCGACCAACCTTGTTGGAAAAATCTGGAATTCCCTCAGTTTAACAGTAAGCTGCATTTAAGCTATTACAAAATAAGCCCTAAAGCTACTTTGGATGAACTGCGCGAAGATGCCCGTACTTTTGTTTTCAAGCATACCTCCAAAGCTTCAGCTATAGACCAAGCCTCTATCTTCATTCCGGAACACAATATACAGGGCTTGGAATATATCATTCAAGGTAATACCGCATCCAACTATCAGTTTTACCTCACAGATGGCAAGAAAAATTATCTACGAGGCGCCCTTTATTTCAATGAAAAACCTAACCTTGATTCCATACAACCGGTATTGGACTTCCTCAAAAAGGATATCAAACATCTAATACATACCGTCAGATGGAAATAAATCGTTAAATTTGATTCATGTTAACAATCGAAACTTTAACGTTTAATCCGTATCAAGAAAACACCTATCTTATTATAGATGAGTCTAAAAACTGTATTATCGTGGATCCTGGCATGCACACATACAATGAGCAGCAATACTTCGAGGATTTCATCACGAGAAAACAGTTGACTCCCCTTCTCCTTCTGAATACACATTGCCATATAGATCATGTGCTGGGTAATCATTTTGTTTACGAAAAATGGGGACTCATTCCCAACTTTCATGAAAAAGAAGTGCCTATCCTTGTAGCTGTGGACAACTATGCTCCTCAGATGGGCATCATGTATGACACTTCTCCAATTCCGGAAAAATTCCTTAAGGATCAGGAAACTATTACTTTTGGCAGCACGACGATTGAAACCATATTGGCTCCCGGACATTCGCCGGGCCATCTTTGTTATTATATCAAAGAACAAGACATTCTAATAGGTGGAGATGTCTTGTTCCGTAACAGCATTGGAAGAACAGACCTACCGGCAGGAGATCATCAAACACTGTTGGACAGCATAAAGAGCAGGATTTATAGCTTGCCTGACCAAACTATAGTGTTTCCTGGTCATGGTCCCGAAACAAGTATAGGTTACGAAAAACAAACCAATCCATTTGTGCGCGGATGAAAAAGCTGAGGATACCTTTGTTTTTTGCCTTTCGTTACCTCTTTTCCAAGAAGTCGGTAAACGCGATCAATATCATTTCCATAATAAGCATTGTGGGTATATTTGTTAGTACCGCGGCCTTGGTAATCGTCCTCTCATTTTATAATGGAATGGAAAATTTTATCCTTTCCATGTACAGTACTTTCACTCCTGATCTGCGCGTGGAGACCAACAGAGGTAAAACTTTTGATCCTTACAACACAATCTTCACTGAACTGAAGAAGAATTCCCTTATCAAAAACTATTCAGAAACACTGGAAGACAAGGTTTTAGTTCAATTCGAAGGCAAACAGATTGTAGGACAGCTCAAAGGTATCTCCCAAGAAAGCTTATCCAAGCAGTCCGAACAGCATATCCTTCACATAGGAAAGTTTGAAATACAGGCAGATTCTACCTATTATGCCCTGATAGGTCCTCAGATACAGACCAATCTGCAAGTCCCTATTTCGGAATTCAACAACGAGATAGAAGTATTCTTCCCAAGAAAAGAGGCTTCAGCCAGCACCCTCAACCCGCTGGAAGATTTTAATATCCGCCCTATCGAAGTAAACGGTATCTTAACATTCGAACCTGAATTTCAGAACTTAGTCATCGTACCGTTGGATTTCGCCCGTGAAATTCTGGGCGAGGATAAGGCGGCAACCGCTGTAGAGCTATTCCTGCAGGACCCCTCCCAAGCCAAAACTCTACAAAAACAGCTGCAGAAACAGCTGGGAGATGACTACGCTGTAAAAAACAGAGAACAGCAAAACCCTGTTCTCTATAAAACCATAAAATCTGAAAAATGGATTGTCTTCTTTATCCTTACCTTTATCGGTATCATAGCCATTTTCAATATTATCGGCTCTCTTACCATGTTGGTCATCGATAAGAAAGAAGACATGAAAATACTTCAGCATCTGGGAGCACAGAAAAACACTATTGAGAAAATATTTTTTATTGAGGGCGCCATGATAGCCTTTATAGGCAGCGTTTTTGGTGCTATTGTAGGATATATTTTCTGTTATCTACAAGATATCTACGGATTTATCCGTACAAATAATACCGGGGGCAACTTCATAGATGTCTATCCTGTAGATATGCGTATGCAGGACTTTATCTTAGTCTTTATCACCATCAATCTGCTTTCACTATTGGTATCCTATTTCGCTTCCAAGCTGAGTGTACGCGAGATTGGCAATATTACCGATATCAAGAGCGAGTAATTTTAGTATTTCGGCTTCTCCTTATTGAAATCGCCACGTTTGATGGAATTGATAAATTGATACCAGTTAAACGGATTAAGGAAAGGGTTGCTCATCCTCTGATTGATATATCTGTTTTGCATGTTATGATGGCGCTGCAAAGAATTAAAGGTCTGTATCTCCTCGGCGCTGCGGGGTACTATACGAGCCAAAGCCGCCAAAGCTTCCGGGCTGAGGTTACGACGGGCTGTAGCTATAGGATCTTCACCATTGCCCAAAGCCATAAATTCGGCTACATAATCTTCGTAACTTGCCCACGGGAAAGGGGTCACCGCCGGAAGTTCAATCACTAAGGCTCTCATCTTGATAGATGCGGTATACTTATCCCCCTCCACATTTGGAATGGTGAACGTAGTGGTCTCAAATCCCACACTGGAAAACTCTATAACGTCTCCCACATGGGCTACAAATGAGAAGAAACCTTCGTTATTCGCTATAAAAGTCTGATTGTTATAGGAGGTGTTTTTGATGGTCACAAATCCAACCGGCAGATCCGAACCTATAGAAGTGATAAGGCCACTAAACTGGATGATTTTCTTTTCCTGAGCTGACGCCACGGAAAACATAATTAGGCAGGAGCCTAATACAACCAGAAAATATGTGATAGCCTTATGGAACATAAAACAAAAATATAAATTCGTTGTTATGTTAGCTGTTAAATTGTGTTAATCCAGAAGAAACCAACACATTATAAACCAGGTGTGGTCGCATTCGGATCATCCATATCGGTGATATTGATGGCTTCCACCGAAACAATCTCAGGCACTGCTTTCTTGATGGCTTGCTCTAAACCGGCTTTGAAAGTCATGATACTCATAGAACAGTTAGCACAAGCGCCCAGTAATTTAAGCTTCACCACATTATCGGCTGTAATTTCCTCCACACTCACATTGCCGCCATCCGTCTCCAAATACGGTCGAATCGTATCCAATGCTTGCTCTACTCTTTCACGTAAATTCATTTCTTTTGTCTCTCTTTTAATTTGTAAATATAATCAATTTTACGCCCTAAATAAAATACGGCAATATTAATAGCAAAATAATGACAATACAAAATAAAGGTTAAAGTTTGTTAAAGGCACCTGAAAGATATGGATTAATATCTTAAAATCAAGTAAATTGCGGTTTAAAAATAAATTGAATATTATTGTTAATTGACGTATCTTTGTAAAATGTTTTTGAATAGACGTATAAGTGTACTTTTGGCTTTTTGCTTAACCACCTTGGTATTTACCGGTTGCAAGAGCAAGTTTGAAAAACTTCGCAACAGCAACAATATCACGATGAAGTACCAAGAGGCCGTAAAGCTATACGAAAAAGGCAAATATGCTAAAGCGCGGATTCTATTTGATGATTTGGCCTCTAAATATCGTGGTCGTGCCGAAGCAGAGGATTTATTTTATCTTTTAGCCAACACACATTACAAACTAAAAGATTATACGGCTGCCCGTTACGACTTCAAGAATTTCGCAAACACTTATCCGAACAGCGAAAGAGCCGAAGAATGTAGATATATGGCAGCATATTGTTATTTCTTGGAGTCGCCACGCTTTTCGTTGGACCAAGAAAATACACGCAAAGCCATCGACGAGCTCCAGCTGTTTATCAACTACTACCCGGAGTCCGAACGAGCAGAGAAAGCTTCCGAGCTGATCCAAATTCTAAGGGACAAGCTGGAAAGAAAGGCTTTTGAAAATGCCAAGCTATATTACAACATGGGATTAGCGGACGACTACCGCGCCGCGGTAATAGCTTTGGAAAACGTGTTGAGACAATATCCGGACACCAAGTATGCTGAAGAAATAGAATTCTTGATTTTCAAATCACAGTACCTTTATGCGGACAACAGCCGCGTGTACAGACAAGAAGAACGTTTCAATACAGCGATTGATTACTATAATAGCTTTATCGAACATTTCCCTAACTCCAAGTTCAGATCGGAAGCTGACGACCTGAAAAAAAGTGCGGACAAAAAAATCGTAGCCGCCATCCGTCTCATGGAACAGTATAACAAAGAGATGGAAGAGCGAAACAAAGAGTTAGGTATTGCCGAAGAGGCGAAAGCCGCAGAGGCAGAAACAAAATAAGTCTTTAACAATTTGAATATAAAAATATCGAGGTAAATATGAGTCAAGCAAAATACGGCAACATTCCAAATAGCACTGTTACGAGAGATTTGAGAGAATTGGACAAGCCAACAGGCAATCTTTATGAATCTATCGTAATCATCAGTAAGAGAGCGAACCAGATCAGCGTAGAGCTTAAAGAAGAGCTTAACGCAAAATTGGCGGAGTTTGCTAGCAACAATGACAATTTGGAAGAGGTATTCGAAAACCGCGAACAAATCGAAATCTCTAAGCACTACGAGCGCTTACCAAAACCAACATTGATTGCGGTAGACGAATTCTTAAACGGCAAAGTTTATTTCAGAAACCCAGCTAAAGAACAAGAGCAAGACTAAGAGAAGCTATGTCTTCTTTAAAAGACAAAAATATTGTACTTGGCGTATGCGGCAGTATTGCCGCATACAAAATAGCTTCTTTAATAAGACTTCTCATTAAGGAACAGGCCTCCGTACAGGTCATCATGACTCCGGAAGCCTCCCAATTTATCACCCCGCTTACATTATCTACCCTTTCCAAAAAGCCGGTATTGGTAGATTATTATGATTCAAAAACGGGAGAGTGGAACAACCATGTCCACCTGGGATTGGATGCAGATTTTATGCTTATAGCACCAGCATCCGCTAATACTATTGCCAAGATGGCCAATGGCTTATGCGACAATCTACTAACCGCCACCTACCTTTCGGCCAAATGCCCTGTATTCGTCGCTCCTGCCATGGACCTCGACATGTGGAAACACCCTTCAACACAGCGAAATATAGCCTTACTTAAAACATATGGCAACATCCTCATCCCTCCAGGAAGCGGAGAGCTTGCCAGCGGACTGATAGGCGAAGGTCGTCTTGCTGAACCTGAAGAAATTATCGCATTTCTTCACAATCATTTTCGCGCTGACAAACCTTTGGAAGGAAAAACGGCTCTTGTGACAGCAGGACCTACCTACGAAGCCATAGATCCTGTACGCTTTATCGGAAACCATTCGTCCGGCAAGATGGGCTATGCCATCGCAGAGGAACTAAACCGTTTGGGGGCAAAGGTCTTTCTGGTGAGTGGCCCCACACACCTACAGGCAAGTTCCGACATAGAAACTATACGCGTACTTTCTGCACAAGAAATGTTTGAAAGCTGCAACAGTCTTTTTGACAAAGTGGACATTGCCGTCATGAGTGCTGCCGTTGCCGACTACACGCCGAAAGAAGCCGCCTCACAGAAAATCAAGAAAAAGGCGGAAGATTTCACCATAGAGTTGAAGAAAACCATAGACATTTTAGGCACGTTAGGACAGCGCAAAACCACCAATCAGACATTGGTAGGTTTCGCCCTAGAGACTAACAACGAGCTGGAACACGCCCAAGAGAAACTATACCACAAAAATGCAGATTTCATCGTGCTGAATTCCATGCAGGATGAAGGCGCCGGATTCGGAACGGACACCAACAAAGTTACTGTGCTATCCCGTTCGGGTAACACTAAAAATTACGACCTCAAGTCCAAACAAGAGGTCGCCAAAGATATCTGTCAGATAATTGTTGAACACCAACAACAATTATAATCTATAGATTGGCAATCCTTATTTCTTTCGGATAATAGTTGTTGATTCGATTAGGCATCGCTTTAATCCATCCCATATTTGTCCCTTTATATCGCACCAATATCCAACCTTGAAGATTGTCGGGATTAATAGAAAGAGCAAGATTTTCTTTTCTGAGGTACTGCTGGGCCTGTTCGAGATCAAGTTCAATGGCCGGCAGATCTGTTAGAATGCGGTTGCTCAATGCCAGATCATGTGCCGGAATGAGTTCTTTGCCTTTGAGTTTTCCTATTTGCGTACCCGCATTTTTAAGATATAACACATTTTGTAGCGCCTGCAGGTCCATCTCATATTGTTTAGGAAAGACATGAAGCATATCATTATGCTGAAAGACATACAAACCTTCCTTATCTATCCACGTATCTGCAACCTGTTGCGGGGCGGTATTTTTTTCCTTTTTCACCTTTTTCATGGAAAAAGAACTTTGATCTCCCCTTTTCTTCAGTACAGCAAAGAAAAAACCTTCTCCTTTCAACAAATGTGGATAGAATCGGAATGTGGCAGCTTTATGTTTTGGCGATTTTGTCACCATGATGCCCCAGCTTTCATCCACCTCTATGTCGACAGCCTCCATCTCGAAACAGTCGATTAGCCAATCGACGATATCTTCATTTTCCTCCTGCGAATATGAACAGGTGGAATAAAAGAGGTAACCCTCACTTTTCAAGGCGTCTAAACTTTGTCCTAGAATACGTTGTTGACGCTCACTGCACAACTTCACATTGGAAAGAGACCATTCATCTATAGCGGTATGGTCTTTGTGAAACATTCCCGAGCCCGAACAGGGTGCATCTACCACCATCAAATCAAAATATCCCGGCAGTCTGCCGAAGGCCGAAGGGTCATTGTTGGACACCACAACATTAGGATTGCCCCAGCGTACAAGGTTGTCATTCAGTATATTCACCCTAGACTTGATAATCTCATTGGCTACCAGTAGGCTATCCTTATGCAATGCCGAATTAAGCAAGGTGGACTTCCCTCCGGGAGCAGCACAGAGGTCTAAGACCTTTATTGGCTCCTTATGCAAGGCAAGAGAGCGTATGGCATAGTCCAGAAACATAGAACTAGCCTCCTGCGAGTAATAACACCCACTATGAAAAAGAGGATCCAAGGTAAAGACAGGTCTTTCCTTCAAATAGTAACCACCCCTACACCATGGAATAGCTTTCTCCACATCAAAACCTTCGGTGGTAGCATCCTTGAAAGGGTTTAGCCTTATGGAAGTGGTCTTTTCTTCTTTATCGTGAACCGCAATAAAAGCTTCGTAATCGAAAGAAGGATCCCCCTTCAGCGCATTAATCAAGTCGTTGGGAAGTATATTACTCATATCCAAAAGTAAAAATTCAAAAGTAAAAACTGAAATCCTCCACAATTGCCTTATCTTTGATTATAATGAAAGATTTTAAGAAATATTACATCATCCCTGCCACACCGGAAGAGGTTTACAAGGCGTTGACGACAGACATTACAATACGTCTGTGGACCGGAGATCTTGTAGAGATAGATCCACGAGTGGGAGGCGAGTTTTCGCTGTGGGACAGCAGTATCAACGGACGCTTTTTGGAGCTGGAGCCTTACAAAAAAATCGTACAAGAATGGTATTTTGGAGAAGAAGTACCTTCCATCGTGACAATAAAGCTTCACGAACACAAGAAAGGTACTTCTTTTGAGGTCCAACATACTAACATTCCGGATGAGGCATACGAGGATATTATCGAAGGATGGGATACCGAATATGTTGGAAGTCTTATTGATTTTTACACCGAAGAATAAAACGAGGTAGAGCAAGGTATGGCTAAGTCGAAGTCCGCATATTTTTGTCAGTCCTGCGGTTATGAATCCCCAAAGTGGTTAGGACAATGTCCTTCCTGCCGACAATGGAACACTTTCGTGGAAGAAATGGTCTCCACCGGTGCATCACGTGTGCCGGAATGGCGCAGTACCACCGTGGGCAGTGCCAAAAGACAAAACAAGGCGGCTATCATCCACGAAATTGTCTATTCCGAAGAGCAGCGTATCATCACACCCGATAAAGAATTAAACCGGGTCTTGGGAGGAGGTATAGTTCCCGGCTCCTTGGTATTGATAGGTGGAGAACCAGGCATCGGCAAGTCAACACTTATGCTCCAGCTGGCTCTGTCCCTACCAAAGACCAAGGTCCTCTACATCTCTGGAGAAGAAAGCGAACAACAGATTAAAATGCGGGCAGAAAGACTTTCACAACAGTCAAGAGCCGAATGCTATATCCTTACAGAAACATCCATACAAAATATTTTCAAACAGGCGGAAGCAGTAAGGCCGGACATTGTCGTCATAGACTCCATTCAGACGCTGCACTCCCAACAGATAGAATCTGCCCCTGGATCTGTGTCTCAAGTACGAGAATGTACGGCAGAATTATTACGGTATGCTAAAGAAAGTAATGTCCCCGTATTTATCGTAGGACACATCACCAAAGACGGCTCTATCGCCGGGCCTAAGGTGCTGGAACACATGGTAGATACTGTATTACAATTTGAAGGGGACCGTCATCATGTCTATCGCATCCTACGAGCCGTCAAAAACAGGTTCGGGTCCTCCTCGGAGTTGGGTATTTACGAAATGCAGGGGGCCGGACTACGGGAGGTTTCCAACCCTTCGGAGATTATGATTTCACAACGTGATGAGCCTACCAGTGGTGTCGCTATCGCCACCATGCTCGAAGGGATTCGACCGTTGATGATTGAAGTGCAAGCATTGGTTGGGAATTCTGCTTTTGGAACACCGCAGCGTAGTTCTACAGGCTTTGATACCAAAAGACTAAACATGCTTCTTGCTGTGTTAGAGAAGCGTTTTGGTTTCCGTTTGAGTGCGCAAGATGTGTTTTTAAATATCACTGGTGGGTTGCGTGTAGAAGATCCAGCAATAGATTTAGCTGTGATTGCTGCTATTATCTCTTCACAACAAGATATTCCGCTTCCTAGCAATATCACATTAGCAGGAGAAGTGGGGCTCTCAGGAGAAATACGTGCCGTAAATCGTATCGAACAACGTATCGCTGAAGCTGAAAAGTTAGGCTTTGAAGGAATTTTCATACCAAAGCACAATACCAAAGGTCTTGACGCCAAGAAATACAATATCGCCATCCGCCCTGTCGGTAAATTAGAAGATATTTTTAGGGCATTATTTGGTTAAAAAAGAAATGGGCTTTCATCTGAAAGCCCATTTCTTATAAAACTTACTAGAAACCTTATTTCAACACCTCTTCCAATTTTTTTCTTAAATCATCCCCGTGTAGGTTACGGGCGATGATAATTCCTTCAGGGTTTACCAATACGTTCTGTGGAATGGCACGGATACCATACACGCTTGCTGCACCGTTGTTCCAATGTTGTAGGTCGGAGATATGTTTCCAAGTCAAATTATCATCTTGGATAGCTTTCTTCCAAGCTTCGAAATCTTTATCAAAAGAAACCCCAAGGATTTCGAAGTTTTTGTCCTTAAAATCATTATAAATCGCTACCAGTTTAGGGTTTTCCGCCCTACATGGTGGACACCATGAGGCCCAGAAGTCTATCAACACATATTTGCCCTTAAGGTCTTGTAATGAGTATGGTTCTCCCGACACATCAAATTGTGTAATACCGGGAGCCTTCTTCCCTACCGAGGTGTTTTCCAAAGCTTTAAGATATTGTTCGAAGATCTTACCCTTGGTAGATTTACGTACCGACTTATGTAACTTGTTGAAGTAAGTACGCATTTCCTTATAATCCGGGTCATAAGGATTAAGGCGTTGAATAAGCTGAATAGCTTCCGGATTTCTCGAATTAGCCTCTATTTGCTTAATCAACTCTTCTTTGGACGGCTTCTGGCTTTGAGCCATCATTCCCATCGGGAACAACAAGGATATTATCAAAATTAATTTTTTCATAATCGAATATTTCTTCAAATATAAAATAATCTACTACTTTAGTATACTTATTAAACCGAAAATGACAAAAAGCTTTCAATCTAAACTGCCTAATACAAAAGTAACTATTTTCTCGCGCATGACAGCGCTTGCGCAAGCCCATCAAGCCATCAATCTTTCACAAGGATTTCCTGACTTTGACCTTGACCCACGTCTTACCTCTCTTGTGACTAAATATCTGGGAAAGGGGTTTAACCAATATGCTCCTATGCCGGGCACTATGGAGCTACGTCGTGTCATTGCCGAAAAATATAGAAGTATTTACAATCTAAACATTGACGCTCAGGAGGAAATCACTATAACAGCCGGAGGTACACAAGCTTTATACAATGTCATAGGTTGCCTTATCCATCCGGGAGATGAGGTTATCCTCTTCGAGCCGGCCTATGACTCTTATGGACCCAGTGTACAATCCTTCGGAGGTACTGTAGTTCCTATAGTCTTGGAAGCTCCAGATTTTCGGATAGACTGGGATCTGGTGAAGAATAAAATAAGCTCCAAAACCAAACTCATTATTATCAACAACCCCAACAATCCTACGGGAAGGCTGCTGGACGCTCAAGATATTAAAGCTTTAGAAAAGCTGTTCAGCGAACACGATATATTTGTGCTAAGCGATGAAGTGTACGAGCATCTTGTTTTCGACCGGAAAAAACATATCAGCATCTTAAGCTCCTCCCTTCTGCGAGAACGTGGATTTGTGGTAGCGTCATTCGGGAAAGTGCTACATGCCACCGGCTGGAAGCTAGGATATGTCGTGGCCTCTCCTTTCCTCACAGCGGAGATGAGAAAGATCCATCAGTTTAATGTGTTTTCCGTAAATACACCTATGCAGTACGCCATAGCTGAATACCTCGAAGACCCAACATACTACGAAAAGCTAGCTTTGCTGTTTCAGCAGAAAAGAGATTATGTCATAAACAGCCTTAGAAATTCGAAGTTCAGCACCTTGCCTTGTGAGGGAACCTACTTCATTCTGGCAGACTACAGCGAGCTGAGCAACCAAGACGAATTGGACTTTGCTATAGCTCTTACAGAAAAGCATAAAACGGCAACCATTCCCGTGTCCGCCTTTTATTCAGAAGCTAAAAATCAGCATCTTATACGATTATGTTTTGCGAAAAAAGAAGAGACCTTAGAGGCTGCGCTGCGTAATCTATCACGCTTGTAGAAGAATGCGTCAAAAGACTTCAATTTTTTTAAATAAAAAAGTTTTAATTAGAAATTTCTTTAGTAATCAGGGTATTTTTTTTGTTAAATTTGCAATTCACGATTTATCATATATATTACCTCATAAATGGCTAGATTAAATTTATTAGAGGAAACACGTTTTGAGAAGGTACCGGTAACGGTATACCCAAATCAGGATGTTGCTTCTATTCATGTTGCAAATCGTATTGCTTCCATCATTCGAGAGAAGCAAGCAAAAGGGGAAACAGCAGTCTTAGGTTTAGCTACTGGCGCTACCCCTATCAAGGTGTACAAAGAGTTGGTTCGTCTTCACAAAGAAGAAGGCCTTAGCTTCAAGAATGTGGTAACGTTCAACTTGGACGAATACTATCCAATGCAACCGACGTCACCACAAAGCTATGTGACATTCATGAATAAAAACTTGTTTGATCACGTAGACATTCCTCGTGAAAACATTAATATTCCTGATGGCACATTGAGCGAAGATAAGGTTCAAGCCTTCTGTGAAGCTTATGAACAAAAAATCTCCGATTTCGGAGGAATAGATATTCAAATCTTGGGTATTGGACGTACAGGGCACATTGGCTTCAACGAGCCTGGCTCGGCGCCAAATTCAGGTACACGTCTTGTGACATTGGATGACTTGACCCGTCGCGATGCCTCGCACGACTTCGGGGGTAAAGAGAATGTACCTACAAAAGCCATTACCATGGGTGTAGGAACTATCTTCAAAGCTAGAGAGATCATCCTTATGGCGTGGAATGAGAAAAAAGCGGAGATTATTAAAAAAGCGGTAGAAGGAGAAATCTCTTCGGAAATTCCTGCCACATATCTTCAGCTTTCGGACAATGTTGAGTTCGTCTTAGATCAAGGAGCAGCAAGTCTATTGACAAGATTTGATACCCCTTGGTTGACGCACGATGTAAAATGGACCGATTCGCTTATCAAAAAGGCAGTAGTATGGTTGTCATTAAAGTTGAACAAAGCTATCTTGAAATTGACTGATGACGACTACAACAACAACGGCATGGCAAGCTTGGCTACTACCAAAGGTCCTGCTTATAATATCAACATCAAAATTTTCAACGAGTTACAACGTACCATCACAGGCTGGCCGGGCGGTAAACCGGGTGTCGATGACTCCAACCGTCCTGAACGTGCAGAGCCTGCCCGTAAAAACGTGTTGTTGTTCTCACCACACCCAGACGACGACGTAATCTCTATGGGGGGTACCTTCATCCGTCTTGCCGATCAGGGTCACAACGTGCACGTAGCATACCAAACTTCGGGTAACAACGCCGTATGGGATGACGACGCAAGAAGATTCTTAGAGTTTGCAACCGACATCTCTAGAGAATTAGGACTGGACGTGAGCAAACTGGAAGCACTTTACAAAGAAACAAACGAATACTTTGCGAAAAAGCAACCTAAAGAAATCGATCCAGAAATCATTCGCAAGGTGAAAGGTCTTATCCGTAAGGGAGAAGCTATCGCCGGCGCTCGTTTCGTAGGCTTACCTGATGAAAATATTCACTTCCAAGACCTACCATTCTACGATCGTCAGAAATTCTCCAAAGACGTTTCTTTCGAGGAAGATATCCAATTGACAATGGAATTGATGCGTCAGGTAAAACCTCATCAGGTATTCGCGGCAGGCGACTTCCACGATCCACACGGAACGCACAAAGTTTGTTTTGACATCATCTTGGAAGCATTGAAAAGATTGCGTGCGACAGAAGAGTGGGCAAAAGATTGTTGGTTATGGATGTACCGAGGAGCTTGGTACGAATTCCCTATCCACGAAATCGAAATGGCCGTACCTCTTTCTCCTCAGGAAGTAAAACGCAAGCGTTTGGCTATCTTCAAACACCAATCGCAAAAAGACCTTCCAGTATTCCCTGGAGACGATCCACGCGAATTCTGGGTAAGAGCGGAAGACCGTACCACACATACTGCCGGACTTTACCGTAAATTAGGTCTTGCTGATTATGAAGCCATCGAAGCTTTTGTAAGATGGAAATTCGAAGACTAAGAAAATAAAAAAAGTTAAAAAGCCGTCTCGTTCAAAATGAGACGGTTTTTTTATTCTACGCTACCGGCTCAAAATATTTCCAAAGATGAAGCATTATTTCTGATTACGTCAGTTTTCATAATTCGTTAGTCTATAAATTTGCAGCGAAGTTTTTATTTAGACTTATTCTAAAGAGTGTTTAATTGTAATACTAACGATAATTTTATGAGAACAAAATCAATTATAGTTACGCTAGCTACAATCGCAGGGATGCATGTTGCGCAAGCACAGACTCACGTGAAAGGCAAAGTCACCGATCAAGAACAACGTGCGATTGCAGATATCACTGTAACTATCGGAAACAAAAAAACGGTAACCAACCACAAAGGTCAATTTGAGATTTATATACCTTCTCCAGGAGATTTTACCATACAGCTCCACGGTCTGGGCTATAAAAGGCAACAATACACTTTCAGTCAACAGGGTGATATTACCCATATTCCTTCGTTAGTTCTGGAAAAAGAAGAATATGATATTGAAGAGATTGAAGTCTTCGGAGAAAGGAACAAAAGACCAAAAGGACTGGAAGATATCACCCGCATGCCTCTAAAGCCCAACGAGCAGATTCAGACCATCTCTGTCATTTCAAACAAAGTCATAGAAGCCCAAGGAGCTTTAACATTGACAGACGCGGTACGTAACATTCCCGGAGTAACACTTTTCGGTTCGTACGGAGGGGTGAAAGAATCTATGTCTACTCGAGGGTTTCGTGGCGTACCTGTATTGAAGAACGGTGTACGTATGGATACTCAGTTTCAAACCGCAGCCGGTGTGGTAGATATGCAGGGAGTAGAGTCCATACAGATGATAAAAGGATCGGCAGCCATAACACAGGGTGTTATTACCGACTTGGGAAATGCCGGAGGAGTTATTAACGTCGTAACCAAAACGCCGAATTTCGTTAATAGAGGACAGGTGGGATTACGTATAGGCAGTTGGGGACAACTACGACCTACCTTTGATGTCGAGACTGTACTAGATAAAAAAGAATCCTTGGCTATACGGGTTAATGGAGCTTACGAAAGAGCAGACAGCTACCGCAAGGGCTTGAAAAGCGACCGTGTATATTTTAATCCCTCTATCACTTGGAGAGCTTCTGACAGAACGTCGATCACGATGGAAGCGGATTACCTAAATGCTAATGTCACGCCTCATTCTGCCGTAGTTAACCTTAACAGCTCTCAAGGAGTTAACGCATTGTATTTGGTGCCTTATAACAAATTTTTAGGGTTATCCAGTGACAACAACAATATTATTCAAAAGGCTGTCATGGCCAGCGTTCAGCATGAGCTCACCAACAACTGGAGCATCCGAGGTGCTTACGCAACAAATACCGCCATCACCGACAACCTGACTACCACAGCTTCTCTTGTACGTGAAAATAATCCGGATTTCAACAGATTTGCACGTACCATTTCCAGAAGTGGAAAAGAAGACAAAAACACCACCCTACAGTTCGACTTGATCGGTCAGGATTTATATACAGGGACCGTTAAACATACGGCCCAATTAGGCTTTGATTTTCGTAGTGCCGACGTCAACACAACGACCTATGCAGTGACTTTATCACCACTGACCACCGGTGTAAAGCTTCCTACTACCAACGTCATCGACACCATCAACGTTCTTGACACTTGGACAAACAACCTTGCTGACGTAGAATATATAGTGGACAGTCAGCACTATGTGGGGAAATCTGTAAAGTTTGCAGCAGGCACACCGGTGAATTCTTACTATAATACCTTTGGCTTCTTAGCACAAGACGTCATCGAATTTAACAAATATGTTAAGGCTTCCTTAGGAGTACGTTATTCACAAATCTATACCCCTGATTTTACGACTAACAAAACAGAAAGAAGGTCAGCCTTCAACCCTTCTGTTGGCGTCATTGTATCACCTTTGGAAAACATCAATCTTTTTGCCTCATACACCAACTCCACCAGTCTGCGTAGTGCCGCAAACAGAATGAGCAATGGAGAGGAAATAGGTCCTTCTGTCACCAACCAATACGAAGGTGGATTCAAAACCGATTGGCTAAACAATAAGTTACGCTTTAACTTTACCTACTTCCACATTTTCACTTCCAATCTATCTAATACGGAATATGTAGAAGGAACCACACAGCCTACAGGCTATTACTTTAAAGCAGGCGACTTGGTTCGTGATGGAATAGAGACCGAACTGAACGGACGTATTCTGGACAACTTGACAGTAATGATAGGTTATGCTTATCTGGATGCACGTTACAAAAATTCTCCTTCCTATGTCGAAGGTTCTTCTCCGATGAATGCTCCTGATCATACGGCAAATGCTTGGGTGCAATATCTATTCAACAAGGGAGCCTTACGCAACCTTTCTTTAAGTGCTGGTATTTATTATGTGGGGAAACGCCCGGTTAATGAATATAGCAATGCTTACGACGGACATACCTACAATCCAGGTGTAAAACCTTTTGATATGCCGGCCTATACAACTATCAATGCACAGATAGGTTATAAAGTGAAAAGATGGGATGCCAAGCTGTACTTAAACAATCTAGCCAATGAAATAGGTTACAATGCCTACTTCCGTGGAGGATTCATCAACCAGACAGACCCAAGAAACGCAGCTTTTGCTTTTAGCTATAAATTCTAGGTTTATATAGTGTAAGGAAGAGGGCTTCAACAATGTTGAAGCCCTTATTGATTTTATAACACCACCATCTTCAATAAATCAAGAGCTTCTATCCCTCCGTATCCCAAAAGAAAAGAGTACCTCAATGAATTCGGAATAAAACCGAAATATTTTTTAAATGCTGTAGTAAAGTGGGTAGCATGTTTATACCCAATCATATGAGCGACTTCCACAACCCTATAATTACCGGAAACGATAAGTTGTTTGGCATAATGCATCTTCCGTTCGGTAATGTAGTTGGAGACGGTCTTCCCCACATATTGCTTGAAGTACTTTTTTAGATACTGATCGTTTGTACCTACCAGCTTAGCCAGCTCCGATATGGTGTAATGACGAGACATATCCTCATCAATCAGTTTTTTGGCAAGCATGATCTTCTCATACATGCTCTTCATCAGAGCTACCCCATCTTCCCTATTTTCCATTCGTAAACTTTCCACTTGATGGGCTATAATATCTATAAGACAGGATTGAATCCTTAGCTTATGCTCCAAGGAATTTGACTCACTAAACTCTAGCAGCTGATTTTGCAAAAGTTGCATCCTACTATCACTGTTTGTCAAGACTGCCTCTCTAAACCGTCGGCTATTGAAATGTTGCGTAAAATTTAACTCTCGAAGATAACCCTCCGGGAAAAAAATCACAATCCCGATATTCTGATCATAAATATTCTTCCACTCAAATATGTCCCCTTTATCAATTTGATGAATGATATTCTCACCACCACGTATAATATAAGACTGTTGATTAATAAAGTAAGGACATATACAGTTATCCTTATTCCGCAACAATAACACATTAAGATAACCTTTATAAGGGGCCTGAGTCTTCACGGTTCCCTGCTGATGCAATAACATGTAATGCATCTGGATATCAAATACATGCATCTCGGACAATTCAGAAGAATTGTTTTTTTCCAAATACGTATTATTAATTCCCGATTGCGTCATTAGATAGCAGAAAAATCCTCTATATTCGCGAATAAATTTTATTTAGACTTAATCTAAATTTTGTCCGAAAATACAACTTTATATCTATAAAGAAAAATGTTTACTACAAAAAGTGACGAAATATAAAAGCTAAGTAAGTAAACAGATAAGATTCTTTCCCCTATAAGTATTCCATGCAAAAAAGTCCGACCAAATGGTCGGACTTTAATTTATTTTGTTTCGTTTTCCTTCATCAGTCTAAGGAAATTCAGTCCCATTATCTTAGCTACATCTTCTTTTTTGTAACCTCTTTCCAAAAGGGCTTTGGTCAAGACAGGGAATTTAGACACATCTTCCAGATATTGTGGAGAAGATTCTATTCCATCGAAGTCGGATCCTATGGCTACGTGATCTATGCCTACTTTACTGACTAAGTAATCAATATGCTGTAATAAGGTTTCGAGCTTAGCATCAGCCTGAAAGCGTAACTCCTTAGGTAGCTTGTTGTACATCCTTGACACCGACATACCTTCTTCAGGCTTACCGAAATGTTTCTCATAAAGCTCTTTGACACGCTTCTGGTATGCTGTGTCCAAAAATTCCGAATAGAAGTTTAAACCGATAACACCACCATTCTTTTTAAGAGCTTCCAATTGCTTGTCGTCCAAGTTGCGGGAATGTGGTGTTAATGCTGCAGCATTACTGTGTGACACGAGTATGGGTTTGGTGGTAACTTCCAACACGTCATAGAACAGCTTTTTGCTGCCATGCGACAGGTCAACCATCATTCCCAACTCATTCATTTTACGGATAATCTCTCTACCTTTTTCGGAAAGGCCCTTCTGCTCTTCATCCGGCTTTTCATCTTCTATTGCGGCAGCTGTTGCCCAAGAAAGGTTATAGTTCCACGTGAGGGTCATATATTTGGCTCCGCGCTCATGAAGCTTCACCAAATTATCTATGCTTTCCTCTATCATATTACCACTTTCAATGCCAATGAGAGCGGCTATTTTTCCAGCCTTATTGATTCTATACACGTCCTCCACATTTTGGGCCAGCTCAATATGCTCTTTGTTTCTTTCTATAACTTTTTCCAGAGCATCAATTTGGTCGTTGGCATGCTTGAAGGCGTTGGTCTTCCAGC
Source organism: Sphingobacterium thermophilum (assembly GCF_039541675.1). Lineage (NCBI taxonomy): Bacteria > Pseudomonadati > Bacteroidota > Sphingobacteriia > Sphingobacteriales > Sphingobacteriaceae > Sphingobacterium > Sphingobacterium thermophilum. Next base: position 40,939 of record NZ_BAABGR010000009.1, on the reverse strand, counting down.
GTGTATCGTCAGACCATACGGCAAAGACCTGTACATCCACTCCTCCTTCTTTCAGACGAGGAATGTCTGTGTGTCCCTGAGTCAGACGCGTACCTATGTCGCGACCTCTCAATATACTGGATACGATTACATCATTGTGGCCGTCCACCACAATAAGTTCTTCATGTATCTTCTTATAATCTTCTTGCGCATTCGTCATGTGCATAAAAGAACAAAGAGACAATACACTAAGTATAAAACTTCTTTTCATTATTTAGATTCATTTATGGTTTCGTAGATAACATCTTGAATTCTGCTACGAATATTCAAGTCCAACAGCTTTGTAGACACCTGTGGGTGTACCCTATTGGATAAGAAAATATAAATTAACTGATTTTGCGGATCAATCCAAATACAAGTTCCTGTATAACCGGTATGTCCATACACCGAAGGATTGGCCAACTTGGAAGGATATCCGGATTTCGAGTCAGGGTCATATCGGTCAAAGCCCAAACCACGACGGCTGGTTTTCGATTGTTTTGATGTGAAAAGATCTACGGTTTCCGGCTTGAAATATCTCACTCCACCGTACTCACCCCTATTGAGCAGTAGCTGCCCATAGATAGCAAGATCGTTTGCGGTAGCAAAAAGACCGGCATGCCCTGCTAAACCTCCCGCCATGGCTGCCCCTTGGTCGTGAACAAAACCTTCCAATAACACCTTACGAAAAGAGGTATCATGCTCTGTAGGCACTATTCTCGATTTATCGAAGCGTCTGCGTGGATTGTAACCTGCCGTTTTCATTCCTATAGGTTTGTAGAGAAGTTTGTTGACGAACGTATCCATAGAGACATGGGTAACATTTTCCGCCACTTCCTTCATCACATACATACTTATATCCGAATAGACATAATTTCCTATTGGTTTCACAGCAGATTTCAGCATCTCAGGCCACATCACCTCTTCGTAATAATTATTTCGCAGATAGGCGCTGTCTGCCACCTGAACCTGATGCGTCGGAGAAGGGAAACGTTGAAGATCTCCTGGCTTGAGATGACGGTAGAACGGTATATAAGGCGTGAAACCAGCTTCATGCAACAATACAGTCCTTAACTTGATGTCCTTTTTGTTGGTTTCTCGTGCTTCCCAGATATAACGCCCGATAGTGCTATCCAAATGTATAGCCTTGGTCTCGGTAAGGTGCATGATGACAGGAGTAGTACCGGCAATCTTACTTACCGACGCTAGGTCGAAAATATCGTTTACGCTGGTTTTACGTGCGTTTTCATACGTATGGTGGCCATAGGCCTTTTCAAAGATTACCTGTCCATTTTTGACTACCATGACTACCATGCCGGGTGCTGCCTTCTCGCGTATAGCTTCGGCCGCAATGGCATCTATCCTTTGGGTCATCTTAGCAATATTTAATCCTGACCGCTCTCCATAGGTGTATTGAAGTCTGGTTTGGTTGGTTTTTATCTTGGAGTTTCCTCCGATTGCAAGCCCTCCGAATATACTCATCGCCATATAGCGTTGAGCTTCTTCCGAGAACTCCGGGTAAACCAGTTCCGACATGACACCGTTGAATGATGGTGTCTGCTGAAGGCGACTTAAATCACTATCCTGAAAGCGACATACGACAACACGTTTTTTGTTCGCCGTAGCATGGCTCACCAACTGCGCATTTAGCAGCTGCAGCTCCGCCGTCGTACCGGCAACAATAATGGTGTTAAACAGCTTACCTTGCTCATTCAGCTTATAGATGTCTATAGGCGTGATTTCAGCATACTTGTCAAGCTGTGCAATAAATGGGCTGTACTTCTCTACAGAAGGAACTGCCACTGCAATTTTAAGCTCATCTAATCTTCCGAACGGAATCTCATTATTTTTGTTAAACAGCAGATGTGTCTTATTGACAATAGTCTGTTTGTATTGCGCCTGTGCTGTAGAAACAAACAAAAATAGAATAAGTAGTAGATTAGGTAGTAATTGTAGTTTTTTCATGTTTTTACATGCTTTAAGCAGTAAATGTACTAATAAAACGCACAAAAACGCAAATGCTCAAGTAACAAGTTCATTTCATTTTAAGAAGGATTTTATTTAACTTATATTTGAATTATGCCTGAAGTCGTACAAGAGAGGACCATCTATTCGCTACTAGAAGTAACGCGAAGCATTCAGAAAACCATAGGAGAGCGTTACAAAAGCTTGTATTGGATTAAGGCAGAGATGAATAAGCTTAATCACTACAAGCATTCTGGTCACTGTTATCCTGACCTTGTAGAAAAAAAAGATGGTAAAGTTGTTGCCGAAATGCGTTCTATTCTCTGGCGGAACGACTTTGAACGTATTAATAGTCTGTTTCTCAAATTACTGAACGAACCTCTACGTGATGGTATCACCATCCTATTTCAGGCAGGCATCTCCTACGACCCTTTATACGGGCTGAGTCTACGTATTGTTGACATAGACCCCACCTTTGTAATGGGAGAGCTAGAACGCGAAAAGCGGCAAAGCATCTTACGCTTACAGCAGGAAGGGCTGTTTGACGCCAACCGACGGCTACCATTTCCTCCAGTACCTAAACGACTGGCTATCATCTCGGTAGAAACCAGTAAAGGTCTTTCTGACTTCTACAAGATTATCCACAACAACCCATGGAAATACAAGTTCGAAACGACGCTATATCCTGCACTCCTGCAGGGTGACAAATCTGTTCCTTCCATCATTAAACAGCTTGCCGTCATTGCTGAAAGGACGGAAGAATATGATGCAGTAGCTATTATCCGTGGCGGAGGAGGTGAAGTAGGGTTGTCTAGTTATAACAATTATGCTTTAGCGAAAGCTATAGCCATATTTCCTATTCCGGTATTGACCGGCATCGGACACTCCACCAATGAGACCGTCAGCGAGATGGTAGCCTACAAAAATGCTATAACGCCAAGTGAGCTTGCAGATTTCCTTATACAGCAGTTTCACAACTTTGCCATCCCGCTGGACCAGCTGCAGGAACGTTTAATCTCGTTGTCCAAAAACAGGTTTGCCGAAGAAAAAAATAAACTACAGGATATAACCAGAAGGCTGTCGTGGTCCGGTAAAAACCGCTTACAGCAGGAAAACCATGCCGTGCAGCTGCTTACTCAAAGAATGCATCTATTTAGCAGGCATTTTCTGAGAGAACAGCACACACAGATAGAAAATATTAGCCGGCTTATCCGCTTAGCCGATCCTTCCCATCTGTTGAAAAGAGGATTTTCTATCACCAAGGTTAATGGAAAGGCCTTACTCTCAACAACTCAGGTAAAAGAAGGTGATCTTGTTGAAACCATTCTAATGGATGGAAGCATTCAAAGTCAGGTTGTCTCAAAAAACATTTAACCATGGAATCAAATTACACTTACATAGACGCATTCAACGAACTACAACAAATTGTCTCTGAAATCGAAACCGGAGAAGTCAATGTCGATGAGCTGGCAAACAAAATCCAACGCGCCTCCTCATTAATTGCTATATGTAAAGCCAAACTTCTAGCCTCGGAAGAAGAGGTTGACAGACTTTTAAGTCAACTGCAGCAAGAAGCAAATGACTCAATGGACGAAGACAGCAACATACAAAACGAATAGACTTAATATGGCATTGAAATAGCTTCAAAAACAAAATTTTAACTTTTAATTCGCTATGAACAATTTTTTGCTTTACTTTGCAATTTAGAATTAATCTTAATAAAATTGAAACGAGTTGTTTGCCTATTCATAGCAAATTATTTTGTCTTATTAAGTTTCGCTTTAGCACAAACCGTCCCTATTAGTGGCAAAGTGCTCAACGAAGATAATAAGCCTCTGGCTTTTACCACCATACGCTTAAACGATGGTCAGCAGAGCACCTATTCCAATGAACAGGGAGAATTTACGTTTCAAATCTCTTCGGGTTTACCTTTGGTCAAACTGACCTTACAGCATGTAGGCAAACAGTCGGTTTCTAAAACCATTTTTAGAAAAGATTTTTCCCAAAAACATCTGTTCATCCTTAAAGACTTAAGTCTAACTCTCGAAGAAGTAGACATAAACCCGATAGTACGTCAAACCAAAACCAGCAATTCGTCTATAGTCTTCGACAAGGAAACCATTGAAGCGAGCCAAGCTTTCAGCCTTCAGGACGTATTACTAAAGCTACCAGGAAAGGCTGCAGTAGCACCAGACCTCAATAAGGTAGAAACATTAACATTGCGCGGAGGTACGGGAACGCTAGGAGGCTCTTCGCTATACAACCTAAACAACTCTCTTGGTATAGCCATTATTATGGATGATATATACCTTAGCAACGACGCCAATATGCAAAGCCGGTCGGTAAGCCGCTGGGGTATGACCAATGCTACTCTTTCCGGAGTAGGATATTCGGATTCTTATTTAGGCACACAAAGTGCTCAAACCTACGATGTGGCATTCCAAGGAATCGATTTACGTGAAATTCCGGTGAACAATATTGAAAGCATTGAGGTCGTGCGAGGCGTGGCATCGGCACGCTATGGAGAAATTACGGATGGCGCCGTAATTATCAACCGCCAAGCTGCACAATCCCCGTGGGCAATAAATATCCAGCTCAACGGAGGATCTACCTCCACCAGCATCAGCAAAGGATTCATCCTTCCCGAAAAATGGGGAGCTTTAAACCTTTCCTCAAACTATACACATAGCAACGCTGACCCTCGCGACAAAATCAAAACTTTCGATAGATACAACCAGTCCTTGATGTGGACTAAGCGTTTTGCCAACGGCATAAAAAATACATTTTCTTTTGATCATAACTACCGCAACGACGGACGACGCGCCGATCCTGATGATGAGACTCAACAAATGTCGGTATTCAAAAACAAAGGGATCTCGGTGGCCAACAGGATTTCCATACCTACAGGAAGCCGTTTCTTTGAAAATATAAATGCCAATATTAATTATTCAAACTCCGACCAATATTCGTTCAAGCAATATATCCTTAACAGAGGAATAACGGCTATTACAGTAAAAGATACTACAGGAATCTATAAGGGATATTTTAGTAATGGCAGCTATATGGCAGAAGAGGAAATCATCGGAAATCCGATAAACTTTTCAGCCCGTCTCGATGCTTCTGCCACCTTCGTGTTGGGAGCTCATACCCACCACCTCTCCTATGGGGTAAACTACAATTACTCCAACAATGGAGGAAAAGGTGTTATTAGCGATCCCGACAGACCGCGGTGGATACTCAATGGGGGAGGAAACGAAAGAGCGTATGACTTTGAGCATCTTCCTGCCGCCCAAAACTGGGGATTCTACGTGGAAGACCAAATTTCCGGAACGTTGCTACAAAAATCATATAATGCTAATATCGGTCTCAGAAGCGATATTCAAAATGGCTATTTTACGCTACAACCAAGATTTAGTTCTCGACTACGTTGGAACGACAGATGGGCGACCACAGCTTCATTCGGTATATCTTCCAAAGCACCGACCTTGGCTCACATGTACCCCGCTCCTGTATTTATTGACATCGACCTGCTGAAAGTGTATGCTGGAGATCTTTCTAAGGCCCTATATTTAGTATTTACAGACAAAAAGATTCTGGACAATGCCCATCTGAAGCCATCGATGGCCTCCCAAGCAGAACTAGGACTGGAATATCAAGGTAAGACCTTCAGCTCATCTCTTTACTCGTACTATAAGCATAATTGGAATGGCTATGAGACTGTCAACCAGCCGCATTGGTACCGCCTGCCGGAATTCGACTATTCTGTAGACAATGAAGGAAACATCACCTATACCCCTAACGGAAAAGAAAATACTTACTTTGACTTTTACGGCTATGAAATGGTCAACGGAGCTAGTGGATCCTCATTAGGGTTAGAATGGATGCTAAACTTCAAGCCGATTAATGCTATAAAAACCTCTTTTTCTCTAGTAAACAACCTTCAATACAATAGCTATAACAGAACACAGCATGTGCGGGTCAAAATCGAAAATAACAAAATCATACTTCCTGATGGGAACAGCATGACCTATGCTGTATATAACCCCGACGATACGCGTTATACACAGATCATGTCAAAAGTTAACAGCTCTACACATATACCTAAGTTGGGTTTTATCGTGAACTTTAGCGCCGACATCTTCTGGCTGGAAAAGCAGAAAGCATCAAGCAACATATATCCAGTAGGTTACTATACTTCCGAGGCGAAATATTTTCTTATAAATGAACAGCCCCTTCCCCAAGATATTTTGAACAGTCTCAAACGGATCGCTTCAGACGAAGCTATAGAAGGGATACCACATGTACATACTATTATCAATATGTCCTTGGCAAAAGAGATTAACAAGAAGTTCAGAATTAATCTGAATGCCTACAACCTATTCAATATACGTCCGGAATATTACAGAATTACCAATAGCGGAACGGAACGCATTGTGAAATACAACAGAAGACCAAGTTTTACAATAGGAACAAACATTAAATTCTAATACTAACGAACCATGAGAAACTATCTATATTTTATCCTTACGACACTGATTCTCTTTGTAGGATGTCAAAAAGACCCAGAACTTACACGCCCTGTGAAGTTCACCGCCACCGTAACCGTGAAGAGTGACGAAAATCTTAATATTCCGTCCCAAGGAGCCATCATTACGCTTACCAACAAAACCAACGGTGCTTCTTACCAAGCTTTTGTCTTGGAAAATGGTCAAGCGACATTTGAAAGTATTACTCCGGGGCTTTATTCCATTTCGGGAACGCTTGTCATAAGCGCCCAATCTTATTCGGAACTGGCTGGTTACTATGTAGAAGATAATGTCAGCTTTACGGATAGCTACGACAACGTGGATATCTATGCCGATCGCGTATTCTCCCTAGAACTTAAAGCCGGAAAAACAGGAAACTGGGTTTTTAAGCAGATTTACTATGCCGGCTCAAATTCGAGCACAGGAGCCAGCTTCAGAGATGTTTTTTTAGAAATCTACAATAACTCCAACCAAGTGCTATATGCAGACAGCCTCTATTTCGGGCAGGTAGGAGGAAAAAATAATAACAATGCCGGTGAATATTATCTCCCTAATTTCCAATATGACTGGTCTAAATCCGTAGGGATGGTGGTGGAAAGTGGCAAAGATGCTAATAAGGACTACATCTATGCCCACACTCTGTTCCGCATCCCTAGTGACGGCAGCGGCAAGAAATACCCTGTACAACCGGGACAAAGCATTATCATCGCGGCCAACGCCGTGGACCATACCAACTCCTACGAGTCGAACAACGCCACCCCAGTGACAATCACAAACCCTGCTTTGACGATTAACCTAAGTCATGCAGATTTTGAAGTCAACCTTATAGAATTTCTACGTCCGAAAGACGGAAGTGCTTACACCCCCTATCGTTTTGATGTGGATAACATCAACGTGCCTAATGTTGATGTTCTACACGTTTCGTCGGGAAACGACCTTATCTTGGACGCCTTGGGTCGTGATGCTTACTTTATCGTGGATCCTAAAGGAAAGAGCATAGACATGGAAAATCTAAGAAGCTTTGCTGCCCCAGATATTAGGGAAGTGATAGCTACTACACGTGTGTACAAACAGATTCCTATTGAGGTGGTGGTGGATGCCGTAGAGTTACAACATCCGGTAGCTTCCTCCCGTGTTCCGAAACGCCTTCCAACCACATTGGATGCCGGACGCACACATGTGCCAGGTGGACAATATTCAAGTCAATCGTTAGTACGTAAAACCTTAAAAACCGTAAATGGTAGACGTATTCTGAAAGATACAAACAACTCCGAAGAAGACTTTGGCTTCCTACAAAAGGCCGACCCTTCGAAATCTGCAAGCTCGTTTATAGATTAAGTGTATAGATATGAAGTTCAGCTTTTCCATAATATTGATATTCTTAGCTCTTACTAGCTTCGGGCAGAAGTTTAGTGACAATGACTCTTTGTTTTGGAACCTTCCCTTGCAAAAGAAGCTCCATTTTCACTATGACAACCCGAACATGGTAAAATTTCGGGAGCACAACTACAATATTGGTGAAGCTGAACTTTCTTTCCAACATAGAGAAGGCAATTACAGAAGAGCACAACAGGCACACCTGCAGAATATCGCCAACTTCAAGGCTGATGGCATTTCACAAATAGATAAGTTTGTGGTATCGGGAAGCTTCCAGTTTGACAAGGTGTGGGAAGATAGTTTGGCTAATACGCTTCAAGGCGAAATGGACGACCTCTCTCCATTCTATTTTTTTGTTCAGAAGGCAGGAAAATACGAAAGGCAAAATTTTGTGGGTAATGTGAATGTACGCTATGCAGGAAAATTCTCTCTTTTACAACCCGGTATTGTCTTCAAATACCATTCCCATTGGACAACTAGGTCCGTTGATCCTCGTCCTAATGTAGCTTCGGTAGCCATAAAATTTAATCCCTACATCACTGCTCAGCTGCAGAATCATCAACTGTCCCTAGGCTTTTCCTACGGCTATGGCGACGAAGAGAATACCATAACCTATAAGAACAGGATGTTCAGCACCAGTATGCTTTATCCGGAACGTATCTATTATACCAATCAAGGATTTGGCTTCATCTCACAAAGAGACTCAAGCTCTTTACGGCGCTACGACACCTACCTTGGAGGAAATTTGGGGTATACCTTAGAAAAGGAATATCTACAGCTCTACAGCGTGACTTCCTTTGAAAGAAAGGTGACAAACTCTACATATGACACTAAGCTGCGTCAACGATATTTCAAACGTAGTGAGTTCACTCTGCAAAGCGTTAGTCATAACACGCTTCTGATGCTGAACAAAAATGTTGCAAGCCACATCTTGGAGCTGAATGCAGCATATCATAACGGTCGAGATTACAACTACAATCTCCGAGCAGCAAATTATTTGGTTAAATATTACAATGTGGAATTGGACTATTCCTACACCAACGAAAGGTGGTCTTGGGGAGGTAGTACAGCATGGTCCAGTATGGAAAAGACGGATGCTGCGTCAGCACACCACCATCAATATTCTCTGCTTAGTCTAAGCATCAACGCCAAACGTTTCTGGCACATCGCCGACCACATCTTAGAGACAGAACTACGACCTCAATATACGTTCAAACTCAACAATAAACTGTCCGTACCATCAACACAGGTGAACCTGTTTACTACATCAGTAGTCTATCCCGATTTCGATTATTTTAATTTGGAACCTCTTATGCTACATTTGAATATTGCATACAATATCCCATCGGTCATGAAACTTAGAGGGATGAGGCTGTTTCTACGTAATCAAATTCTTACTTTTGTCAATAAGAGCGAAAAGGAAACCATGTCTTTGCCTGTAGAAGATGCACAAATGTGGCAGGTACAGGCAGGTATTCAGTTTAGCTTATAGTCATATTATGAAAAAACTTTTATCATTAGCCGTCATCGTCATTTTTGTGGTTTGTAATGCTTTCTTTCATGAGCATCAAGACGCATTAAGAGCCTTATATAGCCGGCCGGTTACAGAATGGCCGAAGCCAGACATCGATTCAGGAGTGAACTGGGCAGAATTTAAGTCCTTACCTAAACTAGACACCAGTTATTTCAGCCTTATGGAGCGTCCGGATGTCAAGCTAGGCAAGCTGTTGTTCTTCGACCCTATCCTCTCGGGTTCGAACCAGATTTCCTGCAGCTCTTGCCATAATCCGCAAACTTCTTGGGCAGACCATCTTTCTGTACCTGTAGGGCATGACCATCAATTGGGCACGCGCAACACACCTTCTCTACTGAACGTCCATGCTAGAAAGAGTTTCTTCTGGGACGGTAGAGCTCGCTCGCTGGAAGAACAGGCCCTATCCCCTATCGAGGCGCATAACGAAATGGCGATGGAGCTTACCAAGCTTATCCCTAAGTTGAAAGCTATTCCCGGCTACCGCAAACTTTTCTATGAAGCTTTTGGAGACGAAGATTTTTCCATGCCGGAAGTGTTGAAGGCTCTTGCCGCCTTTCAACGTACCTTGGTAAGCCGCAGAAGCCGCTTTGACGAGTTTTTGGATGGCAACTACAAGGCTTTGACGGACCAAGAAATCCGCGGACTGCACCTATTTCGTACCAAAGCGCGTTGCATGAACTGCCATCATGGTCAGTACTTTACGGATGAAGATTTTCACAATATTGGACTGACATATTACAAAAGAAAATACGAAGATCTGGGAAGATATACGGTAACCAAAAATCCTGCAGATGTAGGCAAGTTCCGCACGCCTTCCTTACGGGATGTCATGAATACCGGACCGTGGATGCACAATGGACTCTTCGACAATATTACCGGAGTGTTAAACATGTACAACAGCGGCATGGTAATGAACAACCCGAAAACACCAGAACAGTGGGCTGACCCTATGTATCCGCGTGTAGACCCGCTGATGAAACCTTTAAACCTGACACAAGAGGAAATAAAAGATATAGTAGCCTTCTTACAGGCCATCACCGCTACAAAATATTGGATGAAAAGACCGGAATCTTTACCACGATAACAGCTTTTTATTAACTCTAAATATATAATGTTAAGATATAAAAAATAGATATAGCTTTTGCCGGAGTCTTTTGGATGATTCCAACTTAATGCTCAGATTACTTTAGAAACTCCTTCTAGGAAATTAACGGATAAAAATTGTTACAAAAGATGCTCCTACATCATTTCGTGATCACACCAAGGTATTTGTGTAGATAGGTAAGTTCGTCGCCTTGCGTGAAGGATTTAGCAGTTATATATATTTAGCACCAGACTATACCATATTTTTTTACTATGCCATTGTTATCTGGAACGTCTTTAACCTTTTTATGGTTCGTGATAGAGAGTTGAGCGCCCAAGTAAAAGAAAAGGCCAAAATTGGAGAACAAGAGAGCTTAGTGAAGGAAAGTTAAATATATCCTGAAACAGTTAAATCAAAGAAGCAAAACATCGTTATGTAATATATTCAATTTTCATAGCGTCAAACTTAGGCCTTTCAAATCCCTCCCTCAACAACTTGAGAATAGCTTTACTGACGAACTAGGGGTGCTTATAATGATACCCATCCTTGGGCCTGTCATCACTAAACCCAAACGCTTTTTAACATGATGTTAAAGAGCGTTTGGAATAGCTTCAATGGCCTATAGTTTATGGGAATTACCTTTGATTCTGTTTTTTGTTTTTAGGGCTTCTTTCTTTACAGCATCAGGCGCGTCCGACTTCAGTATTGCTTCACAACCTTCTATGATTGCATTGCGTTGGTATGACAAGGTATACCATCCTAAGGCTTCTAAGACTGTGATACGTAATAATTCTGACTCCTCGTTGCTTATTGCTAAATTAATCATCTCAGGCACCAAAGAATGATGTCTGTACAAGCGCAATGAGGTAAGCTCCGACAGTCTCTCTTTTTCTGCTGCTGAACGATCCGTTATTATCTTTTTTAGCTTTTCTAACTTAGCCTGATTATAATCGATCTCTTTTTCCAACTTATCGGCTAGTTCTTTCCCGCCATATAAGGCCTTATTTTCTCTAATCTGTAAATTTATTTCTTGTTTTGCTATTACAGGATCCATAAACTGCAGCGCCCAACGAGCTCGATATAGTACTCGCTCAGAGTGAGCGTCCAATATATAGAACTGTATTAGATCTCTGATAAAATCCGTAGCCCCTAAGTCTGTAAGGTCATAAACTGCCCGACGACGTATATACTCGTAAGAATCATTTTTTGCAGCATGCAATACCTCAAAGTAATCTTTATTTTCAAAATGACTTAACAGCTGAAATGCCTGCATACGCACAGACTCATAATGCGAATTGAAATAATATGAACGCAAAATAGGAGAAACTTCCTTCTCAGAAAGGAGCTGGCTCAACTTTTCCAACGCCAAAGCTTGGAAACTTGCATCATCCTCTTTAAGCAATTTCTTCCAATAGGCCACATTATTATTTAATACCGTAGCTTCATTCAGTGCTTTTGCTCCATCAGTGTGAAAATAAAAGGTAGGATCACCAAGGATATGTGTTTCTAAATAAGCAATATGCTTCAACCAATTTCCTATTCGGTAACCTTTTCCCAAAAGCCCCATAAGTTCACTTGGATAAAGATCCTGTAACACTCCTACGGAATTTGCGACAGCAGTAATATTCTCATTCTTCGAAAAAGGATAATATCCAGCTAAATAATCCTCCAAATGAAATGAACCCGTCAAACATGAGTTTATATACACCAATTTTGCTTGAATACCAGCATCTTTTATATCCGAAATCTGAATGTCCATATTCAGATTATAAATAGAATCTTGCTCTATGGATTTAGGATCAAAAGCATCTTCAAACCATTTATCTGATAAACCTAAAGATTTTTTAAAGTTTTCCTTAACCTGATCTAAATCTCGACCATCTTCTTTTGCTGAACGCATCTTTGATCGTATATATCGAGCCACATTCAACATAGATGGTTGCGGACTGGAGGTTTCCGGATAGCCGTTCATCAGCTGCAACGTAGGTGTCCCATGACCTGTCATATATGCAAAATCCACAGTTTGACGCTTCAGCTCCGACAGTAAGTTAAACTTTATAAACTCCTGAGAACGATAGTTTAAAAACTTGATGGAGCCTCCTGGCTTAAATAGGGTTGGAAACTGAGACTTCAACGCTATAGCCTCTCCCAACACGGCATTTACCGAATTGGAATTATAGCCGTGTCCTGTGGACACCACCATATCATCTAAAACGTAACGCTGCGCTCTTAACCTTACTACCTTAGTTAGATAATCTTTAATCTTCTGCGTCATACTCTCTCCTTCCTTAATCGGAGGTTTAATACGTGCAGAATAGATGTCCATACCAATAAATTGTGGAGATTCTGCTTTCAGGCTGTAGTAATGATATAGCTCTCTTCCTTTAGTTGTGTCTTGTTTCAAATATTCAAACTGAAGATCAAAATCGTCATAAAAACGGTCCGAAGGTACGGAAGATTTATCCCAACGAATCTTCTGACTCATCTTAAACGCAGATGTAAGATGTTGGGCATCACGCAACATAGGGATAGGAATCTTACCTACCAATACCGTCCCCTCAAGGGGGGCAGATTTATCCTTATATAGCTTTCGAAGGATTTCCCGAATTTGGTCTGGTTTTGTCCAATTGTCATAAATGATATACGTTCCCAATCCATCATTTTCCAGAACATGTTTGTAAGCTTTGATTTCCTCTTTTGCTGCTTCATAGGTATTTTGGTCCACCACAATAGCAAAAGTCGTTTTGCTCTTAATACTTGGCTGAATAATCTCTTGTCCTAATGCCTGAAGAGATGCCAATACAAAGAATAATCCTAAAATGCTCTTGGTTCTTTTCATTGCTTATCTAATCACAGTTTTAGTTGATTATAAAGCAAATATAGTTTTTTTTAAGCCTTATAAGTTTATACCTCTAGGCATATCAACAAGATATTACATGAAAATCAAAATTTCCTCTCTACCACTTTTCCTGCATTCCTTACTTTCATTTAACTCGCAACTTATTAGAATTGCTTAACTTTGTCAGTTATGCAACAAAATCAGGACATTAATCCCAAAACTCACATACAAATCAAGGGTGCCCGCGTCAACAATCTTAAAAATATTGACGTTAACATCCCTAAAAATAAACTGGTAGTCATCACAGGCATGTCCGGATCGGGTAAATCCTCACTGGCTTTCGACACTCTTTATGCCGAAGGACAACGCCGCTATGTAGAAAGTCTTTCCTCCTATGCCCGCCAGTTCATGGGCAGAATGAACAAGCCCGAAGTAGATTATATCAAGGGAATAGCTCCGGCCATAGCTATAGAGCAGAAGGTCATCACCTCAAACCCTAGATCTACTGTGGGAACATCAACGGAGATCTACGACTACCTCAAGCTGCTTTATGCCCGAATAGGAAAAACCTATTCTCCGGTTTCCGGAAACCTAGTAACCAAAGACTCGGTGTCAAGTATCGTCAACCTGCTATTGCAGAATGACATTGATACAACCGTAACGATCTACAGCCCTCTCGTACCTACCAACAACCGCAAACTAAAAGAGGAGCTGTCTCTTCTGATGCAGAAAGGATTTGTAAGGGTGCTTTTTGAGGAAAGTATTCAAAAGATTGAAAGTATCTTGGAGGATACCTCCATAGGCAATACTAACTTTAGTGCCGGAGACGTTAAAATTGTTATAGACCGTATCCGTCTGGACGGTGAAGATGATACTGCTTCGCGTCTAGCGGATTCAATACAAACCGCCTATTTCGAAGGCAAAGGTGAATGCTACGTAGATATTGACGGCGAACTACATCATTTCTCAGAAAAGTTTGAGCTTGACGGCATTACCTTTGAAGAGCCTTCTCCCAACTTCTTCAGCTTCAACAACCCTTATGGTGCCTGTAAGCGTTGTGAAGGTTATGGCAAAATTATAGGTATAGACCCTGACTTGGTCGTGCCTGACAAAAGTAAATCCGTTTATGATGGCGCCATTGCCCCTTGGCGTGGGGAAAAGATGGGCGCTTGGCTAGAAGCGTTAGTACGTTCTGCCATAAAGTTTGATTTCCCTATTCATAGAGCCTATGCTGACCTTACGGAGGAACAACGCCAGCTACTATGGACAGGTAACGAATATTTCCGAGGGTTGAACGAGTTTTTCGCCGAGCTGGAAGAACAAACTTATAAAATACAATATCGTGTGATGCTCTCCCGCTATCGTGGAAAAACAGATTGTCCGGAATGTAAAGGCACAAGACTTCGCAAAGATGCAGCCTACGTCAAAGTCGGCGGAAAATCCATCATAGATCTCGTGCTCATGCCTATTGACGAGCTGCTGGAATTTTTCAAAAAACTGACCTTAGATGCCAACGACCAAATTATCGCCAAACGCCTGCTTACAGAAATTACCAATCGTCTACAGTTCCTTTGTGATGTGGGCCTAAGCTATCTGACACTTAACCGCTTAAGCAACACGCTATCCGGAGGAGAGTCGCAACGCATCAATCTTGCCACATCATTAGGAAGTTCATTGGTAGGTTCCATCTACGTACTGGACGAGCCAAGCATAGGTCTACATCCAAGAGACACTCATCGCCTTATCGGAGTGCTCAAGTCCTTGCGTGATCTGGGCAATACAGTCATCGTAGTGGAACATGAACAAGAGATGATGGAGGCTGCAGATCATCTCATTGATATAGGTCCTGAGGCGGGAATCAATGGTGGCCAGCAGATATTCAGTGGCTCTTATGACGAAATACTAAAAGATAAAAATTCTCTTACGGGAAAATACCTTAGTGGGGAACTAAAAATAGATGTTCCTAAGTCTCGCCGTAAATGGACTGACAAAATTACTGTTCGTGGCGCAAGGGAAAACAACCTCAAAGGCATTACCGTAGACTTTCCACTCAACGTATTTACGGTAGTGACAGGTGTCTCAGGCTCCGGAAAAACATCCTTAGTGAAACGTGTCCTCTATCCTGCTCTACAGAAAGCCATAGGCAATTATTCCGGCGAACAGACGGGACAGTTTGACGCCATAGAAGGCGATATCCAACAAATAGAACAGGTAGAGTTGGTAGATCAAAATCCTATAGGGCGCTCATCCCGTTCTAATCCTGTCACGTATGTCAAGGCCTGGGACGAAATACGAACCCTGTATGCGAGTCTTCCTCCCGCCAAAGCCAACGGACTTAAGCCTGCAGCCTTCTCTTTCAACGTGGAAGGAGGGCGGTGTGACATTTGCCAAGGGGATGGCGAAGTAAAGATCGAAATGCAGTTTATGGCCGACATCGTGCTGCCATGTGAAGCTTGTGGTGGAAAACGCTTCAAACAGCATGTGCTGGAAGTAACCTATAAGGGTAAGTCCGTTTCTGACGTGCTGGACCTCAGCGTCGATGAAGCCTTAGAGTTTTTCGAAGATCAACCCAAAATTATCAACAAACTTAAGCCCCTACAGGATGTAGGATTAGGATATGTCAAGCTCGGGCAATCATCCAGCACCTTGTCGGGAGGGGAGGCACAACGCATCAAACTGGCCTCTTTCCTCATCAAGGGAAATAACAGCAAGAAAACCTTATTCATCTTCGACGAGCCAACAACAGGTCTTCACTTTCACGATATCCGTAAACTGTTACGCTCTTTCGATGATCTAATAGCTTTGGGCAATAGTATTCTGGTGATAGAACACAATATGGATATGATCAAAGCTGCGGATTGGGTTATTGACATAGGTCCGGAAGGAGGACAACGCGGAGGAAACATCGTTTTCGCGGGAATTCCGGAAGATTTAGCTCAATGTAAGGAAAGTTTTACAGGGAAATTCTTGAAAAATCACCTGAAACAATTAATTTAACTTAATTTTAGTTTAAAAGACTTAAAAAAATGAAAAACAGAATATTTGCTACTCTCCTAACTTTCATTTGTGCTGTCACCACCCTCTTTGCTCAAGTAGAAAGACCTAAATTAGTTGTCGGACTTGTAGTGGATCAAATGCGCTACGATTATCTTTACCGCTTTGCAGACCGCTACGGCGACGATGGATTCAAAAGATTGCTTAGAGAAGGGTTTTCCTGCGAGAATACGATTATTCCGTATATTCCTACTTATACCGCTATAGGTCACAGTACTATTTATACCGGTTCAGTACCTTCTATCCATGGTATAGCAGGCAACGACTGGATTATCCAAGCTACAGGACAAGCGATGTATTGTACGCAAGATGATAGCGTTAAAACTGTTGGTGCTTCCGGAAAAGTGGGGCAACAGTCTCCTAAAAACCTGTTGGCATCTACAATCACGGATGAATTGAAGTTGGCCACCAACTTCCAGTCTAAAGTAATAGGGATAGCCATCAAAGACCGTGGAGGAATCCTTCCGGCAGGCCATTTTGCAGATGCCGCATACTGGTTTGACTCTAAATCCGGAAATTGGGTAAGTAGTACGTACTACATGCAAAAGCTTCCAGACTGGGTAAACAAATTCAACAAGCTTAAGCTCGCCGAAAAATATCTTAAGCAAGACTGGAATACATTATACCCTATTGAGACATACAAAAATAGCATCCAAGACGACAATGAATATGAAGGAAAATGGGCTGGAGAAAAATCTCCTACCTTCCCTCGCAAAACCTCTGAACTGATGAAAGACATAGGTCTTGAGCTTATCAAGACCACTCCGCAAGGAAATACGTTCACCTTGGATTTCGCTAAAGCAGCCATAGAAGCAGAAAAATTAGGAAACAATCCTACAGGACATACGGACTTCCTATGTATCAGTCTTTCTTCTACGGACTACGTAGGCCACCGCTATTCTCTTTCTGCTGTGGAAATCGAAGATACATATCTTCGCCTAGATAGAGATATCGCTGACCTGCTAAACTATCTCGACAAAACCATAGGTAAAGGCAACTACACCTTTTTCTTGACTGCTGACCACGCCGCATCCTATAATCCGCGTTATTATACAGACCAAAAAGGTAATGGCGGCTACCTGTTTCTTCGTCAGATCCAACGAGAGCTAAACGATGAGCTGACAAAAAAATTTGGTCACAAGGACTTGATAAGAAGGGTATTCAACTATCAGGTACACCTCAACCACAGCTTGATAGATTCGTTAAATCTAGACGAACAAGCCGTTAAAAACTTCATCATCAAATTCCTTAAAAAGCAGGAAGGTATAGCTTATGTGGTAGATATGGAAAGCGGAGGCAACATGGTTATCCCTGCTCCTCTCCGTGAAAAAATCATCAACGGCTATAACCGCAAAAATTCAGGAGTAATCCAAATCATAGGCGAGCCACAATGGTATAATGGTACCCCTCGTGCGACAGGAACGTCACACGGTGTATGGTCTCCCTATGACTCACACATTCCTTTGGTATTTATGGGTTGGGGAGTGAAGCCGGGAGTAAGCAACAAAGAAGTACACAGTACAGATATTGCTCCTACCCTAGCATCGCTATTGCATGTTATGGAGCCTAACGGAAATATAGGTAGGCCTATAGTGGAAGTATTAGGTCAATAATACAATTTAAATTTTGTATTTTTGGATGTACTATTATTGATCTATGATTTCTAAAAAGACAAAATACGCCATTAAGGCATTAATGGTATTGGGAAGGAACTACGGAAAGGAACCTATGCAGATTGTAAAGATAGCAGAGGAAGAGCGTATTCCTAAAAAATTCCTAGAGCAAATCTTATTAGAAATGCGCAATGCAGGGATTTTATATTCCAAAAAAGGAGCTGGAGGTGGTTACAGCCTAAACAAGGCTCCGGAAGATATTTTCTTGTCGCAGATCATGCGTCTCATAGACGGCCCTATAGCATTATTGCCATGCGTGAGCTTAAACTTTTATCGCTCCTGCGATGAATGTACGGAAGAACATGCCTGCGGCATCCGAGATACATTCATAGATGTTCGCAACGCCATGCTGCAAATTCTAAACGATACCAGCATAGCAACGCTGATAAACAAAGAAAAAGAATTAGGAGGGTTTCGTCCGGAAGTCAATAGTTAGTATTGCAATTCCTATATAAGCTTTACTACTATTTACTATAATAACAGATATTAAATAAAAATTTTATTTGTTCATCACACAGCCTACAACAATGGTATAGGCTGTGTGTTTTCTCTACCTACCTTTATGACTCCTTATGCCCTTTGTTTAAATCATAAATCCATAGGTTAAAATCTGTATCGGAAGGAATATTAAATTTTTACGATAACGGTTTTTTCTCACCTGTACAGCCCTTACCGTTACATTTGTACATTTTGCGATCTCCTTCGGCGTAAAATTAAGATAGCACAAGGCTAGAAAATAAATCTCCGAGTTTCTCATATTAGGCGCCAACTCTCTAAATACACTCATCACTTCTGGGTAAATGGATCCGAAAACAAACAAGAACTCAGGATTGTTGTTTTTAGCCATTTCAATCAGATCCTTTATATCAAAGTTTTTATCGGTTTCACTATTGTTGTCTCTTATCTCATACTTTTCAGACTGTTTTGGTAAATTAAAATTAATTGGAGACAATTTTCGTAGCCTGAAGAAGAACAGAGAATAGTAAAGAATATATAAAAGCGTAAACAAAGCAAAGCCATATTTATATATAATAAGGATCCTGTCCGCTTCTTTATCTTTAAGTAGCTTTTTATATATTTCATCTACGGCATATTTGTTTGCCCTGTCAAGCGAGTCCTTCACGGCAGCATATCTCACAATCAGCGATTGCGCCTTCTCTCTGTCTAGATTATTGGTCAACAAAAAATCACTATAGAATTTTGCCGTACTGAAGCTAGCATCCAAATCACCCAACGACTCCGCATTTTCTAATGCCAACTCGTAATAATAGGAAGCTTTATCCCACTCCTGGTGGCTTTCATATGTTTGAGCGAACGCTAGATAAAAATTCGTAAATTGTCTTACCTTATTTTTCTGCAAAATATGTAAACTTTTAAAAAGATAGGTCAATGCTCCTTTCAGGTTTTTACGCTGATTTTCGAATCTAGCTTTGCTGATGTAAAGGTTTGAATATTCTTGAAAAAATAAATTGGAATCCAATCTATTTAAAATATCTTCTTGCTTTTCCAAATATCGCTTAACGGCATTTTCATTCTCTGCTTGATTATATACATATTCAATATAATCCTCGGAAACAGTGAAAAATATAATGCTATAAAATGCGGAACAGATAGGTAAAGACACTAATCGATCGTAAAAAGACTTCCGGCACTAGATTTTAGAGAAATTCATGCAAAAACATAATTCAAGGGAGCAAATTGGGGAATTTATTTGGCATAGCAATAGCGCTCTTAGGTGAGTGAAGAGATTTATATTTCAAAAACAAAAAGGCCTCTCAGAAATTTCTGAGAGGCCTTTTTGTTAATCTCTTTTTTTACAACTTAATTTCTTCATCCTTTTTATTGAAGAAATGGAATTCCGTCAGATGATAAGACTGAATGTCTTTGACTTTTATCCATTGACCATATTTGAAGAACCATTTCAAACGACGAGAAATAAGACCGGACTTAATGTAGGCGCCCAGATAAGGGTGAACACATAGGGTTACGCCCTTCTCGTTTTGTTCTTCCAAGATGAAGCTTAAGTTATTTTCAATATCATCAATCAAGACAATGCTTGATCGTATTTCTCCCGTACCATCACAAGCCGGACATTTTTCGCTTGTCACGACGCTCATTTCTGGACGCACACGCTGACGTGTGATTTGTACCAACCCAAACTTACTTGGTGGCAATATGGTATGGCGAGCTCTGTCTTCTGCCATACACTCTTTGAGATAGGAATATAGCTCCTTGCGGTTTTGAGGCTTATGCATATCGATAAAGTCTATGACGACAATACCACCCATATCGCGCAGACGAAGCTGCCTTGCGATCTCTCGTGCTGCCTCTTTGTTTACCAGCAGGGCATTATCTTCCTGGTTTTCCTTATTGGCAATGCGGTTACCGCTATTTACGTCGATGACGTGCAAGGCCTCGGTATGCTCGATAACGAGGTAAGCACCACCCTGTAAATTCACCGTTTTGCCGAAAGACGCCTTAATTTGTTTTTCTACTCCAAAATGTTCAAATATGGGCTCTTTATATTTATAGAGCTTCACAATTTTTTCCAAATCAGGCGAAATTTCCTGGATATACGACTTTACTTCTTCGTATATCACCGGATCATTGACATGAATATGTGTAAACTCATCCGTCAAAATATCTCGCAAAATGGTAGAAGCTCTATCCATTTCGCCCAATATTTTTTGTGGAGGTTCTACATTTTTAAGGCGTTTGGTAAATAATTCCCATTTCGCTATCAGATCCAACAGATCTTTTTGCAGTTCGTCCACACCCTTTCCTTCCGAAACTGTACGAATTATAACCCCGAAATTTGCGGGACGTATGCTTTCGACAATTTTTTTCAGACGGGCGCGTTCGGCGCTGGATTTGATTTTCTTCGAAATGGAAACTGTACTTGAAAAGGGAACTAATACCACATATCTACCCGCAATAGATAGATCCGAACTCAATCGAGGTCCTTTTGTTGATATTGGTTCTTTAGCTATCTGTACCGGGATCACGACGTTACGACTTAGTACGTCGGAAATTTTGCCGGCCTTATCGATGTCCTTTTCAAGTTTGAGACTACCTAGCAGATTCTCTCGATAACTGCCATTCTTTACTACTCTGGTAAGCTTTAATAGCGATAATACTTGTGGACCTAAATCCAGATAATGCAAGAAGGCATCTTTATCGTAGCCTACATCTACGAATGCCGCATTGAGGCCGGGCATGATTTTCTTGATACGGCCGAGATAAATATCCCCGACCGAGAAATGACTGCCCGCTGGTTCTCTATTTAGCTCTACAAGTTGCTTGTCCTGTAGTAAAGCGATAGTCACTCCATTCTCAGGAGACGAATCGATGATTAATTCCTTTACCAACAGCTACTCAATTTTTGGGATATTAACACCTCGCGTACTAATATCTAGTCCCTATGAAACATAAAACTTGTTTAATGAAAAAATACAATCTATGAATACAACCGAAGTGCTATCATAGATTGTACAGGTCTTTGACAAGAGATTATCTTGTCAAAGACTACACAGCAAGAAAACTATTTTTTCTTGTGTCTATTTTTTCTTAAACGTTTTTTACGTTTGTGAGTAGCCATTTTGTGTCTTTTTCTCTTTTTTCCGCTTGGCATAGCTTTAATGTTTTTTAATAATGTTAAAAAATCCTGTTAATTATTATTTGCTCAATTCTTCGATCTGACGATCGATGTATTGAGATAGTGTCGGATCTGCAGCAATTTCCTTGCTCTTTTTATAAGCTGCTATTGCTTCAGATTTTTGACCAATTTTTTCGTAGGCTGCCGCCAGATAGAAATAAGACTCGGCATCAGCCTTGATTTCTACTACAGTCTTGAAACGTTCGATAGCTTTATCAAACTGTCCCGACTGCATGGAGAACAAACCTAAAGTTTTGTTAGCATCAAGATTTTTCGGATCGGCTTGCACAACCTCGCGAAGCAAAGCAATACCTGCCATAGGATTGCTGGAACCCGTTACAAGAGCTGCCCCTAAACCGGTTTTGGCGGCAAGGTTGTTGCTGTCCATGGCTAAAGCCTTTTCATAAGAGTCTATCGCCATTTTGTTTAGCGCTGACGCCATGGCTGTGTCTTGTAGATTGGTATAGCCCTCGCGAAAGGCATCGCCCGATTTAACCCAATATTCTAATTTCGGGTTAATTTCGGCCATTTCCTTATAAATAAATCCTTGTGGAATAGGTTTTGCCAGATCGTCCCACTTATCAGCTAACGTCTGTAACAAGGATATCTTATCTTCCCCTTCGGCTTTCTCCGCCTGTTGCTCTATTGCTGTAATCTCCTGCGCCAAGGAGTTGTTGATACCTTGCTTGGCGAGCTCGGAAACGCTCTTCAACGTAAACATCGAAGAAGCGGATTCGTCTGCTGCTGCCGTTGTGTTTTGCTCTTGCTTATCTACCAAACCTTTGATAGGTTGCGCCAACAAAGACCCAATCAGCACTATCACAACAACAACTACAACTATTTGTTTGGTATTCAGCATAGAGCTAATTTAAATTATTTTTTTATTTTATTACTGTTTTTAACTTTCTCCACAAAAATTTTTGCAGGTTTAAAGCTTGGCACATAGTGCTCAGGAATGATAATCGCTGTATTTTTCGATATATTACGCGCAGTTTTTTCAGCTCTTTTTTTCACTACGAAACTTCCAAAACCTCTAACATAAACGTTCTCTCCTTCAATCATCGCATTTTTCACAACCTTGAAGAACGCTTCAACCGCTTCTTGTACATCAACCTTCTCTAAACCAGTCTTGGTAGAGATCTCTGCAATAATTTCTGCTTTAGTCATATCTATATTCTGTAATAATTTATTTCTCCACTCCCCACATTTGGGGATGCAAAATTATCGTTTTTTCATGAGCTTTAAAAATATTTTGACGCTTTTGTCAAACATATTTTTTTCATAATCAAACGATTATCTTTTACCCCAAAGAACGTTCCTGCAAAATAGTCCGCAAATCTACGATTATTTGATTGATTTTCAAACCCTTATTCCAAAACACTATGTAAAACCTCTGTCAACCTTTGAAGATCTTGTGGTTCATGCAAGGCAGAAATCACGATACGGTTTAGCGGTTCACTGGTGGGTAATGGATAAGGAAAGCTAGACACCAATATGCGGTGCTGAAGCAATTTAGCATATAATTGAGAATCCGTAGAGGTGAATACGGGGAAGTCTTCTGCATACGACAAACCTTCTAAAGCAGCCACACCCTCGCATACATAAGCTATATTGTTGTGCAGTCTGTCGAAAGCTTGCTCATAGATGCTCTCTCCCTTCGCAAGGGCATAGATGAATGCCGGACTCGAAGGAGAAGCCCCCATAAATATAGGCGAGCGCTTCACTTCGTCTACCACCTCAGTGCTCGCCAACACTATCCCAGCATCGGTACCCAACCCCTTAGCCAAAGAGGCTACAACGGCAACCTCAATATGATGGCAACCCTTCAGCTCTTGGACACCGGCAGATAGTGCATTTTTACGCACTACCCCTAGACCATGTGAATCGTCCAACAACAGTAAAACCTTCTTGTCCTCACGTATATGTTTTAGAACATTGAAATCATACCTCTCGGGTTTTAGATTGTCAATAGCATTAGCAATAAGCAAAATATATTCTGACGGGGAAGCGTTAACGGCATCCACCACTGCTTCCGTCCATTCCGTAACATCTTCTTTCAAAGCTTGTGGCCTTCCGTCAATCCATAGTGCAGGATGAGTGTGAGGTGCATAAAATACCTCGCGCGAAAGACTCAGCTGACGCACGACAGCCTGCGCTGCCAAATAACCACTGGAAAATAAGGCTGACTGCGCAAAACCGAAACGCTTCGCCAATAGCTCTTCCGCCTCGTCATATATCCCTAACTGCACATTATTGGATCGTGAAGTACCGTTGTTGATACCATATTTATAAAGGCCTTCCACAACCAACCTACGATAATCCTCATTCACCAACAAACCCAAATAGGCCGTCCCGCCGAAAAACAAATAATCTTCTTGCTCCAGGGATATGATACGGTTGGTAGGTTGATGTAATTGACTAAAAATATCCATGAATAGTCTTCGTTAGCCCCACAAATCTAAGGAAATGAATGCTCTTCACACTACTTTAAATAATAATTCAATGGAATATTAAATCCTAACTGAAAGCTGAACCCGTCAATAGAAGACAGCTTGGTGTGTCGACGAAGCTTTACCCCATAACCGGCACTGAGCTCTAAAATATTAAAAACACCAATACCCAACTTGGGCGTAAAGGTATAAGGGGTAAACTCTGCCTTCACAAAAGGCCAAGCCCCTTTGGCGCTGAGGTAATATGTGGTAGAAGCTTCCGGAATTACTATCGTTTTCTTCTCTTGAAAGGTTAGGCCTGCTCCCACATCAAAACGAAGGTAATTTGCATAACCCAAATCTGTGAGTCCCCAAAAGGATGCTTTCAGAAAACTCTTTTCTTGATATTGATACGACAACGACGGTCCAACAATCCATCCACTGCCCTGCTCCTGCGCACAGATGCTGAAGCCCCCTATCAACAGAAAAGTCAATAAGCCTAGCCAAACATTTTTAAAGCTCATATTTAAATATAATACAAATTCCTGAGCCTTCCTCTTCGTAAAACCAAAAACCTCGCTTAGCCAGTAAACGAGGTCTACAATCGAAAGCACTAGTCTATTCCAAACAACAGTAAAAGCAATGCCCTGATTAGGTCATCCAACCCGAATTAAACTAATATACAAAATATATCTTAAAAGTAAACACAGCTTTCGAAAGATTACTCCTCTCTGTGTAACTCGGGTTACATTCATTCCCCTTCATCACATATATTTTAGAGGAAAAGATAGGATTATACCTATATTTAATTAAGAAACAACATGAAAGAATCAATATTCAAGACATATGGCGGTATTTTTGAAAAAGGTCTGCTGGAAGAAATCACCAATACCGCAAAGATTATCGCGTTTAAGGAAGGTGATGCACTGATAAATATAGGTCAATACATTAAAAGTATGCCATTGCTTATTGATGGAGTTATAAAAATCATGCGTGAAGACTTCGATGCGGGAGAGCTACTGCTCTACTTCCTAGAAAAGGGAGACACCTGCTCCATGACGCTGAGTTGCTGTATAGGAGAGAAGAAAAGCGAAATCAAGGCTATAGCCGAAACAGACGGACTGGTAGCCATGCTGCCCATTCAAAAAATGGAGGAATGGCTTAGCAGATACCACAGCTGGCGTTCCTTCGTCTTTCAAAGCTACAACAACCGCTTCCAAGAACTTCTGAACACCATAGACAGTATTGCTTTCATGAAGATGGACGAAAGACTTTATAGCTATCTTTTGGAAAAGAGTAAATTATCTAACAGCAAAACCATCGAAAAAACACATCAAGAAATTGCCAATGAGCTCAACAGCTCCCGTGTGGTCATCTCTCGCCTGCTCAAAGTCCTAGAAAAAGAAGGTAAAATCTTACTCAGCCGCAACAGCATACAACTCCTAAATTAAAAAACGCCTCTCAGGTGCAAGAGAGGCGTCTGCTTGGTGACCCCGGAGAGATTCGAACTCTCGACCCACTGATTAAGAGTCAGTTGCTCTACCAACTGAGCTACGGAGTCTTGATTTGACGACTCAAAAGTAAACTACATCTAGGAGAAAATCAAATAAATCTATCAGGAAATATCAACATTGTGACAAAAAGATGAAAAGGAGTAACACTACTTCCTCCGCACTCTAATAAATATCCCCACTTTAAAAAAAAGCCCTTGTGACTCGACCTTTATTTTTTCCTATTGAATATTAACTACTTGCCTAAACTTAAACTCATTATGACAATAAATTGACGTTTTGACTTTTTTAACAAATTGGTCAGACATATATTTGTATTGTCAAAACAACTAAATATAATTGCTATGAAAAAAGTTTTACTTACATTGACTGCTATCGCTGGATTGACAGCAGCTTCTTATGCTCAAGAAGGTTTCGGTAAAGGAAATGTATTGGTTGAAGGTAACTTGGGTTTAAGCACAACTGACAACAAAACTACAGAAGTTAAAGAAACAACATTTAAATTCACTCCAAAAGTTGGATACTTCTTTACAGATAAACTTGCTGCCGGTGTAAACTTCAATGTTGCATCTTCTACAAACGACAAATACGGCATCGACACTAAAAACAAATCCAATACTTTTGGTGCAGGAATATTCGGTCGTTACTATTTCTTAGAATTAGGTTCTCGTTTCAAGACCTATGCTGAAGTAAATGCAGATTACAATACACAAAAATCTGAAATTACTGTAGCAAACAACACCACAGAAAGCCCGAAAGTAAAATCTTTCGGAATCAACGGAGGTGTAGGTGCAAACTACTTCTTGACAGATAAAATTGCGATCAACTTCGCCTTGTCAAATGTTATAGGCTACAATACCTCAAAAGTAGACACAGACGGTGCTAAAGCTACTAACAGCTTTGGAATGAACTTAAATCAATACAATAACTTCTTCGATGCAGCTACTTTTGGTTTGACATTCAAATTCTAATCATGTGTTGATTTAAAATAGCAAAGGACAGCCTAAGTGCTGTCCTTTGTTGTTTACGGCTAACTTTGTAGCCCCGAGCAGAATCGAACTGCTATCAAAAGTTTAGGAAACTTCTATTCTATCCATTGAACTACGGGGCCAGCTGAGGTCAAAAATAGAAAACACCTAACTGAAAACAAAGACCTATTTAAAATTTGGCATAACCATAAATATAAGCAATATTTTACCATAAAAAATATAGATAACCTCAATGATGCATAGGTAATATTTATACTTTTCAATGAGAAGATTTCATACCTTTGTGACACATTAAAAGAAGATACAATTATGAGTTTCGTAGGTAAAAATTTCCCGAACATTACAGTTGACGCTATTGACTATTTAGGTGATTACATTTCACTTAACATTTTCGAGAAAGCACAAAAAGAAAACAAAAAAATCTTATTATTCTGGTATCCTAAGGACTTTACTTTCGTATGTCCTACAGAGTTACATGCTTTCCAAGCAGCTAAAGAAGAATTCGAAAAACGTAACACTATCGTTATCGGTGCTTCTTGCGACACCAACGAAGTACACTTCGCTTGGTTAAACACACCAAAAGACAACGGCGGTATCGAAGGGGTAGAATACCCTATCATCGCAGATACTAACCGCAACTTGTCTAGCATCTTAGGCATCTTGGATGTTAAAGAAGTAGAACACCCAGAATATGGCACTTTAGCTGAAGGTTCAGCTGTAACTTACCGTGCTACTTACTTGATCGATGAGACAGGTAAAGTATTCCACGAGTCAGTAAACGATATGCCTCTTGGCCGTAACGTGAAAGAATATCTTCGTCTTATCGACGCATACACTCACGTACAAAAACACGGTGAAGTATGTCCAGCAAACTGGGAAGAAGGTAAACAAGCTATGTCAGCAACACGTGAAGGTGTAGCTTCTTACTTGTCGATGAACTAAGAATTGCTTTAATAGATTGTAGAGGTGGATTAATTCCACCTCTTCTATCAAAATTTAACTTGCTATGTTACAAGAATTAGAATCAGATAACTTACAAGAAGTTGTAGCCAACAACGACGTAGTTATGGTGCAATATGCAGCATCATGGTGCGGAAACTGCCGTATTATGAAACCAAAATTCAAAAAATTGGCAACAGAAAACGAAAACGTAAAATTCGTAATCGTTGACGCAGAAAAATTCCCTGAGTCAAGAAAGTTGGCTAACGTAAACAACTTACCTACGTTCGCTGCTTTCAAAAACGGTCAGTTGGTAAACCAAGTACAAACAAACAAAATCGACGGATTAATCGACTTATTAAATGAAGTTACCAATAATTAAACATCTTACGGAATTCATCGAGCAGAACGATGCCGATTACGTATTAGAAACTATCGAAACGTTAGAAGCGCTTACTGAAGTCCCTTCTTTGAAAGATGAAGAATTGGACGTCATCGGAGAGCTCATCTCTAACATGTATGGCGCTATCGAGGTTGATAAAATGATTAAAGAAGGTACTCCTAAAAAAGAAGCGCTTAACAAATTTATGCAGCGCGTTTTAGGCTCGATTGATAAATAAAAAACAGTTACAATTCCAGTCCACTTATTATTTCCACCATGAGATGTGTATAACTTCGTCATTGTGGAAATTTTTTTTAGCGTTCGAAGATTTAATCTCGCAATTTTATGCTACTTTTATCTTACAGCTGTGAGAACACACAAATGTAGGGGTTTAAAAGAAAGTTCTGCTTATTTGTTTAGATCTTATTCAGGCACAATATTTAAGTAAAAGATTTTTAATTGTTGTTAAAAAAGAGTTGAAAGGTTTTTCAACTCTTTTTTATTTTACGGTTTTCGCAAAATTTAACGTAAATTAATACCAAACCAGCTTAATGTCACTATGCGAAAAACTATTAGTCCTCTTTTTTTCATCCTAATAGCCTTTATTTTCGGTCTTTCTACAAAAAGTTTACAAGCACAGCAGTCGGTTGTAGACATAGCCATCAGTCTGCAGAAACTTAACCATCTGGGCTCAGTTATGTATTTTGCGGCACATCCGGACGATGAAAACACTAAGCTTATCGCTTGGTTGGCCCGCGAGAGGAAGTTCAAGACGACCTACCTGTCCCTGACACGTGGCGATGGTGGACAAAACCTTCTGGGCACAGACCTAGGTATCAATCTGGGTATTATCCGCACGCAGGAACTGCTGGCAGCTCGTCAGGTAGACAAAGGCGAACAGCTGTTCTCCTCGGCCTATGACTTCGGCTTTTCGAAGACTCATGAAGAGACATTTAAGTTCTGGGACCATGAAACTATATTGCGTGAAGCCGTATGGCTCATTCGCAAGTACCAGCCGGACGTAATCATCACACGCTTTCCTCCGGACCCAAGAGGGGGACATGGCCACCATCAGGCTTCGGCCATCTTGGCCCACGAAGCTTTCCTAGCCGCAGCAGACAAAAACAAATTTCCTGAACAACTAAACAAGGTAAGCACCTGGCAGGCCAAACGGCTGGTATGGAATACAGCCAACTTCGGCGGACAAAACAATACGTCGGACGACCAGCTGAAAATTGACATAGGACATTACAACACCTTATTAGGTCAATCGTACGGAGAAGTGTCAGCACAGAGCCGCTCCCAACACAAAACCCAAGGCTTTGGATCTGCATCCTCAAGAGGCACTTCCTTCGAATATTTCGATCACGTAGCAGGAGAAAAAGCAAATACCGACCTTTTTGATGGCATCAACACCTCTTGGAGCCGTATCCCTAACACGAGTGCCATACAGCAACTGGTAGACAAAATAAACAAAGAGTTCAACTTTCAGAACCCGCAACAGTCTATCGCCGACTTGGTAGCATTAAAAAAACTGCTGGAAGGATATACCTTAGACAAAAAATACAGTCAGCATGCTAACCACGGCTTCTGGATTGCACAAAAACTTAAAGAAGTCGAAGAGCTTATTTTGGCATGTAGTGGCTTCTGGGTGGACGTGTACTCAGCACAAGCTTCCTTTGTGAAAGGTACAAAAATTAATGCCACAGTGGAAGCCATCGCTTACGCGAAAGATATAGAGGTAGAGATCGTCTCCATCGACGGCAAGACCATACATCAAAAACTGCAGTCCAATAAACTCTGGAGAGACAATATAGAAACCTCCTATGCAAAAACGACGCAGCCTTATTGGCTTGTCCAACCTCACTCCCTGGGACGCTTTGATATTCCTTTAGAAGTGGTAGGACACCCTACAAACCCCGACAAACCTCAGGTCAAGCTGATCGTAAAAGTCGAAAACACAAATATTCACATCGTAAAAGACATACACCATCGCTTTGTGGATCCCGTGAAAGGCGAAGTACACAATCCTATCGTTATCCTTCCAGCAATGACGGCAGAAGTGTCTTCCAGCCTTGCTCTGAGTACCAACCAACAGGCTAGGCAGATAGACATCACTTTCACGCGGCACGACCTACTGCGGAGCTCCTTTAATGTCAAAGTAAACCAACCAGAAGGCTGGAAAGTCGAACCATCTACTTTGGAATTGGATTTTGGAGCCAGCGACAAGATCACAAAAACCATTACCATAGCACCTACAGGAAAAAACAGCAAAAAGGGAGTCGTTACATTCTCCAGCAACGAAGAGAAGCTTTGTTATATCAAAACACTGGATTACGACCATATCCCACAGCAGACATGGTTTCCAACGACGGAAATCATCTGCCAAAACCTCCAGCTGGAAAACACGGTACGTCATGTAGGATATCTCGCCGGTGCCGGTGACCTTGTGGGTGAATCGCTAAAACAGTTAGGCATCAAAGTTTCCAACCTGACAGAAGCAGACCTCAACAACCCTTCCTCCTTAACTCAATACGAAGCCATCATCGTTGGTGTCCGCTTTTTCAATGTGATCAACAACAGCAGTCAGCTCCTAGATAGGCTGTTGGAATACGCAAATAATGGCGGAGTTGTAGTGTTTCAATACAATGTAAACACAAAACTGCTGACGAATAGGTTAGGCCCTTATCCTTTTCAGATTACCCGGGACCGTGTTACAGAAGAAGACTCACCTGTTTCTTTTGAGCGACAGGATAAAGCCTTCTCTTTTCCTAATCGCATTACGGAGTCCGACTTTGAGGGATGGATACAGGAACGCGGACTTTACTTCGCTAGAAATATTGACAAAAGATACCGCACCCCGTTGCGCATGCACGACAAAGGAGAAGCGCCTCATGAAGGCTCCTTACTGATATGCAACTACGGAAAAGGTAAGTTTGTATACACCTCGTTGGCATTTTTCAGACAATTACCAGCCGGAGTGCCCGGAGCTTATAGATTATTTGTAAATTTGTTAGCAAACGAAAATTAATTATTCAGTATATGGAAAATCAAGTTAATGAACAGCCTTTGAATGTTAAAGGACTTATTTTGTTAATCGGAACTATTTTAGGTGCATTGATCGCTTTTGCTTCTTGCGGTTCATTCCTAAGCATTATTGGCGGTCTTATCGGCGGATTGATTTTCGCTGTTTTCTTCATAACCGTATTGCTACCATATAAAGAAAGTGACCGATAGAAGAATGCCATGCAAGACGACTAACTGGAGACAATGGTATATTATTAACATTGTCTGGTTAGCGCTTTGCATTCTATTAATGTACTTCTTTACGATACACTTCTCATGAGTATTATCGATTGGATAGTACTATTTGTAACCCTGCTTTTGATAGTTCTCTATGGGATCTACAAAAGCAGGAATATTCGTAATATAGACGGTTTCCTTCTTGGTAATAGGGAGCTTCCTTGGTATAATGTGGGGTTATCCGTGATGGCCACCCAGGCTAGCGCCATCACCTTCCTTTCCGCTCCAGGCTTGGCTTACAGCTCGGGAATGAGCTTCGTCCAATTCTACTTCGGTTTACCTCTGGCAATGATAGTACTGTGCGTGACCTTTGTCCCTATTTTCCATAGGCTCAAAGTGTTCACCGCCTACGAATTCTTGGAAAAACGCTTCGATATTAAGACGCGTTCACTCACAGCTTTTCTCTTCCTCATACAGCGGGGGATTTCCACTGGTATTACCATATTCGCACCTTCCATCATTTTGTCATCCATATTACATACGGATGTCACCTATACCACCCTATTTATAGGTATGCTGGTGCTTTGTTATACAACATATGGAGGAACAAAGGCTGTATCCTATACCCAGCTATTACAGATGTCCATCATCTTTGCCGGCATGCTAGCTGCTGGCATAATGGTCGTCCATCTTCTTCCGGAAGATATAGGCTTTACGGATGCTCTACATATTGCAGGGATATCCGGAAAGACTAACGCCATAGATTTGACACTGGACTTAAACAACCAGTATACCGTATGGACAGGACTCATAGGAGGCTTCTTCCTCCAGCTGTCTTATTTTGGTACGGACCAAAGCCAGGTTGGACGCTATCTTACCGGCTCTTCCATCCGCGAAAGCCGCATGGGCCTTATTATGAATGGTCTGCTGAAAGTTCCCATGCAGTTCTGTATCCTTCTCATAGGAATTCTTGTTTTTGCTTACTATCAGTTTAATGCCTCACCTCTATTTTTCAATCCGGTAGAGGTCAACAAACTGGAGCAAAGCATCTATAAGCAGGACTTTGATGCACTCAAAATCCAACAAGAGAAGCTGACACAGCAACGCATTGCTGCTCTGCTCAGTTATCACACCGCCTTAGACAAGAAAGATTTACAAAGTGTAGAGGTTTCCAAAAAGCAGATTCAGGAAATCAACACCAAATCGCAGGAACTACGCAGCCAAACTGTAGAGCTGCTGAAAAAGAATGACGCCAAAGCCGAACTGAACGACAACAATTATATTTTCCTCAATTTCGTCACGAATGTATTCCCTAAAGGTCTCATAGGTCTACTGGTAGCTATAGTCATGCTTGCCTCCATGGGTGCCACCTCCAGCGCCATAAACTCTTTGGCCTCCACCACAGTGATAGACATCTACAAAAGGCTTATCCGTAAGGACGCCTCAGATGATAAAGTTTACTTGAAAGTTTCACGTCTAAGCACCTTAGGATGGGGTATATTCACCATCATCGTAGCTCTTTTTGCCAACAAGCTGGGCAACCTGTTGGAAGCCGTAAACATTCTAGGCTCTCTCTTCTATGGCACCATCCTTGGCATTTTCCTCGTGGCTTTCTATTTTAAACGTATTGGAGGAAACGCCGTATTCTGGAGTGCCGTGATTAGCGAATTCATCGTCGTGACAATCTGGTTGGCAGACATTATAGCCTTCCTTTGGTTGAATGTTATTGGGTGTGTGTTGGTAATCCTTATGGGATACCTTTTAGAATATGCCTTACCTCAGAAACAGGGCGCATCCCAATCCTAATAGTATTTTCTGTAAAGGTCATATAGAATTGCAATATCACGTGGTGTGAGAATGCTATTCACCTCCGTCTGAACAAACCTGCGCTTAAAAGCACGGATAGCTGCCTCAGGATTAGTCATGTCATATCCTATTATCTTCAGAGCATCCGTAGGATTGAAATTTGCCGGCGGTTGTGGCAGAAAGTCTTCATTATACCATATTCCGAAGCCTCGCTCTGCAAGCTTTTTCCACGGAAAAAAGCTGCTAGGGTCATCTTTCCGCGTAGGAGCTATATCGGAATGCCCAATAAAGTTTGTTTGAGGAATATTATATTTTGTCTTTAATGTATCCAGAAGAACAAGTAGAGCTTCAATTTGTGGCTCAGCGAAAGGCTCTTTACCGTTGTTGTCCAGTTCTATCCCTATGGATACTGAGTTGATGTCGGTAATAGTGCCCCATTTGCTCTTTCCTGCATGCCAAGCCCTGTCAAATTCGTTGAGCATCTGAATCACCTGCCCATTCTTGCCGATGACATAATGGGCACTCACTTTTGTATGTGGAAGCTGAAAGGTGCGCACAGTCTGGGCCACACTGTTTTGCGCCGTATGGTGGATTATAACAAAGTTTGGCTTCCTATTGTCATAATGTATAGCGGGAGCCCAATCGGCTGTCTTATTTATTCCAGACAACCGCTCTTGCAGTCTTTTCTCTTCCGGCGTTAACACTACAGGCTCATCTATGGAGTCTATACGCGTCACAGCAGATATTTTTAGTGTGTCTGCCGGAAGGAGGACAGTATCTTTCAACGTATCCATAGACAAAGCCATCTTAGCTTCCGGCACTATATTTACTAAAGCCAACTTCTGCTGCGACGCTCGCTGTGATGAGCCACAGGCACCCAAAAAAGCAACAAGAAAAATCCCTACACCCCACTTCACCATTCTCATATTGTATTATTTATTTTATTATCGAGGGAATGAAAATAATATTCCCAACGCCAAAGCTTGACTGTACTGTACTTTGCTACTTTGATCGGAATCATATAAAACCACTCCTGTTGCGGTCACATTGACAAGCTTGGTTACCTTTGCTGTCAGTGTCACGTCCAAACGGTGGTTAGGGTCGCTAAGTTCCTTATAGTCAGCAAAGAGATTGTATCTTGACTTCAAGTTCAGATTTTGCGAAAGGTTGCGGTCTAGGTTTGCTGTAAGCTGAAAAGCCAAATCATTACGTACTCGCTTCCCTGGTTCTACACCATACACCACCTCTCCTCCTTCGGGCTGTGCTATGCGTTTGTCGAGGAGAAATGTCTGACGTGCCGTACCCGTACCTAGACGCAAGGAAAATGTTTTGTCCGGCTTATACTCCAAACCGAAAGATTCCGTGAAATATCCCGGAGCCATAAATGCCGAAACCGTATCAATGATGATTTCATTTCCTTCCCCATCTTTACCGTATTTGTAACCTTGATCAAACTGCGTTTCCCATGTGAAGGAGAAATATAATGCCCATTTCTCACTAAACTGGTAAGAAAGCTTGTTATCCCAGAATATACGGTCGTTATTTTTCTTTGCCAGTTGATCTTTATTCTTGATTTTTCCGTATTTCAGATCTAACTCTGACACAAAGTTAATCCTATCACGGGTATAGTCCGCTTTATGCCAAAACAGTCCTGACAGAGCCATAGAGTTCACCCCTCCGGCATTCCAGTTGTCGCTAAATGACGCCTGATTGGCGTTGAGTCCGAACTTAGTCCAGTGCTTCCAATAGTTTACCTCCAATCCCAATTGTGGGATAGGCACATTAATCTGTTTGAGACTATGTCCTTTTATCGTGTCTGTATTTACAATGTTTGTTTCCGGCTTTTCACGCAGGTCTTTAAGATTTACCTGAGCCCAACTGTCCAAAGCTATTAAAGAAGCTATAAATGCTAAAACTATTTTGGCTGTTTTATACATAGATTTTGTGCTATTTTTCCAAAGATAAGTCAATTTTTTGCAAATCAGGCAATGGCTTGATATAAGGTATATATTTAAAATACTGATACTTAGTTTTTATATATTTCACCAGGTCGTAATGAGTGGCCTTGAGCACGAAAGCATAAGTAGGTCTGTAACGCACCATGAAGTTATCCAGTGCTTCTCCTTCAAGTCCCGTTTCACGCTTCACCAACTCACGGCTAAACACCATATCGATATAGTTGTCTTCATATTCCTTCTGAAAATATTGGGTAAGCCGGCGGGCATTGCGTCCTTCACG
Source organism: Sphingobacterium thermophilum (assembly GCF_039541675.1). Taxonomy (NCBI): domain Bacteria; kingdom Pseudomonadati; phylum Bacteroidota; class Sphingobacteriia; order Sphingobacteriales; family Sphingobacteriaceae; genus Sphingobacterium; species Sphingobacterium thermophilum. The sequence continues at coordinate 5,677 of NZ_BAABGR010000009.1, read as the reverse complement.
GCTGAAATAGTTGTACACCGCATCGATGCTTAAGCCAGCCCCATTTTGCCCCACGGATACATAATCTCCCGGATCGGCAAGCCTATAGGCCCTGCTGTACTCTTTCTTCCGTTGTTCCAGTATTTCCTCCGGTGACCTTCTCGCCACTACATTTACCGTAGGTATTTCGATGGCTTTACGCTTCAGCGAGATAACCAAAACTTTCTCTCCCTTATAGACTAAGGTATCCGAAAAATAATTTTCTTTTGATGCGATAAGCAAGTCCCCCTCGCGAAGCTTCATCGCAAATTCACCCTTACTGTTGTTATAGATTTTCTCTCCCGTACTTTTGTTGACCAAAAAGACCTTAGCAATACGCTGTTTGCTTTCTACGTCCAGCACAATACCCCCTATTTCCGATTGTCCGTAGGACACGGAAAACATGCATAGCAACACTATGAACGTAAGAAAGGTTTTCGGTCTCACAATGGTAAAACTACATTATTATTAAGTATTTTACCATAAAATTAACATCTTTTGACTATTTGCTTATCACGAGGAGCTGTCCTACATGCAGATTGTCGGACGTCAGGTTGTTCAGCTGTTTAATCTGTTCTACCGTCACGCCATATTGCTTGCTGATGCTGTACAGTGTATTCCCCGCTACCACCTCGTGGATTATCATCTTCACGGGAGATTTAATTTTTTCGGCCTGTACGCTCTCTCCTTTTTCTATTTTCTGCTCTATGACGCTCTCCACTTTCACTTCGCGGGCAACCTTTTCGGTATGGCTTTCCGGTCTATCATACTTGTACAGTTGATAGCGTTCGATAAGGTCTATGAGCAGCTCCGGATAACGCGGATTGGTCGCATATCCGGCCTCCTTGAGTCCATAAGCCCACCCTCTATAGTCGTCTTTACGAAGCGAAAACAGCTTTTCATAGCGCTTGCGAAGCAAAAATTGCGAGTGATCTTTAAACGAATCTTCCGGATGATCGTAAACACGGAAGCAGTCGTTAGGATTGTCATCTGACTTAAATATGCGCTTTCCGGTCCAGTTGGGTCCGCATTTTATACCGAAATGGTTATTCGCTTCTCTTGCTAGCATGGAGTTTCCGTTGCCGGACTCCAGCAATGCCTGTGCCAGCTTGATGCTGGCCGGAATGCCATAAAGGTTCATCTCGCGGATGGCAATGTCCTTATATCTTTCGATGTAGTTCCATCCAGACATGGATGTTGCTCCCTGCGTACGGGATGGACTAGGCGTATTTATCACGGTAGAGCCGCGCTGTCCCTGCCCTCGCTGTACTCCTACCTGCTTGGTTTTACAGGACACAAAAAATACACACAACAATAAAAGATAAACGGACGCTCTCATTCTTCTCTTTTAGGCATTATATCTTGTCGTACTCTTCTAAATTATATCTTTTTATCATGCCTAGAACATGGGTTTTCCATGTCTTGGTCTGTGAATAGCCGGAACGGGCGATGCCATGTATCCAGGCTTCACAATTTTTGCCGAAGCATGTTTCAAAAAGATGGGCGGTGGATTTTCGTCGTTTGAGAACTCCTATAAAATCGTGGTAGGACTCTTTGACAGAAGAATATCCTTTGTAGGCAGAGCGGATTTTCTTGCTATTGTTTTTACCTTTTATACCAAAGTGATTGTTTAGATGTTGAGCAATACGGCTGTTTCCGTAAGCGCTTTCGTGAATAGCTATCGCTAAAATCACAGATGCTGGCACACCTGTCTCTCGCATAAGTTGCTGGGCTAAGCCTTTGTGTTCTTCGATATAGCTTTTCGGCGTGAATTTTTTCTGCCCGAAAGCTGCAGCTATACTCAGCAAACACAAGAACAGCATTAGCAACGTTCTGCTAACTAAAGATTTTTGCATAATCTGTTTTTTAGTTCAACCATTACTTTTTGCGCATCACAAAAAGCCCGTCTCGTATCGGCAAGATGAGTTTTTCAACTCTGCTATCTTTTGCCAACGTACTGTTTAACTCCAGAACCTGTTTTGTTTGATTGTCTGGCTTCTCATCGAATACCTTTCCTTTCCACAAAACATTATCTATCATTATTACGCCACCTGAGGGGACACGATCTATCATCATGTCATAATATGTCAGGTTTCTTTTCTTGTCGGCATCAATAAATACCAAATCAAAAGACCCTTCCAAAGTAGGGATGATATCATATGCATCACCGATATGATAATGTATCTGCGAAGCAAAGGGCGATTTATCGAAATACCCTTGTACACGCTCTTGCTGCTCCTCGTTGATATCTATGGTATGCAGCTCCCCTCCTTGTTGAAGGCCTTCTGCGAGACATAATGTGGCATAACCTGTAAATGTTCCTATCTCCAGAATACGTGTAGGAGACACCATCTTACTGATCATTGCCAGCACGCGTCCCTGATAATGTCCGGAAAGCATATGTGGCATGGTTTCACGAAGATAGGTCTCGCGATGTATCGTTTTGAGCAAAGGATTTTCCTCATCACAAATGCTCTCCAAATAGCTATTTACACGTTCCTCGTTCTGAAACATAAATGCAAATGTAAGCATTCTATTTTTAATTCAGCTCATCGTGCCTTTCTTCCACAGACTGCATAAGCTTGATATAGTTTAATTTATAACAAAAAAAACCCGCATAATTTGAGATTATGCAGGTTTTTTGAAAAACTTTTATAAAAAGGGCGTTTAGTCTAAGGAAGCTGTGATAAGACGTAAAAATTCGGAGCGCGTCACGTCGTTTTGGAATGCTCCCGTGAATGCCGACGTGGTGGTCACTGAATTCTGCTTTTGCACGCCGCGCATAGCCATACACATATGTTTACACTCTATTACCACGGCCACACCGACAGGATTCAACGTCTCCTGAATGCAGTCTCTGATCTCGTTTGTTAGTCTTTCCTGCACTTGCAGCCTTCTTGCAAAAGCGTCTACCACGCGAGGAATCTTGCTCAGCCCTACAATACGTCCGTTAGGGATGTAGGCGATATGCGCCTTACCGAAGAAGGGAAGCATATGGTGTTCGCACATCGAATACACCTCAATATCTTTCACCACCACCATCTGGCTGTAGTCTTCTTCAAACATAGCACTACGCAACAGTTCTGCCGCGTCAATATCATAACCGTGTGTCAGGAACTGCAAAGCTTTGGCCACACGTTCCGGCGTCTTGATTAGGCCGTCACGCTTTGGGTCTTCTCCCAAGGCCTCTAAAATATCTAAGTAATGATTAGCAATACGTTCTACTTGTGCCGTATTATACTGGTCGATCTTCGTATAGCCGTCTAATTCCTCATGGAAATCTGTAGGATGACTCATTGTATTGTGATTTGTTTGATTACTTGTTTATTTATTCTCCGAAATACTCAACGGAATTGTTTTCTGTTTCCTGCAATCTTACGCAATGCAAAGTAACGTTATAACGTTCAAAATGGGGTTTCAACTGATGAAAAATTTCTTTTGCCATGACTTCCGTGGAAGCCATCTTCCCACGCATGAAGTCAACATCCAAGTTGACATTCTTATGATCCATCTTGGAGATCACATACGTGCGGATGATGTTTTTCATGACTTTGAGGTCTATCACAAATCCCGTTTCAGGATTAATTTGCCCCTTCACGGTTACGAATAGTTCATAGTTGTGTCCATGCCAGTTAGGATTCGAGCAGTAGCCAAAAACGGCCTCATTCTGCTCCTGTGACCAATCTTCCCTATACAGTTTGTGTGCGGCGCAAAATCGCTCTCGTCGAGTGATATAAATCATATTTTACAAAGATACCTCAAAAAAATTTAACTTAGCATCAAATAACTATAAAATGAAGCCTCTGATTGTCGCCGCCACAACCTTCGAAATTCAGGATAGTATTCCCCTGCTGGAAGAAAAGGGCATTCCTTATGTCGTTACAGGGGTCGGGATGACAGCTACAGCCCACCAGCTTACGAAGGCTTTGCTCTCCCAACGGGTAGATTTTGTGCTGAATGTAGGCATTGCTGGATCGGTGATAAGAGAACTGTCCATCGGCGAAGTAGTAGCTGTAGAAACCGACCACTTCTACGAGCTGGGCGCAGAAGACGGCGACCGCTTTCTAAGTATAGAAGAGATGGGGTTCGGTCAGGCCACCTATAGGAGCTGCATGCCCAAAGATATATCCCTACCCCTTCCTGCTGTAGCTGCTATTACGGTCAACAAAGTACATGGTAATGAAAAGAGCATCCAAACCTTAAAAGAACATCTTCCACATATCGCTGTGGAAAGCATGGAAGGGGCTGCCGTGCTATATGTCTGTGAGAAAGAAGGGATTCCCTGCTGTCAAGTACGTGCCATCTCCAACTATGTGGAACGCCGCAATAAGGAGGCATGGAACATCCCTCTGGCCATAGCAAACCTCAACCGATGGCTACGCTCTTTTGTCGAAAACAATTATTAAGGATTAGCAAAAGCTTATTTAAAAATGACATTAATCCCAGCAAAAGCTAGCCTAACATTGCGAAAATATCGTCAGAAAATATTAGCTTTGCGTATTCTATAAAAATAAGATTATTTTAGAAACTAATGAGAGAAATACAATTCAGAGAAGCGCTTCGCGAAGCTATGAGCGAAGAGATGCGTAAAGATGAAAGAATATTTTTAATGGGTGAAGAAGTTGCTGAGTATAACGGTGCTTACAAAGTAAGCCAAGGTATGCTTGACGAATTTGGCCCTAAACGTGTTATTGACACACCTATTGCAGAGCTTGGCTTTGCTGGTATCGCCGTAGGTGCTGCGACTCACGGTCTTAAACCTATAGTCGAATTCATGACGTTCAACTTCTCATTAGTAGCGATAGATCAAGTAATCAACTCTGCTGCGAAAATCCGCCAAATGTCAGGAGGCCAGTTATCTTGTCCTATCGTATTCCGCGGACCTACAGGTAACGCAGGCCAGTTGGCAGCTCAACACTCTCAAAACTTCGAAAACTGGTATGCTAACACCCCAGGATTGAAAGTAGTAGTTCCTTCAAACCCATACGACGCAAAAGGACTGTTAAAATCAGCAATCCTTGATCCGGATCCAGTAATCTTCATGGAATCGGAGGTGATGTATGGTGACAAAGGTCATGTGCCAGAAGAAGAATATTACTTACCTATAGGTAAAGCTACTGTAGTACAACAAGGTACTGACGTAACTATCGTTTCTTTCGGTAAAATGATGCCTCGTGTAGTTTTGCCGGCAGTAGCAGAACTAGAAAAAGAAGGTGTCAGCGTAGAAGTTATTGACTTACGTTCAGTTCGTCCTATCGATTACGCTACCGTGGTAGAGTCCGTTAAGAAAACAAACCGCTTAGTAGTAGTAGAAGAAGCTTGGCCATTGGCTTCCATCTCATCGGAAATCTCTTTCCACGTTCAAAAAAATGCTTTCGACTACTTAGACGCACCTATCCTACGCGTAACATCTGCCGATGTGCCTTTAGCATATGCTCCTACCTTGGTAGAAGCGACATTACCTAGTGTAGAAAAAGTGGTAAAAGCGGTTAAAGAGGTTACTTACGCGAAAAAATAATTTGTTCGCTTAACATATTGAAATAAAAAGAGGCTTGTAAAAATACACTGCCCCCAAAAAGTTAGACACTATTTGGGGGCATTTTTATGGTTAAGTACAAAAAACACAAATCCGATTTTAAGCTTCGTCTGGTTAAAGATT
>NZ_BAABGR010000008.1:0-25071 GCF_039541675.1 Sphingobacterium thermophilum | reverse complement strand
AGTGGTTACTAGACGTAACTTAAAATTGAAATTATACTTCTGTTTTTTACTCATAAAAATGCCCCAAATAAGTGTCTAACTTTTTGGGGCATGTCTACATTCAGGGCTTTGTTGTTTTTTTATTCTGCTGTTGCAATATGGGTTTTATACCTTTTTATCTCTTCAGACAGTTTTCCTAAGGCGTACCCAACGATGGTGACATCGTCCAACCAACCCAATACGGGTACTAGGTCGGGAATAGCATCCAGCGGGGACACCACATAGGCTATGGTAGCCACAATGACGGAAACATTCCAAGGGTTTGCTTTATATTTCCCGGTCATAATGTCGCGCGCCATATTAAGAAGCAGCTTAAAATCGCTGATCTTATCTTCCAGATGTGCGGCCTTACTTTCTGCTATCTCCAAGTCATCTGAAGACAGTTTAGAAGCCTTATAGGCTGCAAACAGCCGGAAGGCCTTTTTCAAATAGGTTTGCTTCATCTATCATTTTTTGTAAGTTGGACTATATTCTTTACAATAAGTTTAGTCCTCATCTTCATCTTCCAGCTCTTCAAACTTACGGAAATCCTCCTCCGCCCCGGCGCTATCTCCTACTCTGGCACGCAGCTCCCCTCGATATTGGTAAAGATCCGAATAGTAGGGATTTAGCTTTATCGCTTCGCTATAATCGGCGATGGCAGCCTCCCAGTTTTCGAGCTTCTCGTAGACATCGGCACGCAGCACATACGCATAAAAGTCGTCCTCCTTGAGGGTGATAATTTGGGAATAATCATTCGCCGCCTTGTCGTATTCCTTTAATTGCTCATACAGGGAAGCTCTCTCCTCGTAGATACGGGCATCGGTAGGCGCAAGCTGGACGGCTTGCTCGAAATCCTGCAGGGCCGAGCTGTTCTCCCGAACGAAAGCATACAGCTTAGCACGGTAGAGGTATGCCTCTGCCGACCTTTGTCCTTGCAGCACAGCATTCAGGTCGTCTAAGGCTTCGTCGTAGCGCAACAGCTGCATGCTTATCGCCGCCCTCGACACAAGGATGTCGAGCCTCCTGGTCTTGTCGAAAGCTTCCGTAAAATCTGCAATAGCCTCCTCATAGTTGAAATGCTGCACCTGCAGCATAGCCCTGTTGAGCAGTAGTTGCGCTTCTTCCTCCTCCGGCTGTATGTCATTCAGCTCCAGCAGCTCCACAGCCTCCTCCATCTGTCCTTTGTTTTCGAGCCATTCTAGATAGTGATGGTAATTGAAATCCAACCGCTTGGCTGATTGATAGTTGTAGAAGGCACTTTCCTCATCCTCCAGCCGCATAAAGAGTATAGCCTTGCAGGCGTAAAAAAATGGCTGCTCAGGAAATTTCTCTATAGCCTCATTATATATGGTAAAGGCCTCACTCATCTTCCCTTCCTTGACCAAACTATAGCCTCTTCGGGCCATCTCCAATGCTTCCGAGGGATGTTCTTCAAATCTTTTTACCCTCTCCGAAAAGGGAAATAGTTGTGAACTGGCTAATAAAAAATACGTATTTGCTAGTAAAGACATCTTCAAAATTAAAAATAACGTTTTACTATGCGCAGGTTATGAGTATAGCGGTTAAGGTCGGCATTAAAGATACCTTGGTTATCCATACGGTCCACGCGCACCTTTCCGGAGGCGTGAATAATGGTTTCAGGGTCTATCATGACGCCGACGTGGGTGATGTGCCCCTGTTCGTTGTCGAAAAAGGCCAGATCTCCCGGGTGTATCTCACTCAAGAAGTCCACGACACTCCCCTCTTCGGCCTGCTGCCATGCATCACGACGTAGCTTGATGCCGAAATGTTTATATACCACCTGGCTGAATCCCGAACAGTCTATGCCGTATTTAGATCTTCCACCCCACATGTAGGGTGTACTTTTGTAATACTCTATAAGCTTCGGGAATTCGACATCAAAGTCTTGCAGACTGGTCTTCCGTAGACTTCCCTGAATGGTGTATGTGTTTTTTCCAATGGTGATATGTTCTCCCACTATGGAAGTACCATGCACAAGCTCTACAACTTCGCCATCATGCAGGGCTTGTGCTCCAGCAATATCAACGATGGTATCCGTATCCACACCGGCAAGCACTATCTCGGCAAATTGATGATTCTGAATCCATCCTTCGTATTTGGTATCCAACAGGCGGATCCGATAGAAATCTTGCTCCTCTTCCAGCAGCTCGAACTGCTCCCCGAAAAGCACTTGTGAGACGATCTCACTACGATGTGAGGGTTCCGCTCTCAGTGGAACTATACTCAGTTGACATGCTGATATTTGCATCGCATTGACGATTTTAAAACATTAAATATATTTTGTTTGTTCTATAATACGAAGATACTTCAAATAAGTAAAACTGTGAACTTATGAAAAAATTTAAACGCATACTGATTGCCATTGACGAGTCTCCGTGCGCCACCAAAGTCATTGATTATACCAAGAATATGATAGTCCATGAGGAAGCATCGGTAGCACTGCTTACCGTCATCCCTCCCACCAGTCCAGCCTCCTATGGTGCCGACCCACTACTGGGGCAACAGCCCATAGTGGTACCTGAGATCACCGAAGCACAACAGCAGTCCGCAGAATCATATCTACACCATATCGCAGAGCAGATACAAGGTGCTAAGGAGGTGTTCTCCTTCACCCGTATAGGAAGCATTAAGGAAGAGATTCTCATGCAGGCCGAAGAGTGGTCAGCAGACCTCATCATCATGGGATCTAACGGCAGAACAGGTTTCGACCACTTCATCTCGGGCAACCTGTCGGAAGCGGTGATACGTAAGGCCTCCTGTCCTGTACTGGTTATTCCTATCAACTGCAGCTAGCGTTCGCGCACAAGCCGTGCCGCAAACATGGTGTCAGCCCGTTGTGTATAGCCTTTGATGATTTCCATTTTTTCCAGTCGGAAAGAGTGCTTGTCCACAAGATGCTTTATCATATCTTCATTTTCCTCCCTATATGCCGAACAAGTCATATACACTAATGGCTTTCCCACCTTCAGATAGGATACGACATTGTCTACTATGCTACGCTGCAAAGTCTTGAAATGCAACATCTTATCTTTCGAAAATTGTTGGATCATCTCAGGGGTGCGCCCCCATGTTCCAGATCCCGAGCAGGGCACGTCCAAGATGATACCGTCAAACGACTCACCCCGCATTAGTGAAGAAATATCGCTGCTGAGGTCAAGGATTTTCTGCTTTCGTGGTGCCGGCACACGTGCCACTTCAAACCTCTCATTTAGGTTACGCAGGATAGAAAGCCGTATGTCGGACACCATAAGCTCCACATCAGGATATTTATCCAAAAACATCAACGCTTTCCCTCCCGAGGCAGCACAGGCATCCCACCACATCTCACCGCGCTGGGCATCCATATAATGTATAGTATGCTGCGAAGAGAGGTCTTGCACCTCAAACATACCTTTCAGCTGTGGGTAATCCTGCAGACGGAAGCCATTCGGTAGGCGCAGTGCCTGTCCACCGACAAATTCGTAAGGTATTCCTTCTCGGTCGAAAAACTGACGTACCACCTCCAGCTGTGACCGCTTGACACGGATAAACAAATCGGGTTGAACAAAATGACTGAGCAAAAAATGCTGTCTGTCCACTCCTTCCGACAGCTGTTCCGGAAAAGGAAACACCTCCTTCAACACAAATCCGTACCTTGTAGTAAGATATTCTACCTTCTCATCTAGAGGCATCATGATGTTCTCATGCAGTGCTGTATGATGTACCTGCAGAAAGGAAGACTCCTGCTCACATAGAAATTCTGCAAAGGCCAAACGCTCCGGCACTCCATATCCCGACAAGGTCTTTCCCAAACGAAAGTAGTTGTACATAAAACGAGAGGTCATCTTTCTGTCAGATGACCCCATTTGTCTGTTGCTCTTAAAAAATTTTGTCAGATATCTTGACAGAGGTTCGTTGAAGGAATATCCTTCCAACGCTCTCGAGAAATTCCGAAAATGCTGCGCTACACGCCTTTCATTTACCTGCATACACTTCTATTGTAGCTGGAATGAGCCATGGATATATTCTTTAAAAGAAACAGCCATATTGGCAAATCCCCATGTTTCATTATAGGTGAACTTATAAGTATTATAGATTCCGTTATATGTCTCCGTTTCCAGTTTGGCTTTGAGGTTTTCCAAACCATACTTGTTAATTAAGGTGCCAAAGAAAACCGCTACATCGTACCCTTTGTAGGACTGGTCCGACGGCATGACCCCATATTTCTGTCTATACAGCTCTCTAAACTGACGTACTGCACTCGTCCATGGCTTCAGGTTGCTTTCCGTACTTATGGTAGGATTTAAGCCTGAAAAAGAAGGATGATTGCTAAAGTCAAAACGGTCCCACAGCGGATGACCGAAAAGACGGATGGAATAGTACTCCGATTTCTTTTTCGTCAAAGCACTTATAAGATTGTTGAGAGAAGTCTTGTCTGTGGTACCGCTGATGATAATATTGTTGCCCGCTTGGGTAAGCTTCTCATTCAGCTGCTCCAGGGAAGATACGGTAACGACATGAGCATTATATTTCTTTTCCCTTATCGCCGTCGCCATTCCCGTGAGGAATTGCTTGCTATCAGAATCTGTCGTTTGATAGATGATAACCACATCCCCTATTTTATACTCTTCTGCCACCTTTGTTGCTACAGCCTCCATATGGGCGTAAATAGAGGGCGTCACCGTAATCAGATTGCTGATATTAAAGTCTGAGGCTGGAGAGGCTGCCAACGGGTTGACAATCCACTTGTTCTCGTCAACAACATTGCGGCCGAAAGCGCGTATCTCCTGTGGATACACGGGGCCTACCACAATGCCCGCTTGAGAGACGTCCTCTGCAGATGCCAAACTCGCATTGTATGTAGGATTGTCTTTGGAATCTATAACCTTCAACCGAAAGGGCTTTCCTTTACGAGCCACCTCTTCCAATCCAAGTTGAAAGCCTTGGTAGAAGTCCAAAGCTAAAGCCGAACGTTTGACGTCTTTTTCCTGTACATCATTACCAGCAATAAGGTCCAATTGAAAAGGCAATAGAAGGGCTATGTTACGCTCTTTGGCTAATAACATCCCACGAGCCTTATCCTTCTCCTTATCGGCAACATCAGGAATTACCTCTTCGGTCTTCCCTACATTACCCGGAACGTTCGGATTACGCAAAACAGTAGTCTTGGGAGAACAGGAAGCTGCTCCCAAAACTACTGCTGCAGATATTGCTATTAAAGTATTTTTCAAAATATTATTCCCACTCGATGGTTGCAGGTGGTTTTGAACTGATGTCATAAACGACTCTGTTGATTCCTTTAACATGGTTGATAATTTCATTAGAAATCTTAGCCAACAATTCATATGGTAAGTGAATCCAATCTGCTGTCATTCCATCAAGGGAACCTACCGCTCTTAGGGCCACCACATGCTCATAGGTACGTTCGTCACCCATCACCCCTACAGACTGTATAGGAAGGAAGATCGTTCCCGCTTGCCATACTTTATCGTACCAGCCAGATTCTTTCAAGTTACGAATATAGATGTCATCAGCTTCCTGCAAAATCCGTACCTTTTCTTCGGTAATATCTCCTAAGATACGAATTCCTAAGCCCGGTCCAGGGAATGGATGTCTATTAAGGATGTTAGGATCGACGTTCAAGGTCTTTCCTACACGACGAACTTCATCTTTGAATAAAGTTTTCAGTGGCTCTACCACCTGAAGTTTCATATAATCCGGCAAGCCACCCACGTTGTGGTGCGACTTAATCGTTGCCGAAGGTCCCTTCACCGATACCGACTCGATAATATCCGGATAGATGGTACCTTGTCCTAACCACTTCGCTTCAACCCCTGCTGGCAACTCGCTTTGTATATCTTTGGAAGCCTTGTCAAACACGTCGATGAAGGCAGCACCAATGATCTTACGTTTTGCCTCCGGCTCTGTCACCCCCTTAAGCTTAGTGTAAAACAAGTCCTTAGCATTTACGCCCTTCACGTTAAGCCCCATATTTTTGTATGAATCCAACACCTGTTCGAATTCATTCTTACGGAGCAATCCGTGGTCTACAAAGAAACAGTGGAGTCTGTCACCTATGGCGTGGTGTAAGAGTACCGCAGCCACAGTAGAGTCTACACCACCCGATAAGGCCATGATAACATGGTCGTTACCCAACTGCTCCTTAAGCTGTGCTACGGTGGTTTCTACAAAAGATTCCGAAGTCCAATCCTGCGAACAGCCGCAGATGTCTACCACGAAATTCTTTATCAGAATCTGACCGTCAGTGCTGTGTGTCACCTCCGGGTGGAACTGTATACCGTAAGTTTTGGTTCCTTCGATATGATAGGCCGCTACGCGAACTTTATCTGTACTAGCAATAATCTTGAAGTTGTCTGGAACTTCTTTGATAGTATCCCCGTGCGACATCCACACTTGCGATTGTGTAGGGATGCCCTTCAGCAACTCATTCGAATCGTCCACAAACTGCAAGTTTGCCCTACCGTATTCACGAATTTCTGACGGAAGAACCTCTCCTCCGCTCTGCTGCGCCAAATACTGCGCGCCATAACATACCCCCAACAAAGGATACTTGGCCTGAATCGACTTGTAATCGATTTGCGGAGCATCTTCCTGTCTTACAGAATACGGACTTCCAGAAAAAATCACGCCTTTGACATTCTCGTCAAACTCCGGAACTTTATTAAAAGGATGTATTTCACAATATACATTTAATTCTCTGACACGGCGGGCAATCAGTTGCGTGTACTGAGAACCAAAATCGAGGATTATAATTTTTTCGGACATAGTGCAAAGGTACAATTTAGCCTTGAAATCTCAGAAGGATAATGATGACTATTTTATTTATTTCAGGAATCCCTCTCCTTAGTCGCTTATCCCTCTAACAAAAACAAAAATCCCTGATGCTTAACTATACATCAGGGATTTTCTTTACTTTTATATTTTATTTGCCATAGATTTCATTCAACTCCTTAGCAAGACGTATTCCTGCTTTCAGCAGTGCTTCCTCCATAGGGTATTTGAACTCATAGATATACTTGTAGCTTAGATTAGCATTATTTTCCACATCGGCGTAGATTTTATTGGCGAGCTGATGTGTTTCATACAAGGCCTGTTCGAATGTTACATCATACTTTTTGTAGTAGTCTTTGTCGTAGATATCCAGCACACTGGCGTATTCGGTAAAGCTATATTTTTCGTTGTCCACCAAGTCTGAATCCCATACGCGGTGAATATTGGTCTTACGTCCGAAAAACATCACTTCGATTTTATTACCTCCCAAATCGTCGGCGCGTCCTACATGCATTGGCTGATGAGCATCCGAAAAGAGGTGAATGATGAAGTACAGATGTTGCTGCTGATCTTTCAACGACATGTCTTTATTGTGCTTCACCTCCTCCTTGATACGCAGATAGGACTTATACAGGTTGTTGTCCGCCGAACGGAGAAGCTCTTGGTTAAACTGCTCGAAAGTCAGATTTCCCGGCGTATTGATAAAATGCCATGAGCCTGTGCTATTCAATGCCGGATCCGGATCAGACTTAATGAAATCTGCCCAGTTGGACCAATACGCTAACTTTTGATTGCCAATGATCTTTTGGATATTCTTTTTGGCTTTTTTGTTAAGATGTCTTTCGGCAATTTCTGCGATGACACGATGGCCTGTCATCCCCCATGCCGCAGCCTTCTCTACCTGAGCAAATACCAAACATGCTGCCAAGGCCAAAGCACTATATAATCTATTTTTCATATGTATTATTTAAAAATTTCGAACGAATATTTTGCCATGGACCAAAACTCATCCAGCGCGACGATGCGCGGCTTCAGAAAAGAGATGATTTCCGGCCAATGCTCCTTATTGAAAATGGAAAGCTTCTCCCTAGACGTCCAGATGCGGGCAATTTTGCGGCCGTCCTCATCGTAAAAGACCTCATCCCAAATCCATTCTTCTTCCAGTGTGTCGTGCAGCACATTTTTAAGCTCCAGAAACTGGTCGTACATAAGCTGCCGTATGCCTGCGTCGGGATCCGTCATCTCCACGGCTATGGTCACCACCTTGTTCGTGGCATCCATGCGAAAATAGAGATGCTTAATTCCTGTTTTGTAGTTTACCCAATTCACCCGCTCTCCGTCTGCCGAAGGGGTCAAGGCCATGTATTGACCGTAGGCCGTCCAAAACTCCTGCTTTAGCTTCTTAGCTTCTTCCTTTGAGTACAAAACGAGATATTTTCGACAAAAGTAAAAAATTGGATAAACTTTTGCTGTCTTTCAACTGTTAAACTTTAAACGAAAACGCTATGGACAAGAAAAAATCACTTTTCCTCCTTACCGCTGCCGCGGCAGGAGCCGTAATATATAATATCTGGAAACCCGTAAAATCTAACCTCCCCGTAATCACAGACTTTGACATTAACCGCTATCTGGGAACATGGTATGAAATAGCAAGGTTGGACTTCTTCTGGGAAAAAGGATTGAAAAATGTAACAGCCCTTTACTCACTACAAGAAGATGGACACATCAAAGTACAAAATTCCGGCGTACGCATCAAAGACAACAAGCCTAAACAAAGCATCGGAAAGGCTAAATTCCAGCAAGCCCCACATATCGGCTCGCTAAAAGTTTCCTTCTTTGGTCCCTTCTACTCGGGATATCACATCATGCATATCGCTGGCGACTATGAATATGCACTCGTCTTCGGTGACAACCTCGACTATCTATGGATTCTTTCCCGAACAAAAGATATTCCCGAAGATATCAAAAATAAATACTTACATTATGCGCAGCAGGCCGGATACGATATAGAAAAGCTTACCTGGACCCTCCAAGAATAGTATTCCTATCCGAAAAGCTCCTTAATCACGGTGAAATTAACACTATAGTCAGACGCTATGGCATTAGCAATCTGTCTTTGGTGTTCCTCCGTAATTCTGTTGCCTATACCTTTGTTATAAAGTGACACAAGAAAAGCGGCATAGGCACCCTTTTCCTGGGCGTCGATGACATTGTTCTGCACATTATAGTTTAAAATAGTGGCAGCAAAGTCGCCAAAGTCTTCCAATGAAAAACGCTTATACTTAGCGTAAAACTTTAGCATATACCGTTCGAAATCTTCTTCCAGCTGTCTCGTCTTCGTGTAATCTAACATAAAAAAGCATATCCCGATTAGTGGATTATGCCCAAATTTATAAAAATATACGACTTACAAACGTCTTTCAGATTAGTTTGTCATTGAAAACAATAATTAAATATTATTAATATCCTAAATCAGAATCACGCTGTTAAGGTTTATACTGAATTTAAACACTTTTAGAACAGAAAAGGTAGGATTCAAAAATCCCCTCCATTATTTTTAATGTTGTTGTATCATAGCATCGCGCTCTTCTTCCGGTCCGCTGCCCTGACAACCTTTGCTAAAGAGCAGCCACGCTCCGATAAGGATGAGCGGTATCAACAGCCACCAGAAGCCTCCCTTACTTTTCCTTTCTTCATGGAAGCGCTCTCGTACGTGCGGTGGAGGTACACTTGTAGCCTCTGCCTTGTCTACGACGGACGAGGATGTCCCGGACTTAAATTCGTCGGCCGCAGCAAAAAAGGAGCCGAATGCTCCCAAGCCCAAGGTGGAAGGCAGGGCCGCTACCAAGGATGACTTATTCTGTGTGAGTACTGCACTGATAGAATCCGCATTCCAGTTGGTTCCTTTGTGGGTAATGCCTGCCACCACGGCGGGAAGGCTTGCCCCAAACAGTCCCGCAGCAGAAGAGCCTTTGATTCCTAAATAAGAGGATACGCTGTCCAAGATACTGCTGAAGCGCTCCCCAAAAATGGAGGTCAGCATATGTTGCGTTTCAAATTTGGAATAATCCGTTCCGGACGGGGCACCGAAAAAGTTGCCGAAGACATCGTTGAAATCGAAATTGCCCAACATGTTCTTCGCGGAATTCAAAATGCCGCTCAGCCCTTCTTTGTTTTTGCTTTGCAGGCCCAGCAGGATAGCCGGTACACTGACGTCAATACCCTTTTTAATATTTTCAGGAGATTCATTCAAATTCACCCCCAACTTGTTGATCACCTCCTCCGTAAAGTAGGATTTGACGTGATTTAATAAAGAGCTTTCCATAATGCATTTAATTTGTTACAAAATATAGAACAAGTTAAACGTACTTTAGTTTTGTTAACGGTAACTTAATTCCACTACATATAAAAACTTTTATATCTTTGAATATAAACCTTTAATAAAAATGAAAAGAAACACGTTCTTACTTACATTATTTACAATTTTATTTTCCTTCAGCTCCCTTTTTGCTCAGCCTAAATACATTTTCTACCTCATTGGTGACGGCATGGGACCAAACCACGTTAACCTAGCAGAAATTTTTACTGCTGAAACACAAGGTCGTATAGGCTATCAACCCTTGATTCTTTCCTTATTCCCATATGTGGGCTTTGCCTCCACCAACTCCTTAAGTCATGGGGTGACAGACTCCAGTGCAGGAGGTACCGCTTTGGCCGTAGGTAAAAAGACCAAAAATGGAGTCATCGGTATGGACAGTACAGCGACAGTATCTTACAAGAGCATAGCATATGCAGCCAAAGAAAAAGGATGGAAAGTAGGCATAGCCACTAGCGTGAGTGTAGACCACGCCACTCCGGCTTCCTTCTATGCCAACCAACCGGACAGAGGACATTATTATGAAATAGCTTTACAAATCCCTAAATCGGGCTTTGACTTCTTTGCCGGCTCCGGATTTCTTAAACCTACCACTACCCTAAAAAAGGAAGAAGCTACCGACGTTCATGTAATCCTAGAAAAATCGGGGTATAAAATCGTTAAAGGTAAAAAGGCTTTCCTCAACAAAGACTACAACAACCAAAAAGTGGTATGGATCAATGACGACCCTAAGAATACGGCCTCGCTGAAATTCGCCATAGACCAAGATACTGAGGACATGACTTTGGAGGACATCACCAAAGGCGCAATAAAACACCTAAGCCAAAACAACGACAAAGGTTTCTTCTTGATGGTGGAAGGTGGAAAAATCGACTGGTCGTCACACTCTAACGACGGAGGAACCACACTCCATGAAGTGATAGACTTCCAGAAGACCATACAGCTGGCATACGAATTCTACAAGCAGAATCCTAAAGAAACACTTATCGTTGTGACAGCGGACCATGAAACAGGCGGCTTAGTCATAGGCAACGGTTCTTCTAAGCTTAACACAGCAGCCTTAGCGCATCAGAAGGTGTCGCAAGGCACATTGTCTTCCCTGATAGGCAACCTGCGCAACGACAAGCCTAACGCCTCCTGGGATGAAGTAAAACAGCTTATCGCCGACAATACCGGCTTGTTCACCCATCTTAAGGTGTCCAAAGGCGACGAAGAGTCTCTCTTCAAAGCCTATGAAAAGAGCTTCGTAAACCATGTCAACGAAACTACAAAAACGCTTTATGCCAACGACGACAAGCTCGCCGCATTAAGTATTAAAATATTAAACAAAATAGCTTCTTTAAGCTGGGGATCGACAAACCATTCGGCAGGATATGTACCTGTATATGCCATAGGAGAAGGCGCCGAATTGTTCAATAACAAAATGGACAACACCGATATCCCTAAAAAAATTGCGCAGGCGGCACAGCTGAATTTCTAAACAAAAGAATACTCTAAACAGTAAAGGCAATGCTTTTTCGCATTGCCTTTACTGTTTTCTTATGCTTACAGACGGGCTACCGGCGCCACACTGTAAAATTTGAGTTTTTCTTCCTCGAATTTTTTATAAAGATTTAAGAAAACCTCACTTTTGAAAGAGCCTGCATTGGCGGCATAGTTCACCCATGCCGTTATGCTTAGATACACCATATCTGCACTTATATCCTGTACACTAACGGAGACGTCGAGATTTTTCACGAAGTAGCTGCTACTTTCTGCTGCTGCCGTTATCCACTGTTTCACCTCATCCAGTTCTGCACGCTTGTCCACCATCACGATGAAGCTGGTCTTGCTATATTCGTGGGATAATGTCCAGTTTACCACCCTTCCAGAAAGGAGGTCTCCGTTAGGAATGATAACATCGGCACCATCCGATGTCTGGAGGACACTGGCGCGGATGCCTATCTCCTTCACCCTACCTTTCTTGTCGGCGAGTTCAATCTGATCGCCCACTCGAAAAGGTTTGTCAAATACGAGAATGATTCCCGACACAAAGTTGTTGATGATATTCTGCAATCCCAAACCAATACCTACACTCAGAGCCCCTATCACAACCGTAAGCTTATCCATACTCATCCCCAATGCGGAAATGGCAAAGAAAAATCCACAAAGGATGATGGCCAGACGTACCAGAGGAAACAGCGTCATCTTCTGGTTATACTTCTGCGTAAGCTGACCATCCTCTCCACCGAAGACGATAAGACTTATATTTTTCTGTAACCAGTTGGTCACCAGCAGTAAAATCACCGCCACTATAAGATTAGAAAATGTAAAGCTGATGTCCCCTATTTTGCGCTTCTTCTCCAATACAGTTTCGCTGAAGTGTACCAGCGTATCTATAAACTGCAAGTTGTTGGCCAATACTAGGACAGCCAGAATGAGGCATATGAGACGTGTAAGTTCCAACACCAGCTTCAACACACGCTCTCTATTGAAACGAAGGAAAAATCCACGATACAGCTTATCATGCTCAAATTGCTTGTTAAGATCTTCCCTTATCATCTCCACAAAATAGCGCAGCGTGAAAGACTGCACTAACCCTACCGCACAAGCTATGCTGAAACTTCTCGACATATCTACCTTGCCGATAATATTGAGGATTATAGCTGTAACATTCAGAATGGCAAAGATGACATAGATAAGATTATTGATATATCCGGCAGAGGTTTTGTCTTTAATTTTCTTCTTGCTATAGCTCACCATCCCCAACGCCAACACATTGAACAGAATACATATTATACGGAGCAACAGATCGTCGCTCACAATCATATTAACAAATACATCCAAAATATAGAAGAGCACGATAGCCCCTAATACCTTCTTCTGGTTACTGGTAAGTTTGTCGTATGCCAAAGTAAGATATAGAAATACAATAAGTATCTGTGCCCCTTGGATGACGAAAGTAGGTGTGAAAAGACTGACTAAGGGCAACAAAGTAAAATAGAAAATAATGGTCTTCAGTGTCACCGTCAACGTCAGCCTGCAAAGTCCTGTCGCAATATTCTTTTTCTTGTTGATTTCGTAATGGATACGAAAACACCAATAGCCATATGCCAAAGCCAATATCAACAACAGTATCCGTGAACTCCAAGGTATATCGTTAAAGTAACGGCTAATGGTATTGCTGTTGTAATTGTTTTTGATGTTGTTTATAAGTGTCTCTTTGGAAATATTCTGCTTCTTGGAGGCCCAAAGTGATGCTGTCGCTCCCGCAGGTGCTGCTGTTGTATCCCCCTGTCCTATGCTTCCGGCTTGGGCCAGAAGCTGCTTGTTATGGTTCAGCAGGGTTGCTACCATAGCATTCGCCTCCAAGAGGGAATCGTTCTTCAAGGTTAGCTGCCGCAATGACTCACCAAGATGGCTACTAAGTCGCGGATATCTTGCTTCCTGAATATCGTATTTGGCAATAAACTCTTCTATAGCACGTTTAGACTCACCCACGCTAAGCAGATAGTTACTTAACGACTGCTTCATGGAGTTGAGCTGTGCATTGTTATGTTCGGCCTCTTCCAAAACGACAGCCGAACCGTCTTTGGTCTTATCACGTAAGATGCTGCTATGCTCCTCAACTTTCTTCTGAATTCCTTCAATAACTTTGTTTATGTCTCCTACATGTATTTTATTTAAGAAATTAACGGAAAGACCACGTAGCTCTCTCCGCAAAGAGTCGGGAAGATGACGGGCAGTATCCACATGAACCCGGTTATTCAGGCTGTCCTGTCCTACAGTGTTGCCCCAAAAGACTACAGAAAAGACAAGCAACAGCAAAAGATATCTACCAGCTTTACTAGCTTTACTAATCATAAATAGTTTTATTTGCATTAAGATAGCACAAATATCGCTATAAACTTTCTGTTAAGACAGAAAATCCTATTAATATTTAGCTCAAAACATTATGACGGCTGAAGATATCTTTCTTCCGCAGAGACTATTAAGTTTTATGATGAAACATGATTTATCGTTACTACATTCCTCAACTTACAAAAAAATAGGGCAACTATACTGTTGCCCTTTCAGATCATATTTCCCGTTGATATCCGGGTTTATTCATCATCCTATCCAAAGAGTAGTTTCCCGATCCGCGGATCATAAAAACCATCAATAGCAGCAGTACTATCACAGAAAGCCACAGTTCGGAATTCAGGAATCCAAAGCCGTAGGTGATATTCACAAAAAATACGGCGCCCACAAGCACGGGCAGCAAAAGTATGCAGGCTAGACGTGTCTGAAAACCCAAAATGATAAATATGCCACCTACCAGATGGGTAAACACCACATAATGCACCGCTCCCCATATAGAAAGCTGAAAATGGGTCTGCTCTATCAAACTACGAACAGCCTCCCTGTCGTTGACAAAGCTTATCCCCTTGGCAAGAATAATGATTCCCAAGATGATACGTAAATAATCCATCCATGAAACTCTGCCGGAAGTTCTCGAAGAATGGAGTGGAAGCCTTTTATCTGCAAGATTCATAATAAATCTCCTTTCTATAATTGGTTATAAAACTATAACGCAAGAAAAGAGATAAAGTTGTATGAAAGATAAAATGTTACAATTCTTTGTCGTAGGTTCTCTTCCAGTGCAGCATCCTATCTTCCGGCGACTCTTTCACCTTGTATTCCAGACGGATACCATTCAGACGACGACGTTTTAAGCGCTTGTTGACCTCGTCACGAAAGGCTATACCCGTAATCTGATACAGGCCGAAAGGGGTACCGGCATACTTAGCATTGACAGTGTCGTCATCCACTAGCTCGAAATCGAAAAAGCAATTCAAATAATCTTTCCAGAAGAAAATAGGGTTTTCATCCTTGTCGGAAAGACTACTAGGCGGATAACAGTCTTCGTCATAGATTTCGAAGAAGTCTGCCAAGACCTTGTTGGTTTTCTCCAAAAAGTCGGCAGCCTTATCCGCATCTTCTATAGGCAAAACCGAAATAATATCGCGCTCCTCCAATAGGTTGAACATCACCCGCTCGTTAAAGCAGTATACCATCTCGTCGATCAAATCCTCGATATTATTGAACATCTTTGCCATGCGACAAAATTAACAACTATTTTCCTTAAAATCTTATTTCAAAAAAACATTAAAAAATCTTAGGTTTATATGCGTACAACATTTTAATGAATTTTAAACCTAACAAACAATGATCGACGTTAAACCTAATCCCCGAATGCTTCAATATGATGGCACATACGGCGAATATGGAGGTTCCTACGTACCACCTGTTTTGGAGCCTCAGCTGAAAAAACTAGCGGAATTTTTTGACGACCAAGCCGCTAAAGAAGAATTCAACAAAGAATTTATCTACATCCTAAAGAACTATGTCGGCCGCCCTTCCGCCTTATATTACGCAAAAAATTTAAGTGACTATGTGGGCTCCAAAATCTATCTGAAGCGCGAAGATCTCAATCATACGGGTTCTCACAAGATAAACAATTGCATAGGTCAGATTCTGTTGGCAAAAAAGATGGGAGCTACAGAAATCATTGCCGAGACAGGAGCAGGTCAGCATGGCGTGGCTACCGCTACCGCAGCAGCCATCTTCGGTATACCTTGTAAAATATTTATGGGAGAAATCGACGTAGAACGACAGGCCCTCAACGTGCGCCGCATGCGGCTACTGGGAGCCGAGGTAATCGCCACGAACCTAGGTAGCCGTACCCTCAAAGATGCCGTGGATGCTGCCCTGGGCTACTATATCGAAAATCCTAACTCCTTCTATCTGCTGGGATCTCACGTAGGACCGCATCCTTATCCTAAAATGGTAGGATACTTCCAATCCGTCATTGGACAAGAAGCTCGGCAACAGATATTGGAATTTGAGGGTAGATTGCCAGACAGCATCTTCGCTGCCGTAGGTGGAGGTTCCAACGCCATAGGTCTGTTCTCCAGCTTTCTGGAGGATGAGTCGGTAGAAATTCATGGCGCCGAAGGGGGTGGTGACGGCACCTACCCTAATACCGCCGCTACACTGTCTTTTGGAAAAACTACTATCTTCCAAGGTACCAAATCGTATTGTTTGGTGGACGAAGAAGGAAACCCTATTCCTTCCAAGTCTATAGCTGCCGGATTGGACTATCCCGGAATATCGCCACAACACGCCCAGATGAAGGATAGCCAAAGAGCAAAGTACTATCCCGTGACAGATGCCGAAGCGGTGGAAGCGTTTAAGCTGCTTTCCAAACTGGAAGGTATCACTACAGCCATCGAAAGTGCTCACGCCGTAGCCTTGGCTATCAAAGTGCTTAAAGACAAAAACCAACTGGCAATAGTCAACGTGTCCGGTCGCGGTGACAAGGACGTTGAAAGAGAAATGTAAAAGAGAAAAAGGGCTTTAAAAGCCCTTTTTTAATATTTTATTGGATAGTCTTCCATAAACTCGAATTTATAATCCATCTTTTTGAGACTATCGATAAGGTCCCCTAAGAGCTTCTGTCCCTTTTTGGTTTGAAACATATTGTCGTGCATCAAAAACACTACATTGTTCGGCTCTCGCGATGATTTATTGTTCATAAAGTTGACAATTCGATGGAAAACGGTTTCCAAAGGTATGTTAGGATTACCTGTATATCCATCTAAGCGCCATTCTACATCCCAACCGAACACTTTATACCCATCCGCAAACAGTTTATCCGCGGTCGGTGCAGCACTAGGTATATCGATCTTACGCTCCTTATCATAGATCCAGATATTTCTTCCCGGAAGACGGGCGATTTTGGCCGACAGTTGCACCTGCTCTTCATTCTTCTTAAAATCTTCAAAGGCGTTGTCACTGTTGGCATAGAAGCTTGTCAACCTGTTGAAGCCGTGCGTATAACTGTGATTGTACACAGCCACCAAAGGATTCTCCACATAACGGTTGAGGTCGCGCTGACGCGTCTTTCCCATCGTAGCGTGACGTCCCACCACAAATGCATTCACCTTTACATTTTTAACACGAGCAATAGAATCTATAGCTTTGCTGCCTACCAATGGTCCGTCATCGAAAGTCAGGTATATATGCTTAGGCTTTTTGTCAAATTCACGACGTAGTGAATCTTTCAGTCGCTTACGCTGAATTTTGATATCCACCGGATTAAGGCTATCTACCTTAAAAACAATAAGATTTTTGCGCAAAGAATCCCACTTGTCATGAAGCACAGGCCTAGAGGCTAGTGTATGCTTATCTTTGTTAAAGATAGAATCTATTGTTTGGGAACCTAAAGCACTGTTAGAAAAATTGTTACACGACTGCAACACCAACGAACCGAGGACTACTCCAGTCAATTTATATAGTCCTCTCAACATCTTCCACATTATCTGTATGATTTTCCACAAAATTAACACAATTATGAATACAATTTCCAACTTTTGAAGCCCTTTCTTCGACAAAAAGTAGCTAAAGCCCCACAAACAAAGAAGGGTTTCCGTAATTGAAACCCCTTCTTTATTTTATCTTCTTCTATCTCTTCTGTCGTGTTTGTGTTTAGGCTTGGGAGTCGGTTTATGAGGTTTGTGGTGGTGATGCACATCACGGATTACCACTTGATTTCTTACATGCGCATAGCGTGCATACGCATCTCTGTGGCGCACATGATATCTCCATGGATCCGCATCGTTGATCACTACCTTATATGTACGGAACAGATTCACATGACGGTAACGTGCTGGCAACTTCGACTTGGTCACCCACTTTTTACCTTGCCAATAAACATATTTTCGAGTTGCTACATTATAGTATACATCAATCTCTGGCAGATAATAAAAACGTGCATACTCATATCCTACAGGTCCCCATAAAGGTTGTGTTCCTATATTGATGCTGACATTGACTTGTGCTTTCGATTCATTGATAAATAACATTCCTCCGGCTAGTAACGCAATGTAAAGTATATTTTTCATGGTGACCTCCTTTTGTTGTAATAGTAAATAGTCGATATAGTTCTTAATGTTGTTTTCTGATAGTATGACCTCCGAATACGCCGAAAGGATTAATGAAGCATAAAATTTTTCTGTAAATTATTTGTTGCATAACCAACCATCGATAAATAACGTTTCCCATAAAATAAGTATGCACTTTATTTGTTATCTTTGCCCAAATTTTTAAAAAATCTTACAGCATAATAATTTATGGCTTTACAATGTGGTATCGTAGGCCTACCGAACGTAGGTAAATCAACATTATTCAACTGTTTGTCCAATGCTAAGGCACAGGCGGCAAACTTTCCTTTCTGTACTATAGAACCTAACGTGGGCGTCATCACAGTTCCGGACCCACGTCTTAATAAATTGGCAGAGCTGGTAAAGCCACAGCGTATCGTCCCTAATACTATAGAAATCGTGGACATCGCCGGCCTCGTAAAAGGAGCTTCCAAAGGGGAAGGGTTAGGAAACCAGTTCTTAGGAAATATCCGTACGACGAATGCCATCATTCACGTATTACGTTGTTTTGATGACCCTAATGTTATCCACGTAGATGGATCGGTAGACCCTATCCGCGACAAAGAAATCATAGACACCGAGTTACAGCTTAAAGATTTGGAAACAGTAGTAAAACGTATCCAAAAAGTAGAGAAAATGGCAAAGACCGGTGGCGATAAGGAAGCAAAGAAAACATTCGAGATTCTTTCGGTGGTGAAAGAGCATCTTGAATCCGGCAAGTCTGCACGTACAGCACCGTTAAGCCCTGAAGATTTTGATTATATCTCGGATCTGTCGTTATTGACGGTAAAGCCAGTAATGTATGTATGTAATGTAGATGAAGGATCTGTCCTTACTGGAAATGCTTACGTAGAACGTGTCAAAGAAGCCGTGAAAGACGAAAAAGCCGAAGTGTTGGTTATCTCTGCTCAAATCGAGTCAGAAATTGCACAGCTAGAAAGTTACGAAGAGCGCAAAATGTTCTTGGAAGACCTAGGATTGGAAGAATCCGGGGTTCATAAGCTCATTCGTGCGGCTTACTCACTACTCAATTTAGCTACTTACTTCACCGCCGGCGTACAGGAAGTTCGCGCTTGGACCATAGAAAAAGGATTTACAGCACCACAGGCTGCTGGCGTCATCCATACAGACTTTGAGAAAGGATTTATCCGTGCCGAAGTTATCAAATACGAAGATTTCATCCATTACGGCTCCGAGACAGCGGTAAAAGAAGCAGGGAAAATGGCCATCGAAGGCAAAACCTATATCGTAGAAGATGGGGACATCATGCATTTCCGCTTCAATGTGTAAGGCACTCAACAGAAAAGCATAAAAGAAGAGGGTTGATAGGTATTTATCAACCCTTTTTTATTGTAACACAGAAATTGACGTCCACATTACAGGAAAAAGAATAATTTTAAGTACATTAGAAGTATGAAAATTCTGGCATTTGGCGCAAGCAACAGCTCGGACTCCATTAACAAAAAGTTTGTAACGAGTGTGTCGAAATATTACAAGGAAATTGACGATGTGATCGAGATTCTCGACCTTAATGACTTTTCCGTCCCTATGTATTCCAAAGATTTGGAAGCTAAAGAAGGTATTCCTCAGAAAGCTTTGGACTTTGCCGCCAAAATAGATTGGGCAGACTTTATCCTTATATCCTTTGCGGAAAATAACGGCAATTATAATGTCGCTTACAAAAACCTTACAGACTGGATATCACGAATCAAAGGACGTAAGATATACAACGGCAAGCCTGTATTTCTCATGGCTACAAGTCCAGGAGCTCGTGGAGGACAGACGGTGCTGTCCATAGCGGCAGAAAGACTTCCTCTCGACGGTGCCGAAGTGCTAGACACCTTCTCCCTACCCGAATTTCAACACAACTTCGAAGAAGGTAAGGGTGTAATCAATATGCTTTATAGAAGTCAGCTGGAAGCTAAAGTACGCCGCACAAAAAAACTTATGAAAGAAAAATTGGAGAACACAAACAACATTTAAAATTTATACTACACTACTATTATTATTGTTAAACAAATAAAAAAATTGAGATATGGCAAAGAAAGTATTGTTATTAGTTGGTGATTACGTAGAAGACTATGAGGCTATGGTACCCTTTCAGGCTATGGGTGCCGTAGGTATAGACGTTGACGCCATTGCTCCTGATCGCAAAGCCGGAGATGTAGTGCCTACAGCAGTACACGATTTCACTGGAGATCAGACATACAAAGAATTGCGAGGACACAACTTCGCCATCAATAAGGACTTCGACGCGGTAAATCCCGAAGAATACGACGGCTTATATATCGCCGGAGGTCGTTCGGCAGAATATATCCGTTTGAACAAACGTGTCCTTGAAATAGTAAAACATTTCTTCGATGCCGACAAGCCTGTAGCAGCTATATGTCATGGCATTCAGGTGCTGACAGCAGCAAAAGTACTCGAAGGAAGAACATTGACCGCCTATGTGGCCGTAGGTCCAGATATCGAGTTGGCTGGCGGAACATGGAAAAACGTACCTGCCGATCAAGCAGTGGTAGATGGCAAACTTGTAACCTCACCTGCTTGGCCTGGACACCAACAAATTCTAAAAGAATTCTTTAAATTGTTGAACATTCAAATTAGTTTGTAAGACATAGTATGAAGAAAACCAAAAGGGTATGGCTTATTGCCATACCTCTTATTTTAATATTAGGTTATCTGATTTGGGATGCCTACAGCCAACCCAACATCAAAGACCTTCCGGGAGATTTTGAAGAGGTAGCCTTCGTTCGCAACGAACAGAACAAAGGAGGAATAGAACGTATCTATGCAGTGACAGTAGGTGATATTGCCAATGCCAACTTTGAGGCCTGTGCTGACCTTTTCCCTGTCAACGACTTCAACAGCGTGACGCGCATCTATTTCTTCGACAAAAGAAAACCGTATCCCACAAAATTATCTATAGACCCTCCATACTACGACACAAGCCGCTATGAGGCTATCAATATCTTGAAACGTAGAGGGGTAAAAAACAGATAAGTTTATTACAAGGGCAAGGTGTGATGGCAAGAAAATATATACCCAGAGATATCAGTTGGCTCAGCTTCAACGAGCGCGTCCTTCAGGAGGCTGCAGACCCTTCGGTTCCTTTATTTTCGCGAATAAAGTTTCTAGGTATATTTTCAAATAACCTGGATGAGTTTTTCAGGGTACGGGTCGCCGGCCTGAAGCGCGCCCTCCTAATAAATGAAAAGGACGCCAAAGAAATCTTCTTCGAAAAGCCGCAGCTCATCCTCGACGAGCTGAACAAAAAAGTAATCAAGCTGCAGAAAAAATTCGGCCGCATCTGGAAAGAGGTTCAAAAAGAAATGGCCAAAGAGGGTATTTTCTTGAAAACCTGTGAAGAGCTATCGGAAAAGCAGCAGCGTTTCGTAAAATCCTATTTCAACAAAGAGGTAGAATCTAACGTCATCCCTCTTCTTTTGGATAACCACCTTCCTATCCCCTATTTACGCGACAAATCACTTTACTTGGGTATCGCCATGAACAAACGTTCGCAGCCCGAAGCCGTAAAATTCGCCCTTATTGAAATCCCAACAGAACATCTAAGCCGCTTTATTATTCTTCCTTCACCAAAGAAAGAAAGACATATTATCCTCTTGGAAGATATCATACGCTTCAATCTGCCGTATATCTTTTCCTTCTTTGGGTTCGACGACTTTCAGGCTCACTCCTTTAAGATTACACGCGATGCAGAGTTTGACCTAGGCAACGATATCAATACTGACTTAGCAGAAAAGATTGCCAAAGCCATAAAAAACCGACGCAAAGGAAAACCTACGCGCTTTGTGTATGATGAGGACATGAATCCTCAGCTTTTCGATTACCTCATCAGAAAGCTCAACCTCTCCAAGCAGGACAGCATCATCCCGGGAGATAAAATCCATAACTTCAAAGACTTTATGGACTTTCCCAATGTGTTTAAAAAACATACGCAACCCGAAGAGAGAAGCTCTTTTCTACATCCGGATCTAGCTAATAAACAACGTATTGCCGATGTAATAACAAAGAAAGATGTCCTGTTGGCCTTTCCCTACCACACCTTCGACCATATCATAGACATGTTGCGCGAGGCGGCTATAGATCCTGATGTCACCTCGATAAAAATTACTGCCTACAGACTCGCTGACAACTCCAAAATAGGAAATGCACTAGTCAATGCCCACCGCAACGGTAAGGAGGTTACGGTTATGCTGGAACTGCGTGCCCGCTTCGACGAATTGAACAACCTGGCCTGGAAGGAGCGCTTTGAGATGGAAGGCATCAAAGTGTTAGTTGGCTTCCCCAACAAAAAGGTACATGCCAAGCTGTGTATCATCACCAAACGTAAAGGCCAAAATATTATCCAGTATGGCTTTGTAAGTACAGGCAACAGCAATGAGAGGACAGCTAAAATATATAGTGACTTCTGCCTACTGACAAGCAACAAATCCGTCATGAAGGACATCGACAAAGTCTTTCTGGTCCTAGATAAGCCTAAGCTCGACATCGAACGCCATCTTATAGGTGACAAGGCCATGCTCTTCTGCCCCACACAGCTGCGTCAACGTCTGCAAGAATACATAGATAAAGAGATCGAAGAAGCTCGCAAAGGAAATAGGTCGCATATCCTTGTCAAAGTAAACTCCTTAAGTGACAAGGCACTAATCAAAAAACTTTACGAAGCGGCAGAAAATGGAGTGAAAATAGAGCTTATCGTACGGGGTATATACTGTGCCATGCAACAAGAAAGTTTCAAGCAGCCCATCCGCGCTATCAGCATCGTGGATGAGTATCTAGAACATGCCCGAGTATTCTATTTTTATCATGGCGGTAAAGAACATATGTACATCTCTTCGGCAGACTGGATGACACGTAACCTAGATTTCCGCATAGAAGCTTCCGTACGTATCAAAGATAAAACCATCCGCAAGCAGCTGCTAACCATGCTCAACATACAGCTTGCAGACAATGTGAAAGCCAGAATTCATGACAACGAGCTTTCCAATGCGTACGTGAGAAATGATAAAGCTCCCTTCCGCTCCCAGATAGAAATCTACAAATATTTAAAAGGTTTGTAAGTCTCTTCGACATACAAGTTTTCTTGACATAAAATTCACTTATACTCTTCTTTTTAATTCCTATAAAAAAGAATAAATGTGTATTTTCGCAACATATGGAAACAGTTGTTAGTGGTATTAGAAGTACCGGAAAATTACATTTAGGTAACTACTATGGAGCTTTGAGCAACTTCGTCAAAATGCAGGACGAATACAAATGCTTCTTTTTTATAGCAGACTTGCACTCTTTGACAACACATCCTACACCACAGGATTTGCAATCTACCGTTCGCAATGTGGTAGTAGAATATTTGGCAGCAGGTTTGGATCCAGAAAAATCAACTATATATATACAGTCTGACGTTCCTGAGGTGGCAGAGCTATACCTCTATATGAACATGAATGCTTACTTAGGTGAGTTGGAACGTTCAACATCCTTCAAGGATAAGGTTCGTGCAAATCCAAATAACGTCAATGCCGGTTTGTTGACCTATCCCGTATTGATGGCCTGCGACATCTTGATTCACCACGGAACAAAAGTGCCGGTAGGTAAAGACCAGGAACAGCATCTTGAAATGACAAGAACTTTCGCCAACCGTTTCAATCACCTTTACAAAACGGATTATTTCAAAGAAGCTTATGCCTTCTCCTATTCGGATAATCTGGTGAAGGTTCCAGGATTGAGCGGACAAGGAAAGATGGGGAAATCTAACGGCGATGCCGACTGTATCTATTTGTCGGACAGCGCAGAAACTATACGCAAGAAAATCATGCGTGCCGTGACAGACTCCGGACCTACCGAACCTAACCAACCAAAGGCTGAACCTATTCAAAATCTGTTCGACCTGATGAAGGTAGTTTCTTCTCCGGACACGTTAGCACATTTCGAAGAGCTGTACAACAAATGTGAAATCCGTTACGGAGACTTCAAAAAGCAACTGGCAGAAGATATGGTCGTCGCTACCGAGCCCGTACGTTCTCGTATAGAAGAAATTGCCAAAGATGATGCGTATATTAGTAAAGTTATCAAGATGGGAGCGGAAAAAGCTCAGGCCAGCGCACAGAAAACAATTAAAGAAGTAAGAGAGATCATTGGTCTTAAAAAACTGTATTAAACCAAGATATGCATATAGCAATAGTAGGAAATATCGGTGCCGGCAAAACTACCCTAACAGGCCTGCTGGCGCAACACTTAAATTTCGAGCCACAATATGAGGCTGTGGAGAACAACCCTTATCTGGAGGATTTCTACAGCGACATGAAACGTTGGGCTTTCAACCTTCAGATATTCTTTTTGAATAGTCGCTTTAGGCATATCGTCGAATTACAGAACAAGGGCGCCAATATCGTACAGGACCGTACCATCTACGAAGATGCTTACATCTTCGCCGAAAACCTGTACGATATGGGGTTGATGAGTGCGCGTGATTTTGATAATTACAGCAACATTTTCCACAGCATCATCAACTATATCAAACCACCTGACTTGTTGATCTATCTGAAAGCGTCGGTGCCTACATTGGTCAGCAATATACAGAAGCGCGGTCGTGACTACGAATCGGCCATACGTTTGGATTATCTGTCTAAGTTAAATGAGAAATACGACAAATGGATCAGCAACTACAAAGAAGGTAAATTGTTGATTCTCGACAAAGATAATCTTGATTTTGCCAACAA
Source organism: Sphingobacterium thermophilum (assembly GCF_039541675.1). Taxonomy (NCBI): domain Bacteria; kingdom Pseudomonadati; phylum Bacteroidota; class Sphingobacteriia; order Sphingobacteriales; family Sphingobacteriaceae; genus Sphingobacterium; species Sphingobacterium thermophilum. The sequence continues at coordinate 178 of NZ_BAABGR010000008.1, read as the reverse complement.
CCCCGAAGATTTGGGTTTCATCATCGAAAAAGTTGACGCCGAACTTTACGGCTTATTCAAATAAAACGAAAGCCTCCAAAATGGACTGCCCCCAAAAAGTTGGACGAATTTATGCAATATTTTTGATATGATGAGCTCGGTATTCTACCGGGCTCATTCCATTTAAATTAGTTCTTAT
>NZ_BAABGR010000007.1:0-10357 GCF_039541675.1 Sphingobacterium thermophilum | reverse complement strand
GTAATCTTTAACCAGACGAAGCTTAAAATCGGATTTGTGTTTTTTGTACTTAACCATAAAAATGCCCCCAAATAGTGTCTAACTTTTTGGGGGCAGTGTAGATGCTTTACCTCTTTTTTTTGCAACAAGTTAGATATAAAGTGCTGCTTATTTATGAATAGTTCTATCTTTGAAATAGACTAACCCTTTTATTCAAAATTTATGATTAATAAGTTTTCTGCAGTTTTACTGTTATCATTGGCCTGTACCCAATTTACTGCAAAGGCACAAGAAGAAACATTATTGCTTCGTAGTCCTAGTATCAGTGACTCTCATATTACTTTTGTCTATGGGGGAGATATTTGGATTGCGGATAAAAATGGAAACAATCCGCGAAGGCTTACCACAAACCCCGGTGTGGAGATGAACCCTATCTTATCTCCCGATGGGAAGCAGATTGCCTTCACCGGTAACTACGACGGCAATACGGATATATACACCATCCCAATATATGGAGGAGAGCCTAAAAGAATAACATTCCATCCTTCGGCAGAAATTATGCGAGGATGGTTGAACAACAATGAAGTGTATTTCTCCGCAACAAGAGATTATCAATATGCTTTCGGATCAAGGCTGTATAAGACCAATACCAAAGCACCGGTGGATGCGCCTTTGATGATGCCGGAAGCATACCAAGGTTCCCCATCGCCGGACGGCAGATATTGGGCATATATCAAAAATACAGACCCAACCGAAAGAGAGAGAGTAGCATTCAAGCGCTATCGTGGAGGAGGCATGGCCTCCATTTGGATTTTTGATACACAAACCAAAGAGGTAGAAATCATTCCGGGAGAGCGTTGTAACGACGTGAAGCCTGTATGGCTAGGGAATAAAGTGTATTTCTTGTCGGACCGCGATAAGATTGTAAACATTTTCAGCTATGATGTCAAGACAAAGAAGATAGAAAAGCTGACTAATTACAAAGATTACGATGTTCGTACCTTGCAAGGACGCGGCAATGAATTGGCTTTCGAGCAGGGAGGAAGATTACACATTTTGGATGTCAACAACAAGAAAGTGAATAGTCTTAAGATTTCCTTAGGAGCAGATCCACTTTATAAACGATCCAAATATGTGGAGATGAACGAAGATATCCGAGGATATAATATCTCTCCTACAGGGCAGAGAGCACTCTTTGAAGCACGTGGAGAAATTATTTCTGTGCCAAAAGAAAAAGGTGAAGCTCGCAACATCTCTAGAGGTCCGGGAAGCCATGAGAAATATCCTTCCTGGTCCCCTAACGGCAAATGGATTTCTTACCTATCGGATGCACGAGGTAAGTATGAGTTGGTGCTTCGTGACCAAAAGGCCATGGATGAGCCAACGTACATAGACTTAGGAAAGGACTATTTCTATTTCGAGCCTATGTGGTCTCCGGACAGCAAGAAGTTGGTGTACTGTGATGCCCACCTTAATCTGTACTATGTTGATGTAAACACAAAGAAGGTTGTTCTTATAGACTCGGATAAGTTGGCTTCCGCCACAGGTCGTGTGGGCAACAGATTTATGCCTTCATGGTCTTTTGATTCGGATTGGATAGCCTACGTAAAGACATTAAACAACGGCGTTACAGCAGTCTTTATGTATAATCTGACCACTAAAACATCGCATCAGATTACGGATGGCATGTCCTATGTGTCACAGCCTACCTTCAGTCGAGACGGAAAATATCTCTTTTTCACGGCTAGTACAAATGTAGGCTTGTCCAATTCAGGGTTGCATATGTCGGCTTACGAGAGAAATCCTTCGTTCAGCGTGTATGCTTTTGTGCTTTCAAAGAATACACCTGGATTTTTGAAAGATCAAAGTGATGAAGAGGAGGTAAAAGAAGAAACAAAAAAAGATAACCCTAAAAAAGAGGAACCTAAAGATGATAAAAAGTTGGCGGGTAAAAAGACCGAAACACCAGACAAACCTAAAGACAAAAAGCTAGAAGTAGACTTTGACAACATAAACCGTAGAATTATTGCTTTGCCGTTGAGAGCAGGTAATTACGTGTTGAACGGTAACGTGGAGAATATGTTGATCTACCTTCGCAACGGATCTATCAATGCTTACGACCTAGAAAAGGGCGAAGAAAAGGTGTTGGTGGAAAGAGCCTTTTCTTTTGTAATCAGTGCCGATGGTAAGAAGATGATGTACAGGGCTGGTGAGGATTTCTACATTGTCAATGCGGGGCAGAAAGTGGCGCCGGGAACAGCAAAACTTAACATCAGCAACGTGCCAATAGAAGTAGATCCGGCAGCAGAATGGAAACAGATCTTCAATGAGGTGTGGGCCATGCAGAAAGAATATTTCTATGTGGAAAATATGCATGGTGCCGACTGGAAAGCAGTGAAAGCCAAATATGAAAAATTCCTTCCGTATGTCAACCACCGTTCGGACTTGAGCTATCTGCTTAACGAGATGATGGGCGAGTTGGTCGTAGGACATGCTTATATCTACCCAGGAGATCAGCCGTCCACTCCTTCAGTGCATACAGGTACACTGGGAGCCGATTTGGAATATGTGAACGGCATGTACAAGATTAATAAAATCTATACTCCGTTGGATTGGAATCCTTCTTTGAAAGCGCCTCTTGCTATACCGGGCATGAACGTGGAAGAAGGTCAATATATCGTTGCGGTGGACGGAATTAAGCTGTCTCCGGAAGTGAACCTTTACAAACTATTGGAAAATAAGGTCAACAAGCAGGTGGTCTTGAAAGTCAATAGCAAGCCGGCGTTGGAAGGGGCTAGAGATGTCGTGGTAAAACCTATTACGTTTGAGCAGGAACTTTCTTTGCGTCAGATGGACAAAATAGAAAATAACCGCAAGAAGGTGGATGCATTAAGCAACGGCCAGATTGCCTATGTATATCTTCCTAACACTGGTCAGGAAGGATATACCAACTTTAACCGTTATTATTTTGCTCAGATGGACAAGAAGGCCTTGCTTATCGATGAGCGTAACAATGGAGGAGGCTCCGTGGCTGACTATGTTATCGACCTGTTGTCGAGAGAGCTTATAGCTGGATGGGCAATACGTGATGGAAAACCTTTCACCACTCCTGGAAATGGTATTTACGGCCCTAAAGCGATGATTATCAATGAAAATGCGGGTTCCGGAGGCGATATGTTGCCTTATATGTTCCGTTTCAAAGGATTAGGAAAGTTGGTGGGACGTACCACTATGGGTATCCTTGTCGGAATCTCGGGATATCCTCGTCTGTTGGACGGAGGACGTATCACCTCGCCAAACTTCGGTATTTTCGACCTTAACGGAAAGTACATCATAGAAAATGAAGGGGTAGCTCCGGATGTTTTTGTAGAGCAGATGCCTAAAGATCTGCTGGAGGGAAGAGATCCTCAGCTGGAAAAAACCGTAGAAATTCTATTGCAGGAAATGAAAACCTATCCTTATAAAGAAATTAAAAAGCCTGCTGATCCGGTTCGTGTAAACTAACACTCATGATAAAGGGGCCTTTAGGTCCCTTTTTTTTGACAATTATTAATAACTTTATCGAATGAAAGAAACACCGCTGCAAATACGTAGTCCTTGGCAATCACTGGTCCATCTGCTATTATTGACTTTCGTATGGAGTATTGGTATTCAGGTTTTGGCTATAGTGGTAGGATCTCTTTCGGGAGGAGGCCTGTTTGATGGGGGGAATCTGTTGGATCAATCTCCTTTTTTCAGATATCTCATCTTAGCGGCTGGTACTTTCGGAACTTTTTACCTTCCATCGGTATTACTGCAGAAAAGAGAGCCTTATAACGACTATTTTCCCTATGAAAATAAGAGTTTTGTGTTGTTGTGTATTTTAGGGGTAGCAATGCTTGTGGCTGTTGGTCCTGTTATGGAACGTATAGGGGAGTGGAATGCTCACATGTCGTTGCCTGAAAGCTGGAAGGGTATAGAAGAATGGATGCGTCAACAGGAAGATGCTGCCAATGAGGTGGTCAAGAAAGTTGCCATGGTAGACAATATAGGCTTTTTATTTCTCAACCTTATTGTTCTTGCCGTATTGCCTGCCATAGCTGAGGAATACTACTTTCGTGGTGTGCTGATGCATATCATCCTACGTATTGCAAAGAACGGACATGTTGCGGTGTGGCTTACAGCCATTATTTTCAGCGCTATACATGTTCAATTTTTCGGGTTCTTCCCCCGAATGATATTGGGCGTGTTATTCGGTTATATGTTGCTTTGGTCAAGAAATATGTGGGTTCCTATAGTTGCCCATTTTGTCAATAACGCCGCGGTAACGATTTTAGCTTATTATTATACCGTGCAGGGAAAAACTTTCGAAGAGCTGCAGTCTTTTACGGATTACCCATTATGGATGTATGGGGGGAGTATCGTGCTTACCATTATGGTGGTAGTATTATTTTACAATAAGACAAAAAATCAACAAGAATATGGAGAACGGATGGGTTAAGATTAGAACCTATACGAAGGCCTATGAGGCTGAAATCGTGAAACAGATGCTGGAAGAAAACGGTATTGCCGCCGTAATTCTTAACAAACAGGATTCTTCCTATCTGTTTGGAAAGATAGAGTTATATGTGAAGCAAGAGGAAGAGACTTTTGCCAATGTATTGATAAATAGTGGTATAGATACGGAGGAAGATCATGTTAACTAGAGCGATTACGGGATTCTTTTTTATTGTAGTGCTGATAGGAGCTCTACTATTGGGCGAGGTAGTGTTTACGGTGTTCTTCAGCTTGGTAGGGTTGGGAGCTCTTTACGAGTTTTATGGCATTGTGAGGTCCGAGGAGAATAAACCACTATCCGTATTGGGCTTGATTTCGGCGATAGTCCTTTCCGCATTGATAGGTTGGCATTGTATAGGCAATATGCCTTTCAAATATGTATGGTTGTTTATCCCTACATTCTCCATCATTTTTATATGTAGCCTTTATCAGAAGAGAAGACTGCCATTCAACGATATAGGATATACACTTTTAGGCATTATTTACGCCTGTATTCCTTTCTTGTTTTTTGTGGCGTTGGGCTTTATCACTGGAGCTTTTAACCCATATATTCCTTTGGGATTTTTGATTATACTTTGGTCGAATGATACGGGAGCTTATTTGGCGGGACGAAGTTTCGGCAGGACAAAGCTCTTCGAACGTATATCGCCCAACAAAACTTGGGAAGGGTTTGTGGGAGGAGTGCTTTTGGCTATAGTAGTATCCCTAAATTTAGAGCAGTATTTTGGCACTTTGCAGAGGTGGGAATGGATGTGTGTGGCCGTCATCATCGGTGTGTTCGGCACCTTGGGAGACCTTGTAGAGTCTATGCTTAAGCGCAGCCTTGGCGTGAAAGACTCGGGAAATATTCTACCGGGGCATGGAGGCCTCTTGGATCGCTTTGATGGTCTGTTGATGGCAGCACCTTTAGTGTTTTTGTTCTTATTAATGGTTCGATAGTTATGCAGATTTCAACATCTACTTTTGAGTTTTTGAGAGCTCTCAAGGAAAATAACAATAGGGAGTGGTTCAACGCCAATAAGGCAGAATATGAAAAGTCTTACGACAACATGCTAAACTTCGTTCAGGCTCTTATACAAAAGCTGTCTACCTTCGACCCACACATACTGGATAGCATCTCGGCGAAACAATGTCTCTTTAGAATATATAGAGATGTTCGTTTTTCGAAAGATAAATCACCCTATAAGACGTGGCTTGCTGCAGGAATTTCTATAGATGGACGTAAACTCGATGGTCCTGAATACTATATACATTTTGAGCCGGACAATTCTTTTCTTGCTGTAGGCTATTGGAGACCAAAGAAGGAGCATCTGGACAAAATACGGCAAGAGATAGATTATAACCTAGAAGCCTTTGAGGGGGCGCTGAAAGAAGGGGGTTGGTCGGATCAGGATTTGTCGCAGGAAGACAAACTTGTAAGGGCTCCGGCAGGTTATGAAGAGAACAATCCCGCTATCGAATATTTGAAGCTGAAAAGCTTCATTATCTATAAGCCTCTATCCGATAGGGAGGTGTTGAAGCCTTTTGCCCTGGAAGATATAGTAAGCATTTTTCAGCGGACCATACATTTTAAAAACTTCCTACATGAAGCAATAGAATACTAACCTTAATCAACAAATCTACTATATTATGAGAACATCCATTATCAAACACTTTTTACTGGGGGGATTACTTTTCTTCTCCTTGGAGACCTTTGCCCAGCAGATGGCTAAAGGCGTGGTGTACGAAGACTTAAACCGAAACGGCAAACGTGATAAAAAGGAAAGGGTATTGCCAAATGTTGCGGTATCTAATGGTCGTGATGTAGTTTTGACCAATCAAAAGGGAGAATATAGCTTGCCTGTGGGCGACAATACGATTCTTTTTGTCATCAAGCCCTCAGGATATATGACTCCTGTGGACAGTAACAACCTCCCTAAATTTTACTATATCCACAACCCTAAAGGAGCGCAGAACACGAAATATAAAGGGGTAGCACCTACAGGTGCCCTCCCTAAATCGATAGACTTTGCTCTTTACCCTGAGCAGGAAAAGGAGGAATATAAGATTCTGGTTTTTGGAGATCCTCAGGTGTATAACCTCAATGAGGTGGAATACCTTAAGCGCGGTGTGGTAGAAGAATTGAGGGGTGTCAAGGACTATGAGTTCGGTATCAGCTTAGGCGATTTGGTGGGAAATAATCCGGATTTATTCCAGCCGTATATACAGGTGATGAAAGAAATAGGCTTGCCATGGTATAATGTTATGGGCAATCACGACATTAATTTCGACGTGCCACATGACTCGCTTTCTGATGCCAGTTTCAAAGCTCATTTCGGACCGAATAATTATTCCTTCAACAAGGGCAAGGTTCATTTCATCATTTTGGATGACGTATTCTACCACGGTGAGGGCGCTCCGCGCCAGTATGAAGGAGGACTTCGCGAAGACCAGCTGGAGTTCATCGAAAACGACTTAAAATATGTGCCAAAAGATTATCTAATAGTTATCTGCGCTCATATTCCTTTTGTGAATCACGGTAAGCATACTGTTCGAGAAAAGGACAACCTCCGTCTGTTCAAGGCATTGAAAGATTTTCCATATACATTCTCTATGTCTGCTCATACCCATTATCAGACACAGATATTTATCGATAAGGAGTTGGGATGGCAGCAGGATAAACCACATCATCACTATAACGTGGCGACGACAAGTGGCAACTGGTATTCCGGAGAGCCTGATTCGCGCGGCGTACCTCCGGCAACGATGGCCGACGGAACGAAGAAGGGGTACGCTGTGGTAACCTTCAAAGGCAATCAATATGAGGTAGACTACTATGTCAGTGGTGCTCCGAAAGACTTTAAGATGGATGTCTTCTTGCCTAAGGTTGTTGAGAAGAAGAAAAACTCTAGGGCAAGTATGTATGTCAACTACTATCTGGGAGGAGCAAAGGATACTATAGACTATCGTGTTGATGGCGGTCAGTGGGTATTGATGAAGAGGACCGAAACGTTTGATCCACATCTGTTGATGGAAGTGCTTAGATGGGATACTTCCGACAAGCTGTTGAAAGGTACCCGTCCGTCAGATCCGAATCTAAGCACTCACATATGGAAAGCTGCCGTACCATCAAACCTAAGTGTAGGTAAGCATACCATAGAGTTTCGTGTGCGAGATATGTTTGGTCGCACCTTTACTACCACACGAGAATTTGAGATAGCAAAACACTAATAAGGAAGGCTTATTTTTCCCATACATACGGCGGGCGAGTCTTTGATGTTTCTTACATTGGAGGGCTCGCCCGCTACCGTTTCGTTGGCAAGCACGGCAAAAAGGCAGGCCTCCTTAGCATCCGGATTCATGTCTATGGCAGCCATAGAACTTATCTTGATATCCGGGAGGAATGATTGAATATTTTTCATCAGTAAGGGATTGTGTAGACCTCCACCACTGATGTATACTGCTACATTATCCAAGTGTCGGGCTACCCGTTTAATTCCTTCGGTAATAGCTTTGGCAGAGAAGGCATTCAGTGTTGCCAAGACATCTTCTTTAGGGATGTCTGTAGTGTGGGATTGCTGTTGTTTTCTCTCTAGGTAAGTGAGGTTGAATAGCTCTGGTCCCGTAGTCTTAGGAAAGTTTAGCGTAAGAAATTCTTCTTGCATAAGGGTGTCCAATAGCGCTTTGTTAACTTGCCCTTGGGAAGCGAGATAGGCATCTCTGTCCATTTCAAGACCGAAATGCTTGTTGCAAAACTGGTTCATCATGGTATTTCCGGGTCCTAAGTCAGTGGCAAATGCCTGAAGCGAAGAGCCTGCCTTTGGCAAGAAAGTGAAGTTGGATATTCCTCCGATATTCAAAAGAAAACGGTTTTCCTGTACGTCGGTAAAAAGTAAGAAGTCGCCATAGGCTGCCAAGGGTGCTCCTTCGCCACCTGCAGCTACATGTTTTTGACGAAAGTCGGCCACGGTTATTATTCCTGTTTTCACTGCAATATGGTCGGCATCACCAATTTGTAGGGTACTGTTTGGCAGAGCGATATCTTTTGTTAGACTCTGGGGAGCATGATATACTGTCTGGCCGTGGCTGGCGATAAGGTCTATGTCCTCATTATTTATATTCCACTTAGCTAAGGTTTGATTTATAAGGTCAGCATGTACATGCCCTATATAGGCATTTATTCCGCATAGAGCCTGTTGGCTGATTGTATCTTTGGCAAATATGCTGCGTATTCTGTTTCGGAATTCTTCCGTATAGGGTGCCGTCTCGAAATTCAGCAGCTCCAGCTTAGTATTTATGCCGGCATTATGAATTCGGCAGAGGGCTATGTCTAGACCATCCAGAGAGGTGCCCGACATCAACCCCAAAATAAGTCTTGATGGCTGTTTACTAATATGGTAAAGCTTTTCTATTTGTGAATTCATAAGGCTAAAAATACGGACAATCTCTTTGCTTATGTCAAAGAATAATCATATTTTTGGAAAAAACGTATAGTAATGAATTTTCCAGCAGATTTAAGATACACGAAAGATCATGAATGGATTCGTGTAGAAGGTGACGAAGCTGTGGTGGGTATCACAGACTTTGCGCAACGCGAATTAGGTGACATCGTATTTGTTGATATCAATACTTTAGATCAAGAGGTTGATGCTAACGAAGTATTCGGTACTGTAGAAGCCGTTAAAACTGTGTCAGACTTATTTATGCCGGCAAAATCTACAGTTATCGCCGTAAATGAAGCTATCGACGCCTCTCCGGAGTTGATCAACACAGATCCTTATGGAGAAGGATGGATTATCCGTGTCAAATTAGATAATCCAGCAGATATTGAAGGCTTGTTGACTGCAGACCAATATAAAGCAGAAATTAACGCCTAATAAAAATACTGTTAAGAAAAATCTCAGCATATGTGCTGAGATTTTTTGTTTTATAGCTTCTTAAGCTCCATAGAGGTTTTCAGCTTGGCTCCCGAAACTTCTAAATCCGTTTCAGATTGCGTATAGATGGTAAGAAGAGTCTTCGGATCCGAAATGGTATATCCTTTTGTCTCTCCCACGGTTTTCCCTTCATTATCTATTACAGAGCCCGAAATATTGAATTTATAGCCTTGATTGTTTTTTTCCACGAAAGTGTATGTGGTCTTTGCTACGGCGTTGAATTCTGGTAGCTCATTTTCTTCGGTCCATGATTCTCCCGGAGCAATCGCATAGTCCGGATATTGGGTTGTAAACATCTTCTCCATAGTTTGTTTGTCAAATATGGCTCCTTGTGCTTCCGGAGCGTCTATGGAAAGAGTTTTTCCGAAACGGTTGATTTTTGAGGTTATGGGCTTTTCCAATACCGGCTTTATCTGCTGTGCTAAGGCTTGTTCTGCAGGTCCATTGGGTTCCTTGCTAGAATCATATGACATGCTTACTAATCCTGCATTCATGTCCATGGTGATTTTATCGAATGTGGAAGTGATGGTCAACTCGTCAGCTGTAGCCTCTGTGGCGGTCATGCTATACGTTGAAATAATGTCCATAATCATCATCTGTTCGGCCTGAATGTCCATTTTCATCACCATCTCATATTTGACAGGTTGGTTCAATTCAGGGGTAAGTTTGAACAGAATTTTTTGCTGTGCAAAGATAAGCGAGGTTGCGAAACCTAAGATTAAGGTTAAGGTAAGTCTTTTCATAATGTAAAGTTTTTTAATTTAAAGTATCAAATTCGCTGCCAAAATTATGATGCACAGACGGAGAAATAAAAAGAGGCTTGTTTTGAAGTGCACCCTAAAAGTTGGACAAAGTTAAAAATTAATTGTCTATGTGATGAGCTCGATATTTTATCGGGCTCATTCCTTTTAGATTGAGTTTTATTC
>NZ_BAABGR010000006.1:288947-578338 GCF_039541675.1 Sphingobacterium thermophilum | reverse complement strand
GATAAGAACTAATTTAAATGGAATGAGCCCGGTAGAATACCGAGCTCATCATATCAAAAATATTGCATAAATTCGTCCAACTTTTTGGGGGCAGTCCATTCTTTAGGCTTTTTCTATTTATAAAGCTTCCTTTTTTTAACACCTTACACTTTTATTACAAAATTATTGTCTACTATTTCGGTGGATTATATATATTTGCCGCAAATAATATGAAAATGTTTTTCCGAGATATACTACATACCATGCGAATGTGCATAGGAGATAATTGGAATTGTTAATTATCTCCGATAATCCTTCCTTATTTTATTTTCAGTATTTTTAACTATCAAGAATTTATTATGAATAGAACGAAAATTAAATTTCTCGTACTGGCAGCTTTTGCTCTTAGCTCAGGGAGCTTACATGCGCAAGCTCTTTTGAAGGGCAGGGTAGTAGATGCTTCTAACAAGGCTATTGTGGGTGCTACTATCCGGGATCTAACATCCAATAAACAGGTTATTACAAATCAAAACGGAGAATTTGAACTTAATTCTCCTTCTGACAATCCGCAGATACAGATTTCCTATATAGGTTATGACACGAAGAAGCTTACTGCCGATGGGAATAGTTTCCTTACGATAGAATTGGTGCCGCAAAGTCAGGTCTTGGAAGATGTGGTGGTGACAGCTTTGGGCATTTCCAGAGAGAAGAAAGCATTAGGCTACGCAGTGCAGGAGGTAAAAGGTAAGGAGTTGCAAACGCGTCCTACCAATGTACTTTCAGCACTGTCAGGAAAGGTTTCGGGCTTACAGGTTATTTCGTCTGGCGGAAATATGGGGGGATCAAACCGTGTGACTATCCGTGGTATCAACTCTATTTCAGGGAATAACCAGCCTTTGTATGTCATCGACGGTACTCCTATAGATAATACAGACCTGAACTCTGCTGCCACCATAAACGGAAGTGCAGGAAAAGATGTGGGCAACACCATTCAGGATCTGAACCCCGATGATATCGAAAATATTTCGGTCTTGAAAGGTCCTTCGGCGGCAGCTCTCTACGGTTCACGTGCGGCCAACGGCGTCATTCTTATCACCACCAAACGTGCCGCCAAAGGTGAACATGTGGATATTTCGGTAAATACTGGATTGGATTTTGAAAATGTGGTACGTCTACCTAAAAGACAAAAGCTTTATGGTCAAGGATACTCTCCAACATTCCAGGTACAAAATATCAACGGTACGGACTACAAGATAGTGGATTATGCGGCTGATGAAAGCTGGGGACCTCGCTTGGATGGAACGCCCGTATTGCACTGGTATAACCTGAATCCGGAAGATGAAGACCTTTACCTGAATCCGGCACCTTGGGTGTATCCAAAGCATGATGTCAGCTACTTCTTCCGTACGGGAGTAGCCAATACCAATAATATTGCCATAGCAGGAAATAGTGGCAATACCAACTATCGCTTTTCCTATACCAATAAGAATGTAAGAGGTACGGTGCCTAACGCCTCTCTAGGACGCAACTCGTTCAACTTTTCAGGAGGCACCCAACTCGGCAAGATTAAGCTGTCTTCAAACTTTACCTATATCAAAAACTCCTCGATAGGAAGACCGTGGTCAGGAGCTTCCAATAGAAATATTATGCTGGAAGCATTCCAATGGGGAGCGGTACAGGTAGATTATAAAATCCTTTCTCGTTATAAGCGGGAGGATGGAACGCCGTTGGCGTGGAACCGTACAGGATGGCGTAATACTCCTGAAGATGAGGCTACGCGTTTCATCGATAACCCTTATTGGTCGGCATACGAGTCATACCTCGAAGAAAGCAGAGACAGGTTCTACGGAAATGTAGGCTTGCAGTACGAGGTTAACGATTGGCTTACCGTAGGAGCGAAGGCGCATGGCGATATCTATTCTTTCCAGGCTCAGGATCGCATTGCTGTATATTCTCGAAGTGCGTCGCAATATGAAGAATCCAGCAACAAGCTCAATGAATATAACTACGAATTCTTGGCTTCTGCAAAGAAAAATTGGGAAAACTTCTCCTTGTATGCCAATGTGGGGGCTAACCTAAGAGATCAGCAACGTAAGGTGGACTACGCCATCACATCGGGAGGGCTGATCGTCCCTAACTACTATAACCTAAAAAATGCGCCGAGTGTTATTATAGATAATAAGTCTTTCCATAAGCGTGTCTCTTCTTTGTATGCTAGTGCCTCTGTCGGTTACAAGAACTTCTTGTTCCTTGATGCTACGGTGCGTAACGACTGGTCGTCGACCTTGCCGGTAAATAACAATTCCTTTACGTATCCATCGATTACGGGAAGCTTTGTGTTTTCTGACCTTGAAGGCTTAAAGAACCTAGAATGGCTCTCTTTCGGAAAGATAAGACTGGGGTGGGCGCAGGTAGGTAACGACACCGAACCTTATCAGTTGTATAAGGTGTATGAGGCCCAGCAACCTATAGATGGCAAGCCTTCGTACAGCCTGCCAAAAGAGCTTGCCAACAATCAGCTGAAGCCTGAGGTGACAAGCTCATGGGAGACCGGTATAAACCTTTCCTTTTTCAGAAATCGATTAGGTGTAGATGTCACTTACTATAACAACAATTCGCGTAACCAGATTCTTGCAGTACCCGTATCTTCGGCATTTGGCTACGAAAGCAAATTCCTCAACGCTGGAAAGATCAACAACAGAGGGGTGGAAGTGCAGCTGAATGCTAGCCCCGTAAAAAATGACAACTTCCAGTGGAACACTACTGTCAACTACGCCAAGAATAAAAATAAGGTAGTGAAATTGGATGAGCTGGTAAACACATTAACGCTTAGCAATACGTTAGTGAATTTGGTGGCACGTGAAGGACAGCCGTACGGCCAGTTTTTGGGTTACGACTTTGTATATGCTCCCAATGGCAAGCGTGTGGTGGAGAACGACGGAACATATATGAAGACCTCACAGCTTGTGCCGCTGGGAAGTATTCTTCCGGATTTTACTTTCGGCTTCCAAAACTCCTTCCAGTATAAAAATTTCAGTCTTGGGTTTTTGGTAGATGGCCGTATAGGAGGCAAGTTCTTCTCGCAGACATACAAAGTGGGTATGTACGCAGGAATTTTGGATAAGACGGCAGCCAACAATGTGCGTGAGACAGGAGTGGTACTCGATGGCGTCAAAGCTGATGTAACCTTCCACGCCGACGGAACGTACACTGTAGACAATGTGACAGAAAATACAACCAATATCACGGCACAGCAATGGGCAAGAAATGAATATAATGGACCTACCACTTTCTCCATTTTCGATGCCTCTTATATCAAATTCCGTGAGGTGGTGCTAGGCTATGATATACCTTTGAAATCTACTAAGACCGTGAAAAATGTCAACGTGTCCTTGTACGGAAGAAATCTGTGGAATATCTATACCAAAAGCAAATATATAGATCCGGAGTTCACTACTAGTGGTGGTAACGTGCAAGGTATAGAAGGAGGAAATATTCCTACGCCTATAACTTATGGTTTAAATGTTAATCTAAAATTCTAAAAGATGAAAGTAAATAAACAGATATATCTTTGGCTGTTCACGTTGGTCGCTCTTGTCGGCTGCTCGAAAGAGACATTTGAAAACATAAATATTGACCCTAACAGGCCTTCGGCAGTGCCTACGCCAAGTCTGTTGATTACAGCTGAAAAGCAGCTTATCGACGCTATACGCAGTGAGGAGATTAACTACCGTGGGGCACAGTTATTCGCCCAATATTTTAGCCAAAACATTTATACAGATCAGTCGCGCTATCAGATTCCTACATCTTATTCGGACAACTTCTGGACAGCGACCTATAAGGCATTGAACAACTTGAACGAAATCATTAAAATGAATACGGACGAGGAAACCAAAGCTATTGCCACAGCAGGTGGCGCAGGAAGTAATGCTAACCAGATTGCTATAGCGAGAGTGTTGAAAGCATTTGGTTTCCATCATCTTACCGATGTTTTCGGTGATGTGCCTTACGAATCGTACGGTAATAAGGACGAAGATTTCCAAGCTTTACAGCATGATCCCGACATTTTGACGCCTAAGTATGCTTCGCAGCAGAAGATATACAAAGATATTTTGGAGGAGCTGAAACAGGCAGCAGATACACTTAGAAAGTACAGCAGCCAGAATACCTTCGGCACGTCGGACATCATCTACAAGGGTGACAACAGCAAATGGGCAAAATTTGCTAATTCCTTGAGGCTTCGTCTGGCCAACCGTATCTATCATAAAGAACCTACATTCGCCAAAGCGCATATAGATGATGCACTGGCAAAAGGTGTTTTCACCTCCAATGCCGACAATGCTGTTTTCACCTTTTCAGCATCCGCACCGAATGAAGCGCCATTATACAGAGCTACAGTGACCGCCAATCGAAAAGACTTTGCGGTATCTCATGTTATCGTAGAAACGCTGAAGGGACAGCGAGGTCCTTTTGCTGCACAAGACCCGCGTCTTGCAAAATATGCCAAGCCACTGGCGGATGGCACATACTTTGGACAGCCGTATGGCCTACCTCTGGCTGCCGGAAACTTGTTCCCTGTAGATCGAATTTCCTTGCCGGGAGAGATTATCAACGCTGCCAACTATGGGGAAGTGCTGATGGAATATGCAGAGGTGGAATTTTTGATTTCAGAATACAGAAATTGGGATCAGGAAGCATATGAAAGGGGAGTAAAAGCATCCTTGGACAAGTGGGGTGTGGGAGCTGCTGAAGCGAACGCTTATTTGGCGCTCTTACCACCAGCCAATAAGGAAAATGTACTTACCCAAAAATATCTAGCTCTATTTACCCAAGGTATTGAAGCTTGGTCCGAAATCCGTAGAACAGGATACCCTCTGTTCTTAGTGAAAAAAGGTGACGTCATCTTCGCCGGAACAGTGGGGGGAAACACGGTAGAATATAGATTCGAACCGGAAGTAGGGGACGCTATACCTTCACGCCTTGTTTATCCGCTGAAAGAACAGTCTACAAACAAGAGCAATTATCAAAACGCCTTAGCCAATCAAGGTGATGATGTGTTAAGTACAAAAGTATGGTGGAATAAATAAGTTTTGTTCATCTTAATGAAAGTCCGGAACATATCCGGGCTTTTTTGTTTTTTGCCGCCTGCTATATAGATAATACCTTCTCTAACAGAATATTGTATTTTATAGAAATAATATTGCAATGGGTTTGTTATTTTCTGAATATTAATAAATTTGTTACAAGAACGATGGTTTGTATCTTGATAATCAGTTACATTCTAATTTCAATACTAAATCCATATTGATAACCTAAATTATTAGACCTATGTATGAATTGATGAATGAAGTAATTTCTACGCTATTTCAGGTTGGCTTTATGGTTCTTGTTCCTTTTCTTTTTTTCTTGTTCAGAAAGGATAAGAGCACAGGGTTTCTGCAGTATGTAGGACTTTACAAGCCTCAGGGTAAGACTTTAGGGTTGGTGTTGTTAGCAACTGTATTAACGTTATTTTTGGGAGTGGGATTAGCTTTGATGAATGATGACTTTAAAGCAATCTTTTTTTCTCCATATTCCATCAGTGGTAAGCTGAGGGCCATGGGCCCTTCTTGGGTGACGTTCATCGCCATCGTGCTAGCTGCAGGATTGAGAACCTCTTTTGCGGAAGAACTTTTCTTTCGTGGTTTTATTGCCAAACGGCTTATTAATCTTACCGGTTTTGCTGTAGGGAACTTCTTGCAGGCTATTATCTTCGGGTTGCTCCATTTATATTTAATGTGGCTGCTGGTAAATACTGAAATATTACTATTAGCCTTAGTTTTTGTTCTTTCCACAACAATAGGATGGATTTTAGGCTATATAAAGGAAAAGAAAGGCAATGGCAGTATCATTCCCGGCTGGGTAGCTCATGGTCTAGGTAACTTCGTCACTTATTTTACCATAGCCTTTGTCCTATAACTGTTGGTGTACCATAGCACGAAAAGCTGTCTCATGCCGAAAATTTAAATTGGCTCTTTGGGGTGTCTTGTAATACGGTTGATTTTTATTATTTTGTGATACTTTGAAAATTATAACAAACTAAACAATTATTACGGTATTATAATATGGAATTGACTGCAGAAAACACAAGCCTACAGCAAAACTATCGACTGGAATTTTTGGGTAAAGGGTCTGAATATTTCTCCATAGTTATTGTCAACTGGTTATTGACTTTGGTGACACTAGGACTTTATTATCCATGGGCTAGAGCCAAGAAGCTACGCTATATATACGGAAATGTCTCATTGAACAACGAGCGTTTTCATTTTTCCGGCACAGGAAAGGAAATGTTTATCGGCTTTATTAAGCTGATGGTATTCTACGCAATTATTTTGGGAGCTTTCTATTATCTATATCTTCAAAGTAGCTTACTCATAGCCATCATTATCTTGTATGTTGGTCTTCTGGGTATTATACCTTTGGCTATACACGGCGCTTTCCGTTATAGGATGAGCCGCACTACCTATCGCGGTATACGCTTTGGCTACCGTGGTGAACGCGAAAAGCTTGTTAAATACTTCTTCAAGTGGTTAATTCTAACTGTTTTTACTCTAGGTATTTATGTGTTTTGGATGGAGATGAATCTGCGTCGCTATATTTATGGTAATATACGTTACGGAGACGTGGAGTTTGACAATGAGTCGGAAGGATTTGAATACTTTATTCTTAACCTGAAAGGGTATCTTCTAACAATCCTCACCCTTGGCATATATTCTTTCTGGTGGTATCGTGATATCTTTAACTATTTCGTTAACACGATGTCTATGCGGAGGGGAGAACAGAAGATACGATGCCATTCTACCGCTACCGGCATAGGATTTTTACGTTTGCTCGTTGGAAACTTCTTCATCATTGTTTTCACATTGGGCTTAGGAAAGGCGTGGGCCGATGTACGTCTTTATAAATTTATCTTAGATAACATCAAATTGGAGGGAAATATTAACCTAGACGAGATACAGCAGACGGAAGACGAATATTTAGACGCTTTCGGTGAAGATGCTATGGACTTCTTCGACATAGATCTAGCATAGGAATGAGCTTAAAAGTTGAAGGAACATATTTTGACGGGCAGTCTTCAGCGGCTCGCTTTGCATTGGTCACGATGGAAGAGCAAAGCGATATGTTGGTTCTGCAGTCTATAGAACACGAGCAAAAGTGGCAGATTAAGGACCTCGAGTTTGAGCGCTACGGTAGTGTGGTGGAGCTGCGCAACAAAAGATATTCGGGTGCAATCCTTAAGGTCGACAACGACGACTTTGCAGACCGTTTTTATAAGTATATGAAACAACATAAGCGCGTGGATATTCACGCGCGCTTATTGCAGTTAGGTTATAAGAAGTTGGTCGCAATAAGCGTAGGTCTGATGGCCTTGATAGTGGTTGCATATTTCTATCTGCTACCTCCTCTGGCGGAAAGAGCAGTAGGGCTGCTTCCTGATAGCTTTGACGATACGTTGGGCGATATGTTTACCGAAAATTTTTTGGAGAAAAACGACATAGATCACCGTAGAAGCGAATACCTTACCCTTTTTGCACGGGAACTCAACCTGCAAAATAATAAACCTTTAAAATTTGCTGTAGTGAAATCAAAGGAGATGAATGCTTTTGCCGCTCCGAATGGGCAGATTGTCGTGTACTCCGCTTTGGTGGATTCGCTACGTAGTGCTGAAGAACTTGCTGCCCTGTTGGGGCATGAAGCTTCACACGTCAACCAACGCCATTCGGTAAAGATGTTGAGTCGCAACCTAGCCGGTTATATGGTGATATCTTTGCTGATTAGCGACGTAAACGGCATAATGACCGTTATTGCGGACAACGTCCATCAGCTGAATTCTCTCTCTTATTCGCGTAAGTTTGAAGAGGAAGCCGACTATTTGGGGTTAAAGATTCTTATGGATAATGGTCTGGATCCCCAAGGTATGGTGCGGCTATTCGAACGTCTGGAAGCACAAGAAAAGTTTTCTATCCCCCAACTCCTGAGCACGCACCCTTTGACTGCAGAAAGAAAGAAAAAGATGCAGGATATAATCGATAGCACTCCTCATCATATTTCATCCAACACACGGCTATACTCTCTTTTCCGGAAGCTTAAAAACCGATAGCTTTTATTTTTTAGCAGTAAAATTCCATGCTGAAAGTGTAAATTTGTCGCCTTTAGCGGAAAAAGTATTCATCTATGCACAGACAGAATTCGGCGACTTTTATTTTGGTATTTGCAGCAATATTGTCTGCTTTTGCTCCTTTAACGACGGACTTATATTTACCGGCATTGCCGGCCTTGACGGAAGCTTTTGCGACAAATGCGTCTAACGTGCAGCTGAGTCTTACGTTCAGCTTCATAGGAATGGCGACGGGACAGCTGCTCTTCGGTCCCCTAAGCGACAAGCAAGGAAGGAAAACACCTTTGCTGATGTCTTTAGTGGCTTTTGTGTTGGCAACCTTGGGATGTATATACGCTTGGAACATCGAATCTTTCAACTTTTTTAGGCTATTGCAGGGATTTGCCGGAGCGGGAGGGCTTGTAATTTCCCGTTCCATAGCGGTAGACCTGTATGAAGAGGAGCACTTAGCCCGATTTCTTTCTTCTCTGGCTGTGATAAATGGGATAGCACCTATCATAGCTCCGGTAGGAGGTGGGGTGCTGTTGGACTTTACGGACTGGAGGGGAATATTTGTAGTACTTCTTATTTTGGGTGTTTGTATCCTTATGGGAGGAGTTTATTTCAAAGAGACGCTACCTGTATCGAGACGACTGCAGGGCAATATGCTCAAAACTTATTCGTCTTTTGGTAAGGTGCTTAGAAACCGCAATTATCTCAATTACACCTTGTCCATAGGATTTACTATGGGGATGTTTTTCGCCTACTTAGCCTCCTCGCCGTTCATCTTTCAGAATATTTATAAGGTTACACCTTCTCAATACGGAATATTTTTTGCAGTCAATGCCGTGGGGCTTATCATAGGAAATAAGCTTATAGTACGCTTTGTGTCGGCAAGGCAGGCTTTTGCCTCTGCTAGCAGGTTAGCCTTAGCCACCACTATATTTATTGCGGTGGTGCTTTATTTTCAATGGCATGTGCTGGTGGTGGAGGCTGCATTTTTTATCCTACTTATCGCCGTGGGAATACTACTACCTGCAGGAACATCTTTAGCACTAAATCTCGAAAGAGAAAACAGTGGAAGTGCTTCTGCACTCTTAGGGTTCTTTCAGTTTTTCATGGGAGGACTTATCTCTCCTTTAGTAGGAATAGGAGATATCATGCTTACAACCAGCATCACCATTTTTTTGACGGCATTGGTAAGCTTTTACTTTGCCAACAAAGCCATGGTTGTCTCTGATAAAGGACAAAAAGAGGTTATTTTCAGATAGCCTCTTTTACTTGTTATAATAATTTTATTTCTTCAACAAACTCTAATACGATATCTTCGGGTGTTGCCCAGGAGGTGATAAGACGGATGGCGGCGTGGGTCTCATCAATATTTTTCCAGATGTAGAAATCGTACTTTTTCAGCAACTTAGCGATTTCCTGTTTGGTTAGTATGGGGAAAATTTGGTTGGTGGATGATTCGGTGAGGAAAGAGTAACCTTTACTACGAAAAGCTGCGGCAATCTTCTGTGCCTGCACGTTGGCATGTCGTGCCAAGTTAAAATATAAATTGTCACGCAGCAATTCCAAGAACTGAATCCCCAAAATGCGGCCTTTGGCGAGAAGTGCTCCACGCTGCTTTAATACATAGTCAAACTCTTCCCCCAATGACGAATCATTGAAAATTACGGCTTCACCTAGAAGAGCTCCATTTTTAGTGCCTCCCAAATAGAAAACATCCGTATACTGGGCAATATCTTCCAAGCTAAGATCGTTGTCGTCCGCCGTAAGAGCATGTCCAAGACGTGCTCCGTCCATGAAGAGTAACAAGTCTCTTTCCCTACAGTAGCTTGAAAGAGCCTCCAGCTCCGACTTATTATATATGGAGCCGATTTCAGTAGAATTGGAAATATAGACCATCTTAGGCTTTACAACGTGTGGACGTAAGCTATACTCTAGCAATACGCTTTCAAGATGTGTAGGACGGAGTTTTCCGTCTGCCGTCTCTACGGTGATAACTCTATGGCCAGTAGCCTCTATAGCACCGGTTTCGTTAGCATAGATATGTCCGGTACGTGCACTGATTACCGCTTCATGAATACGCAATAAAGAAGCTATAACGGTGAGGTTGGTTTGTGTACCGCCGGAAAGGAAAAATATTTTCGCTTCCGGATTATTTATTTTGTTTTTAAGAATATGCATGGCCTCTATAGAGTATTCGTCTTCTCCATAGCCTTGCTGCTGCACAAAATTGGTGTCTATAAGTTTTTGAAGAATTAACGGATGTGCCCCTTCCGAATAGTCACTTTTGAAATTATACATAAAAATAATTTTATCTTTAGCAAATATAGAGTACTGAATATTTATTTATCAATTAAGTTTATTTTTAAACGGTCTTCGGTTTAGGTCTTTAATGCAAATACATGAAAAAATTTTATTTTTAGAGGAATAAAATAACCTATGAAGCTGTTAGTCAGCATAGTAACTGTAGCTGTTTTTATATTCGTCTTTATAACTTTACAGAGTAAAAGTGTAATGAAGAAGCCGGAAGATCTTTTTAAAAGAGAAATCCATAAAGGGAATACACCTTCCATTCAATATTTTTACTTCAGTAAGGATAGTATAATTTATTCTTATAAAGATGGTTATGCGGATGTTTCCCTCCGGAGAGCGGTAGATTTCAACACCACATACAATGCTTTTTCTGTCAACAACACTTTTACCGCACTGGCCATCATGCAGTTGGCAGAAAAGTGACTTTTGGATATTAATAAGCCCGTAGTACATTATTTGGCGGATTTTCCGTACGGCGATAGCATCACCATAAAACACCTGCTTAGCCACACCGGAGGTCTTCCAAATCTAATTCCTCTTGCATGGATACATTTGGATGCAGAGCATCATAATTTTGATGAACAAGAATTTTTTCAATCTATTATTCAGAAAAATGCTAAATCCCAAGCTCTTCCGGGTGTAAAGTTCAATTATTCAAATTTAGGCTATGTTATTCTTGGAAATTTGATTGAAACAGTATCTGGTACATCTTTTAAGACTTATGTGGAAGACCATATTATAGCAAAGCTTGCGATAGACAATGAAGTACTTGGGTTTACTATACCTCACCCCGCTAATCACGCAAAAGGATACCACCCAAAGTGGTCACTAACAAATATGGTGCTGGGCTTCTTTGTGGACAAGAAAAAATTTATGGCTACCACAGAAAGAAAGTGGAGGGCCTTTAATCTGTTTCATGTCAATGGCAGTGCTTACGGCGGACTGATAGGCCCTCCAATGGCCTTTGTCAAGTACATACAAGCTTTATTGACCAAAGATTTGTTGATCTCTGATTATTATAAAAATTGTCTTTTTGAAGAGCAGTTCATTGCTAAAGGCAGGAAGACAGGTATGTGCTTATCGTGGTTTAAGGGCCGGCTAAATGGTCATACTTACTATTGTCACGCAGGAGGTGGAGGTGGTTATTATTCTGAAATTAGAATTTATCCTGAGTTGAACCGTGGTAGTGTCATTTTCTTCAACCGTTCGGGAATGAAAGATGAACGTTTTTTTGGATAAGGTAGATGTATTTTTTCTTGATGAAAAGCTTCGGTGATAATTTCCTATATAGACTATTAATCTTATCTTTATATAAACCTAAACATTATAGAATGAGGAAAATCTATTTTCTGCTTTTCTTATTATTGTATGTCGGGGCTGCAAGTGTTGCTCAGCATAAGAAACTCCGTGTGATGAGCTACAATATACGTATTGCCAGTCCTCCGAGTAAAGGGTGGGGTGTTACGGAGCTCGACTCTATTGCTGCTGTCATAAACAGACATCCTTGCGACCTTATAGCTTTGCAGGAGGTGGACAGATTTACCCGTCGTTCGGGCAAAGATTCCGACCAAATTGCTGAGTTGGCCAAACGTACAGACATGCATTCTTTCTTTGCCAAAGCAATAGACAGAGAGGGAGGGGACTATGGCGTTGGGGTGCTATCACGCTATCCTATTGTAGAAGCACATGCTTATCGTATCTTTCCGCATGATACAGTGAAGCATGAAATACGTGCACTGGCCGTTATCAAGGTGCGTGTAGCAAAAGAGGACATCATCTTTGCTTCCTTCCACCTGGATCATCTGAGCCATGAGGTGCGTAAAAATCAACTGGAACAGATTTTTTCCCATTTGGAAAAGTATAAAAATTTTAAAATTATCTTTGGAGCAGACCTGAACATCCATGCAGATAATGCATTGCTGGATGAATTCTCACAAAGAGGATTTATCATTCAGAAAGAAAATCTGAAGACGTTGACCTTTTCGACATCAAAACCACGTGTAACCTTAGACTATCTTATTGGAAACAAAAAATTTTATAAAAACGTAAAAGATGTAACCTTTGAAGTTTTGCATAAGGAAAATTATGCTTCAGACCATTTTCCCATCATTCTAACATTGTCTCATTAATAGCGCATACTGTAAAAGTTTTAAGAAAATGTATTTTCTGGTCTTTAATTCTGTAAAAACAAGAAAAAATAATCGCTCTTGTTTAGTTTGTCGAAAAGTTTTAGCTTAGTCCCGCCAAAAAACTGCGATAACATTATAAACCACAAACCATTGGGAAATATCGGACACATACTATTGTCAAAACCGGCCAGTCAACACCATGAGTTGATACGGAGTTTGTTCGATCAGTTGTATGACCGTTTGGTATTTTTTGCTGTACAGATGATTGAGGATGAGGATGCTGCAGAAGATATGGTGCAAGAATCTTTCGTACAGCTATGGAAGCACATCGAAGAAGTGCAAGGCAATTCCATCGCATGTAAGCAATACCTTTATCGCTCTGTAAAAAATCAATGTCTAAATTTCGTAAGACATGCCAAGGTCGTGGAAAAATATCGCAGTGAAGCCATCAAAGACAAAACCTCCTTCATTGAAAATGCTGTGGTAGACAGCATCATCCGCGCTGAAGTCCTTTCTCACGTTCAGTTGGCACTTGACGAGCTGCCTGAACATTATAGACTTATTTCGGATTTAAGCTATGTAGAAGGTAAGAAAAATCATGAAATTGCCGATGAGCTCGGAATTTCGATAAACACCCTCAAAAAGCAAAAACAGAAAGTCTTACATCTACTTCGTCTTAAGCTGACATCTTTGTTTTCATTCCTTCTTTTCTTATTTAATGCAATAAATTAAACTTTTTATTACCCACTTTTTATTCTTGCGTGTCTTTATGATATATGCAAGAGGATAAAGATATACATGATGCATTACGGAGAAGCGAATTAATTCTCAAGTACATCGATAAGAATATATCGGAAAGTGAGTATCGTGAATTGATGCAGTGGGTTAATGCCGATCCGCAGCATAGAGAATTGTTTGACTCTTTGGTGCGTGATTCCCAAAAGGAAGATCGCAAAGGCGCTTGGAGGAAAAGGAACAAAGAGAAAGCCTGGAACAACATTGTGTTGCGCAAGGAAGAGAAACATCCCTTGCGAAAAACATATGTCCGCTTTGCGGCAGCGGCTGTCGCTGCCATAATGCTAATGGGGGGGATATTTTATTATGTATCCCAACCGCAAAATGAGTATACGGTCGGTTTACAAAAGCCAGCGGAGGTATCCAGCGATATCATGCCGGGAAGCAACAAAGCTGTTCTGACCTTGTCTGACGGCAGACAAGTACTGTTGGATAGTGTAGGACAAGGTGTATTGACGGCAGATGGAGGCAGCGAAATCATCAAGTCGGAAGACGGAAATATTGTATATGCTCGTAAGGAAAATACCGTAGCGGCAACATCTTACAACAGTATTTCCATCCCTCGAGGGGGAATGTATAAGGTGGTGCTGGCAGATGGTACAAAGGTGTGGCTCAGCTCAGAGACAAGTCTAACATATCCGGTGGAGTTCAGCCACAAGGAGCGCAGGGTACAGCTGTCGGGAGAAGCTTACTTTGAGGTGGCCAAAGATGTTCATAAGCCTTTTATCGTGGAGGCTCAAGGCGCAGAAGTCAAAGTGTTGGGGACGCAATTCAATGTAAATGCTTACAGCAGTCACAGCTTTGTGAAGACTACGCTGGTGGAAGGAGCAGTAGAATTCCGATATGACCGTGAGGCTGTAAAATTAAAACCCGGACAGGCAGCATTAGCTTCCGAAGGTCAGGGGATTTCAAACGTTTCTTATGCTGACGTGGAGAGAGACATTGATTGGAAAAATGGTTTTTTCATCTTCCGGGATGAGGAGCTGGAGAGCATCATGACGCGCATAAGCCGATGGTATGATATTGAGGTTCAATATGAGGATGAAGCATTGAAAAAGCAAGTTTTTGGAGGTAAATTTTCCAAAAACAGCACACTGTCAGAGCTTCTTAAAAGTATGGAACTCACCGGAACTATAAAATTCAAGAGACAAGAAAGGAGGGTGACTGTTATGCGTTAAGAGATAATGTACTGGCAGTTTACTAAAAATCGAGAGAGGTGGAAGCTCTCCCGACTTTTTGAGTGTAACAATAACCAATTGATTTATAAACCAATAGATTAAACAACTTCATTCAAATGTATAAAAAATGTCTCAACATATACAATTCTAATTGTATATACATAAATTTTTTTCTGAAGATGAAACTCTGTTTCGTAATACTCATCACTGCCTTTTTGCAATTGGCAGGCGCAAGTACTTATGGACAAAAATTCGATTTTTCGAAGAAGAATGTCACGCTGAAGCACATTCTGCATGAGTTAGAGTCCAAGACGGGCTATAACTTCATCTATAATTCCAATGTTTTGCCTTCGGATAAGTTGATTTCTGTAGAACTTAAAAATGCTACGATCAACGAAATCCTCGATAAATCGTTGGAAAATCAACCTTTGTCCTATACCATCAACGGCAATACTATTGTTATTGTCAAAAAAGAGAAGCCTGCCACACAACAACAACAACGTCCTGTCGTTAAAGGTAAAGTTACCAATGCCAATAACGAGCCACTGTCTGGTGTGGTGGTAAATGTGAAGGGAACGAATATCGTAGAGCAAACGAATGCTAGTGGTGAATATACCATCCGTGCCAACGATGCTAAAAACACTTTGGTCTTCACTTTACTTGGCTATAAAAGTACAGAAGTGGTGATAGGTGACAGAAGCACTATCAATGTGTCCTTACAGCAGCAAAAGATGGAAGTGGAGGAGGTCGTCGTTACGGCGCTGGGTATAAAGAGAGAAGAAAAATCTCTTGGTTATTCGGTAACCAAGGTTAGTGGCGACGAACTGATGGATGCCGTTTCCAACAACTGGACTGACGCCTTGTCGGGAAAGGTTGCCGGCTTGAATCTCATCAAATCGGGAGGAGGACCTGCCGGAACAAACAAGATTATATTGCGTGGTGAGAGCTCCTTAAGTGGCAACAATGCGGCACTTATCGTGGTGGACGGTGTAGTGGTTAACACGACCATCACAGAACCTAACGGCGCCTATTTAGGTACTGAAAATCCTATAGATCACGGTAACGGTCTTTCGGACCTCAACCCGGAAGATATAGAATCCGTGTCGGTGTTGAAAGGTCCGGGAGCTGCTGCTCTTTATGGTTCACGTGGCTCTAACGGCGCTATCATCATCACCACGAAAGCGGGAAAGCCTGCACAGAAAGGGTTGGGAATTTCCTTTAACTCCAATTCTACTTTTGGATTCATCAACCGCTGGCCGGATTTCCAATACGAATATGGTCAGGGAGCGATAGGCAACGACCGCTATTATTCGTATGGTGCTACCGAAGATGGATCCAACACACGTAATACCAGCGCGGCATGGGGCCCTAAATTTGCCGGACAGGAGTATTATCAGTTCGACCCTAATGTGTTGGGAAGAGGTGCTGAGCGCACACCTTGGGTGCCATACAAAAACAATAGAAAGGATTTCTTCGATATTGCTCAGACTTTCACCAACAGCATTTCTATCAGTGGTGGAAATGCACGAACTACATCCCGCTTAAGCTATACAAATCTTCAGAATAAATGGATTGTCCCTAATACGGGGTATTCACGTAACACTTTGGCATTGAATGTAAGTCAAAAGGTCAACGATAAGCTCGAAATCTCTACCAAGATGAGCTACATCAACAAATCTTCGGACAACCTGCCGTCAACGGGTTATAACAACCAGACGGTGATGTACAACATCTTGGTGCTAGTTCCTAATGCCGACCTAAACTGGTATAAAAAATGGTGGAAGCCAGGACGTGAAGGTCTAGAGCAAATCCGTCCTTTCAGCAACGGCTTGGACAACATCTTCCTTATCGTTAATGAGATGCTTAACGCCTCTAACCGTAATCAGCTAATCGGAGCTATCAATGCAACCTATCAGTTCAACAACAACTTGAACCTGATGGTGCGTACCTCCACAGACTGGGCTAGTGAGTCCCGCTCTCAAAAGAGACCTAAGGATACTGCCCGTTTCCCTGACGGTATGTACCGCACACAGGATATAGACATGATGGAGGTAAATGCCGACTTTCTTTTGAACTATAAGCGTAAGCTGTCATCGGCTTTTGAAAGCAACTTTTCGTTCGGTGGATCTTACATGATCAACCGTTACAAGATGATTGGTCTGTCGGCCGACCGCTTAAGATATCCTGGAATTTATACTTTTGCCAACCGTCTGGACCGCGTGACCTCGACATCAACGACTAAAGAATATGCTACAAGCAGCCTTTACGGTATGGCACAATTCTCGTATAACGACTACCTTTTCCTAGACATCACAGGACGTAATGACTGGGCTTCGGTATTAGCCTCGGAAAATTCAAAAAATAATATCAGTTTCTTCTATCCTTCGGTGAACTTAAGTGCTGCCATGAATGAAATCTTAAATCTTCCAAGAAAAATTTCATTCTGGAAACTTAGAGCTTCTTATTCGCAGGTAGGAGGTGGTGGTGTGACACCATATCTTACTAGTTACAACTACGTGTCAAAAGAAGCTTATCCTTCGGGGATGGCAAACCCTACCTATATTGCAAACCCTAATCTGAAAAACGAGCTTTCAAAAACTATAGAGGTAGGAACAGACTTCCGCATGTTCAACAGCCGTCTAGGAATTGATGCTACCTATTATGTAAGTAATGTACATGATCAGATTTTGCGTGTTCCGGTAGATCGTGCTACAGGATACAGCTATATCATGATGAACTCTGGAGAGATTCAGAATAAAGGTTTTGAGTTGCAGATATCAGGAACGCCTGTCAAGGTGAATAAAGGGTTAACTTGGGAGGTAGCAGGTAACTTCTCTACCAATCGCAATAAGGTAATTTCTTTGGCGGATAGTGTTTCTACCTATCTGATGCAAAGTGGTCCTCGTGGTACCATGGAAGCCCGTGTGGGTGGAAGAATGGGAGACTTGTACGGCCTAGGCTACAAGCGTAATCCGGAAGGAAAGATCATCTACAACGCTCAGGGTTACCCTACTTTGACAGAAGATATCCTTTATTTAGGAAATGCAACCCCTGATTTTACGTGGGGTTTTACCAACACCTTTAAGTATAAGCAGTTCAGATTGAAAGTGCTGGTGGATGGTCAATATGGTGCTGTTGCGTACTCCCATACTCACGTTATAGGCTCTACAATGGGTAAGTTGAAAAACACATTACCAGGACGTTACAATGGTATAATTGGTGATGGTGTGCAGGTGAATCCTGATGGTACTTATAGACCGAATGATGTCGTAGCCGAGCAGATTGGTACGTACTATAACGAACATTTCAAGAGCGACAATGTGGAGGCTAACACCTTTAGTACGGACTTCATCAAGCTGCGTGAGGTGCGATTCGACTATACGCTACCTGCTAAATTCTTAAAGAAATCAAAATTGCAGCGTGCCGTAATAGGGGTATATGGAAGAGACCTCTTCACATGGAGTGACTGGCCAGCATATGATCCGGAATTCGGAACATTGGCCAACAGCGATATCCAGCGTGGATTTGAGGTAGCTCAGTTCCCTTCAACAAGAAATTTCGGCTTGAACCTGACTGTTAGTTTTTAATCTGAACAATCATGAAAAAGATTTTTGTTAATATACTTCTTGCTACCAGCTGCCTTGTTAGTTCATGTACTAAAGACTTTATTGAACTTAACACAAGTAAGGATGGAGCTAAATTTACTACTCCCGAAACATTACTAGGACCTGCAATACACGATGTCATAAAACGTAACCTCAACAGATGCTTACGGTTGACACATGAGCTTATGCAGGTACATGTGGCCATCTCGGATGCAGACGAAATCCACCGCTATGTAATACGTCCTCAGGAGTCGGACTATATGTGGAACAACTGGTATCTGCAGCTGACAAACATTCGCGACATCTATGCCGGTGCTGAAGCGGTCAACAGTGATGCTTACAAAGCTATTTCACTGGTGTTGGACGCTTGGGTATCTTCACTCATTACCGATGTATACGGGGATGTGCCTTACTTCGATGCCAACAAAGGACGTCAGCTGGTATTGCAGCCTAAGTTTGACAGACAGAAAGATATCTACGAAGACTTGTTCCGCAAGCTGGAAGAGGCTAACGAGCTTTTTAAGACCGCTTCATTAACTGATGACGAAAAGTCGTTAGATCCTCTTTATAAGGGAGACCTTACCAAATGGCGTAAGTTTGGCAATTCGCTATATCTACGTCTGCTGTTGCGTGTTTCAGGTACGGGAGAGCTCGGAGCTGTAGAGAAAATCAAAGAGATTGTGGATACACGCAAGTCCAACTATCCTATTTTTGCCAACAACAATGACAGTGCGATTTTGCGTTTTGAAACCACAGCGCCATATCTTTCGGAATTCCATGAATACCGTAACGTAGACTTCGTCACCAACAGTGGCTATACTACCTTCTTCATCGACAACCTGAACAACTGGAATGATCCTCGTCTGGATAGATGGGCTTCAAAAAAGGACGGTGTCTTTGAAGGTATCCCTAGTGGATATCCTGTAGGTCAGGTACCTTCTCCACGTTCACAATACTTGGAAGCATTAAAACAAGAGCCGCTCTTGGGTAACATCATGAACTATGGCGAACTAAAGCTTATCCTTGCTGAATGTGCGTTGAAAGGCTACATCGACGGTGATGTGGAGACCTTCTATAAGGATGGGGTGTCGGCTGGTATCACCCTGTGGGGAGGAACTGTTCCGGCCAACTACTTCGTTACCACTTCTGCAGCTTGGGATCCCTATACCAACGATGATCGTAAACTAGAACGTATCATCCTACAAAAATACTATGCCTTGTTCTTCACAGATTTCCAAAGCTGGATAGAGCATCGCCGTACAGGATTCCCAACCTTGCCTAAAGGTCAAGGATTACATAATGACGGCGTAATGCCTACGCGCCTGAAATATCCTGTGAATGTGCAGACATTAAACCGTGAAAACTACCAAAAGGCCGTAGAACAGATGGGAGGAGATGATATGAAAACAAAAGTTTGGTGGAACAAATAATTAAGACGATGAACAACAGATTTTTAAATATATTTCTTTTAGCATTGATGCTTGTAACGTTGTTTTCGTGTAGAAAAAACGAATACGAGTCAGGAGGGGTGCTTAGTACTGTCATGCCTATGGCGAATATTAAGGCCCTACATATAGGAGACGATGTGCCTCTGAAGAAAGAAGATTTCAAAGGAGCTTTTGAGCTGGCAGGAATTGTCATTTCCGATGTTGACAATGGTAATTTTGCTAAAAATGAACTTGTCGTACAGAATACCTTCCGTGGTACGGTTACAGGTTTGATATTTTCTTTTAATGATGAAAGTACGAACTTCAAGCTCGGTGACTCCGTAAAAATTAATATTGATAATACGGTGTTGACCCGCAAAAACGGAGCGCTGAAAATTACGGGGACGGATTTCAAATTTGACCGTGTCACCAAAGTTTCTTCGAGTAATGTCGTGACTCCTCATAAGGTGGACTTGATTTCTTTGTATTCAAATTTCTATACCTATGAAAGCACGTTGGTGCAGTTGTCAGGTATGTCTTTTGAAGGTATCACCAACGGTCAACCATATAAAGGAGAAGCTCAGTTTGCTACAGAAAGTGCCAGTAGGGTATATCTCTATACGATGAATACAGCTTCCTTCGCGGATAAGTCGCTCCCTCTGGTGGCTGATTTTGTCGGCATTCCTACATATTTCAATCCGGATGCTGATTATTATAATAGGGCTAAGATGTTATTGAAAATCCGCAATAGCGAGGACGTTTTTAACGAAACAGGAGCTCCTTATTTTGGATTCCCTGAAACATTCGAAGGGGTATCTTCTTCCGTTAAATCGCAGTACATCATGCCGGAGATAGATGATGTCGTGGAATTTAGCACAGGCCCTTGGCGTCTTTATCAAGCAGTGATAGGCGACGAGCCTCGCTATGATCGTTTTAATCCGTTGAATGGAGTACAATGTATACGTCTTCGTGAGAAAATCAATCAGTCTGCATACTTGGAAATGAAGTTTGACCTACCTAACGGAGCTTCTAAGGTGGAAGTGGTACATGCTATCTACGGTCTGTACACCACAGATCCTAAGGTAGCTTCAGCTTGGGATCTAGAATACTCTCAAGATGAGGGAGCTACCTGGACCAAGATAGGTGAAACCGTCATGGAGACAAACACCAAGAACCCTGCGGTAGTGACCTTCAATGTGAATATTCATGGTAAGGTGCGCTTCAGAATCCGCAAGTTAGGCTATGACGACTATCCGAATGGACAAAACGGTATGCTTAACATAGATGATTTTAATGTGTATCAAAACGTAGACTAATCATTTATTAGACGATATGAAAAAGATTTTTTTGTTTTTCGCTTTAATACTATTCTTTGCGGCTTCCTGCTCCAAAGAAAGTAGCAGTGGTATCCCTGAGCCACAAAGCCCCTACATAACCTCCATCAGTCCTAATATAGGGATGGAAGAGACTATAGTAACCTTGAAGGGTAAGCGTTTTTCGCCAATACCTTCTGAAAATATTGTTCGTTTTGCAGGTATAAGAGCGGAAGTTCTTACCGCCACGGACAGCCTACTTACGGTAAAAGTACCGTATGGAGCTAGTACCGGTATAGTAACCATCACCGTGAAAAACAGAACAACGAACGGTCCTTCTTTTACTTATGGAAAGTCAGAAACCGAATTGGATGAAGATGGCAACGAAATAGAATACGACTATATAACCACCACCTATGCCGGTACGCCTGGGGTGCAGGGCAATGTGTTGGGCGATAAGGACCAAGCGCGGTTCATGCTCCCTAACGGGGTGTCGTATGACCCAACGACAGGAGACCTTATCGTGGCGGACCGTAGTGCACACAGTATAAAACGTATCACCAAAGACGGACAGGTAATCCTTATCGCTGGAACAGGAACTTCGGGTCGGGTAGATGGTCCCATTGAAACGGCAAGCTTCTATAACCCTTACAAAACAGCAGTGGATAAGTTGGGGAATATTTATGTTGCCGACAACGGAAACCATAGAATCCGTAAGATAGACCTAATCAACGGCGTGGTGACTACCCTTGCAGGAGGAGCAGGAAGCAACACTTCCGGCTATACAGATGGTATAGGTACTACAGCTTTGTTTAATACCGTAACAGGTATTGCCGTGGATGATGACTTTAATGTATATGTGGCGGATGCGGCCAACCACTGTGTGCGCAAGATCTCACCAGATGGTAGAGTGGCTACGCTGAGCGGAATCTTTGGTAGTCCCGGCATACGTGATGGGGTATGGCCTAATGTGACAAACAACCGCCCGACAGCCGTGTGTATGAGTAAAGATGGATTTCTGTATGTCGCCGACCGTTACGGCCAGCGCATCCGCAAAACCAATGTGAAAACAGGAGAGACAGTGACTATAGCAGGATCCGGTGGAAGTGCCGCTGGCTCGGGAGGACATGTGGATGGCGAAGCCCTGAAAGCACGTTTCAACAACCCTTGGGGCATTGAAATCGATAAAAATGGGGTTATCTATATTACTGAGCTTGAAGGTACTGCCGGCAAAAATCAGTGTGTGCGTATGCTAAAGAACGGTCAGGTGTCTACCATCGCGGGTATTCCTAACCTCAGTGATTACGGCTTCGTAAACGGCAAACAGGGAGAGTCCAGATTTTATAACCCTACAGATGTCACAGTGGATGACGAAGGAAATATTTATATTGCAGATATGAACAACTATGTTATCCGTAAAATTGTAAAAGTAAAAAGACAATAATTAAAAAGTATTCTATATTTTAGAAAGGAGCTTTCCGAGAGGTTAAGCTCCTTTTTTATCCAAAGAACGATTATGAAAGTTTTAGTAAGTGTATTAATCTCCATTTTATCAATTGTCGGTTGTGTTTTGGGCCAGCAGCCAAAGACTGTTATGCTTGTGCTAGGATCTGCCGACATGACAACCTTGAAGGAAAGAATAGAAATTGCTTACGAATTCCAGAAAAATAGACCTGTCGACAGAATTATCGTCAGCGGAGGATGTGGGGCACATAACTCCGCCATCTGTGAGGCCTCTATCATGGCGGAAACTCTTATCAAGCGCGGCGTAGATAAACGAAAAATATTCAAGGAGGAAAATGCGAAAACGACGGTACAGAACTATGTCTTCAGTAGAATACTTTGTGATGAAAAGGGTGAACAAATCATCCAGCCGAAGGATACGGTTTTCGTCGTATCAAACCATTGGCATGCCATGTCTGTAGCCGCACGTTTTGAAAAGTATGACAATGTAGTGGCTTATTACCATATCCAAGGCAACATAAAACCGAAAGCCAACGACAAGGCTGACTATGTGGGTATTCTGAATGGGGAGGAAGACAACGGTAAGTTTGTTCTCAAGGGGACCTGGCCAACACCGGATGCAAATTGGTATGAAGGCGGGAAGCAACATTTACTGTTTGGTGATCTTGTCTATATCACCGAGGAAAGCAACGATAGCTTTACAATCAAAAGTAGTAAAGAAATATTGACCGACATATATAGCTATCTACCTCAAAAGCAAATTGCTTTTATAGATAATGGTAAATATTGGCTGGTGAAGACGAAAGAAGGAGAAATATTGCAGGTAGATAAAACCCACAAAAATGTTTTAAAAAAGTGGAAGGTAGAAGATTTATTACAAAACCTCCCTCAGGATTTCTCTTTCCGCAATGTGAAAGCCGGATTAGTATTGGATAAAACGTTATGGCTATTTAGTCCTGAAGAAGTGGTAAAACTAGAGAAAAAAGGCAATAAATATATTTTCCAAAAGCGAGGAAGCGGTACTTTGTTTACTACTCAATGGCCTTTTTCATGGGGTAAAAGCAATGTCTCTCATATCTGCTTCAATGATGATAAAAAGGAAATCCTCATATTCCGCAATATGGAACTTATGAAGATGAATTACGTCCGGGAAGTGTTAGAGCAACCCATCCGTATAAAGTTGAAGTGGATAGAATAAGTAAACTTTCTTGCGCTCCATTTGATGAAGAGCAAATAAGCTTTTTCTTCTTTAATAAAAAATGATCTTTAGAAAGAGTTGGTTCTAGATTCTTTAGTGACCAGCTCTTTTCACATTCTATCAGAGCGTTCTTATTTGTCATCGTAGCGATAACAGCAGGAGAATTAAGCACATTTGATTATTTCATGTCAAAGAGGATAAAGATGAATGTGTCTTTGAAATTCATTAATAAAATTTTTCCTTATTTCAGTTTAAGGATAAGATTATCCATGACTTTTGACAGATACTCACTGGTTTGCACGCGCTGCTCTTTACTTAATAGACGTTCAACATGAAAGGCTATAGTAGCTTTATTTTCATTACCCATGATGCGAAGCTGTATGGTGGCATTGTTGTCCCAGCCCGGCAATCGCCATTTCGTACGAATGTGAGAGTAGGGTTTAAAAGTCGTAAACTCTTTTTCTACATGTTGCATCCATATCTGTTCTCCAACATGAGAAAACATAAAATCCCAAACTTTTTCTTTGCTGGAAGGAATAGTTCTTCGTATGCCGAACTGCCATCCTACATCTTTGGTTAAGCCTATTGGACGTTCCATATCATTGTAATCATTTTTTATTCGACATTAAAGCCAAAAGAGAGTAACTCTCTTTTGGCTATTGTAATAATTGACACGCTTCGAGCATGTTGCCGTCAGGGTCATAAAAATGGAAAAATTTTACATATTCATCTTGCTCTATGGCATCAACCTTAACATCTTTTTTCTCCAACTCATTACGCAAAGCTTCTGCATCTTTTGTTTTGAAGATAGGATAGGCACTTGTCTTGGAGTCACCCTTTATGGGCTGATCTGTTTTCCAAAGCGTCAGGCTTGAAGGACCGCCTGTGTCTAAGACCACAAGTCCCATACTTTCATCTTCAAATAAGACATTGAATCCCAATGTTTCCGTATACCATTTTTTAGCATTGGCGGCATGACTTACCCGTATGATGATAGTATCTATGCCTTGAATCAGCGATGATGTTGTTGACATAATACAATAATTTAGGTTTTAAGCACTAATTTCTGTTAATATTCTTTATTTCAGAAGTTTAACTTTTAAGTCAGGCCATTCCTCTCTTAAAATGCTATAATATACAGTATTTCGGCGATGGCCATCCGAAAGCAGCATGTGATGCCGAAAAACACCCTCCATTTTGCCGCCAATAGCTTCTATGGCTTTTCGTGATACGATATTTCTTTCATCGGTTTTGAACTCGATGCGTTCAGCCAGCAGCCTCTCGAAAGCATATTCTAGCATCAGATATTTGCAGTTACGGTTCACCCCACTGCGATGAAAGGTACGTCCAAACCAAGTACCTCCGATTTCCAGCTTATCATCGTGGTTGGATATATTCATAAAGCTGGTACAGCCTGCATAAGCTTGTGTTTTCTTACAATAGGCGATAAATGTATAACGTGTTTGATTCTCACGGTTGAGGATGGCCTCTTTGATAAAGTTAAGAAGCAAAGGTTCGGTGTATATAGGCTTGGGAGAGTATTCTAAAAGCTTTTTATCGCCAATAGCTAAAGGTTTTAAATACTCAAAATCGGTAAGTAGGATGGGACGTAGCTGTACAGCATCGTTTTCCAAAATAATGTCCTTATCAAAAATGAAATTCATAGGGTGATGTTTATCATATCAATTTAGAAAATAAAAAGCTGTTTAGGAAGAATTTTCAATTAGGATGCCAAAATAATAGAAATAAAGAATTGCTGCCCTGCCTTTTTTATGTGTAACATGTCGTTAAACGTATAAATTTTTGTAAATTCAGCACAGATTACGAAATATAGAGAAGATGAAATCAACTTTATTTACAGCTATTATGTTATTGTCTTCATCCGTAGCATTTTCACAGATGAAAGTAAGAGACGAGGTTCCGGATAAATACAAATGGAATTTGGAAGATATTTACAAAACAGATGATGTGTGGAAGGCGGAGAAGGAACGTATACAGGAGGCCATGCAGCAGATGGGTAAATATAAGGGAAAGCTTACACAGTCCGCCGCGACACTTTTGGAAGCGCTGGAGCTCAACACTTCGCTGGCAAAAGAGATGACGCGACTGTTTAGCTATGCTTCCATGAAGTCCGATCAGGACACACGCGTTACCAAATATGCGGGTATGAAGCAGGAATTACAACAAGTCTTTGCCCAGTACAGTGCGTTGACTTCTTATTTAGAGCCTGAATTACTAGCCTCTTTGGATGAGAATAAGATTTCACAGTTTGTGTCGCAGGCGAAAGGGCTAGAGGTGTATCAATTTTATCTGAAAGACCTGTTGCGCAAGCGGGCACACCGTGGATCAGAAGAGGTAGAGAAGGTGATGGCTTATTCTTCCCTGATGTCTGGCAACGCATCAACCATATATAGCACTTTCTTCAATGCCGAATTTCCACATCCGGAAATAGAGATTGACGGTAAGGCTGTTCGTCTTAATCCAGCAAACTTTGCATTATACAGGGAAAGCAAAGATCGCAATGTGCGTAAAAAAGTTTTTGAAACTTACTTTGGCAAGCTTCACGAGTTTCATCGCACCTTTGGCGCTCAGCTGTCGGGCAACATCAATGCGGCATTGTTTGCTACCAAAGCTAGAAATTACAACAGCACATTGGAACGCGCCCTAGATGCCGACAATATTCCTACGGGCGTATATCATAATCTTGTGAAGAATGTAAATGATAACTTGGCTACCTTCCACCGATATCTGAACCTTCGTAGACGTATGTTGGGCGTAGATACCCTGCATTATTATGATCTATACGCTCCACTGGTCGAACAAGTAGACTTGTCATATACAGTGGAAGAAGCTATTGAGCATGTCTTGAAATCTTTAAAGCCGCTGGGAGAAGATTATATTGCTGTCGCCAAGAGAGCCTTCAATGAACGTTGGATAGACATGTATCCAAACGAAGGTAAACGATCTGGTGCTTATTCTAACGGTTCGGTTTACGATGTGCATCCTTACATTCTGATGAATTACAACGGCAAGTACAATGATGTATCTACGCTTACACACGAGCTAGGACATACCATGCACAGCTACCTGACCAACAAGAAGCAGCACTTTGCCAATGCCAATTATTCCATTTTCGTGGCCGAGGTAGCTTCAACCTTCAATGAGGAGCTCTTGAACGACTATATGCTGAAACAGATTAAGGACGACAGAACACGCTTGGCAATATTAGGGAACTATCTAGAAGGTGCAAAAGGCACTTTATTCCGTCAGACACAGTTTGCCGAATTTGAGCTGATGATTCATGATAAAGCAGCAAAAGGTGAAGCCCTAACGGGGGAGGACTTCGACAAAATGTATCTTGAGCTTACCCGCAAATACTATGGACATGACAAAAATGTGTGTATCGTTGACGATAATGTGAAGTCAGAATGGTCTTACATCCCGCATTTCTACTATAACTTCTACGTTTATCAATATGCTACTTCTTTCACTGCTTCAACAGCTTTGTCCGAAAAGGTGCTCAAAGGCTCAAAAAGTGATTTGGAAAAATATTTGAACTTTCTATCTTCCGGCAGCACAAAGTATCCTGTAGATCTATTAAAGGATGCTGGTGTAGATATGAATACATCGGAACCTTTTGATCTTACTATAGCAAAAATCAATAAGGTGATAGATGAAATGGAAAGAATACTGACCCGACTAGGTAAATAAGATAATTAAAAAGGGCTACTATGGGTAGCCCTTTTTTAACAGTCGAAATTTCTTCTTCCTTCATACATTTTGTTTTCCGAAGATAGAATAATAAGATACCGTTCTATTTCGTAATGCTGAGGACTTGACAGAATGAAATCCGGAAATCCATCTCTATCCAGATCCGTTATCATCACTATTTCTGTACAGGTGTCATCGTATTGTGATTGATGAATGAGTGTAATTCCTTCAGTATAGGCTGCTGCAAATAATTTTAAGGTGTAATGTCCTTCAGGATTGCGGCCATCTTCACTGTAAAAGGTTATACCTTCCGCTTCCAATGTATATGCGCTACCGTTAAAGGTAAATGTCCATGGCTTTCCGGGATAGATGATAGATTCGGAAAAGGCCACCGTGTCAAGTTTTCCTTCGGTAACATTTGCTATGGAAAACATCAGCAAAGCATTACGATGGGAGACTATTTCCTGTGCCGGGAGACCGGAGCAGGGATCTTCCTCAACAGTTGAGAGCGTATATTGTGCTGTGCCTACCATATAATGGTCATCTTGTTTATAGATTTCTTTCCAGTTTCGCGACGTCAACAGGCTTTTAAGATGTTCTTTCGGTGTAAATCTGTACGTGCCAGAAAGTAATATGGTGCTGTCTTCAACCTCTAGCATTGGATTCCAGCGTTCTTTGTCTCCTATTACTCTCACGCTAGAAGAATCTTGTGCAGTTGATTCTGTCTTCGGATTGTTACATGCCGAAAATAGCGCTATCAAGATTATAATGGTAAGTAGATTTCTCCTCATCTTTATTTTTGTATTAAAGCTTTTGCGATGATATCAAAAGCCTTTAACCGTTTATTATTGTCATAGATATAGTTTGTGGTCATGATTTCATCAGCCTGATGCATCTTGGCAAAATCTAATATTCCCTCACGTATTTCCTTTTCTGTTCCTATAAAGGTACAGTTTACCATACTTTGAACGGCATTTTCAATTTCGGTAATGCCATGATAAATAGGCTTATCGGTAGGAGGTGAAAGAGGACGACGCAGATTGGTGATGATACCCGCAAACATATTGAAAAGACTGGTCGATAGATATTCCGCTTCTTCCACCGTGTCGGCGGCAATAACATTTACGCAGACGATGAAGTAAGGTTTCTGACAGTATTTGGACGGCTGGAATCTTTCGTGGTAGATTTCCGAAGCCTGTTTAAGCATGGCTGGAGCAAAATGGGCGGCAAAAGCATAGGGAAGTCCTAGCTCTGCAGCAAGATAGGCACTGTCCGTGCTGGAACCTAGAATATACATAGGTATGTTTAGACCTTCTCCTGGAAAAGCACGTACCTTCGCTGTGACATTGCTCTCATCAAAATATTGCTGCAATTCAAGGATGTCGTCTTTAAAGTAGAACGAAGTATTCAAGTTGTTTCGACGTAGGGCCATAGCAGTAAGCTGATCCGTTCCGGGAGCGCGCCCCAGTCCCAAGTCTATACGGCCGGGATAGATGCTTTCCAAGGTGCCAAACTGTTCCGCAATGACCAGAGGGGTATGGTTGGGCAGCATGATACCACCAGAACCTACCCGTATGGTAGAGGTTTTGCCTGCAATATGACCGATAAGTACGGAGGTTGCAGAACTCGCTATGTGAGGCATGTTATGATGTTCGGCAAGCCATATGCGCTCGAACCCTAACTTTTCTATATGTTGAGCTCCTTCCACGGCGCGCTGTATAGCTTCGGCCGGAGTGCTATCCTTACAGATTGTCGCTAACTCCAGTGCAGATATTTTCAATTTTCCCATAGTAGCATAAAGATACTAGGAATGGGCAACAAGAATGTAAAGTGAGTGTCTTTTATGAAAGTTTTTTGCCGTGGATGACGATGAGGTTATCGGCATAGTCCGTCGCAAAAAACAGATAGTCTTCGCCTCCGTCTTTGATTTTGAAGCGTTTGCGTATGTCCTCAACTTTCATCGGAAAGTTTTTAGTAGCAACATTGGCTTTGGCAAAGGGAGAAAGCTTCTTAAACTCTGACAAGGAATACAGATTTTCGATCTTAAAAATCCTTCCCGGAAAGTCTGACACGACACTGTCCGACGTATAAAGGTGGGTGTGGGTATGTAGCTTAAACAAATTAAACTCTTTAGCAACACTTTTGAATGCCCCCGCCTTGGTCACTGCAACATCAGGATCGTATAGATATTGTAATGGGTGTGAGGTCTTTATTAGCGTGGTTTTCTCTGCTTCCTGTGTGAAGGTCACCTTTTGCAACTGATCAGAAAAAAGACGTATTGCCGTTATTCTGGTTTCTCCCTCATGATATCTATCCTGCAAAAATAAGAGCTCCTTACAGTCGCCATCAAGGCTGATGACATAGAGTAGTTTGACATGTTTAAGCTTCAATAGAGCCAAATTGATATCCATAAGAGGGGAAATCTTGCTGATTACATATCGCGCTTTACGCAAAAACATATCTTGAAGCGCTACAATATTCGGTTCGCAATCTTCCAGCAAAAATACCCTTGTATTGTTTACTCTACGTGAAGGATCTATGTAAATGTAATCCAGAGAGTCATCTTCTTGCGCTTCGACAAACTTGACACCGTCAATAAAGAGAGGCACCAAGTTGCGAACCCCCAGCTGTTCGGCGTTATGCTTGACGATTTGCGATAGACTTTCGTTGAGCTCGCAATGTACTACGATTTCTGCTTCTTGCGCCATATAGCAACTGTCTACGCTGAAGCCTCCCGTAATATCCACAACTTTGCTACCCTTACGGATCAGAGACTGTTTTACCAAAGCGGTATGCTCTGACGAGCATTGTTCAAGGTTGATACGGTCAGGATAATAAATGTTAGGAGAATAAGCCCAAGTAGGCAGTTTTTTGCAGGCACGCTGCCAACCATCGATTTGCGCGGCCAGCTCAGAAGAGCTCACGTGCTCAAAAGGACTTTTCTGAAAAGCAATAGTGAAGGGGTCCAACATTCTGTTAGCCTGAATATATTCCTGAACCTCCTTATCTAAAATATGCTTATTCATTCAAATCTTTAACCAAAATTTGACAAGTATATTGATCCTTAAGTTCGCGAATAATTTCCTTATTTACTAATACTCGATCAATAGTTTGCTGATTATAATAACGGATAGTGATTAATTCCAATCCTTTTTGTACTTCTACCTTATATCTTTTCTCCAAATCTCCACAAAAGGCTTTTATATTATCTCCTGTATTATCCACACTTATGGCAAAGCTGATGGCACTGTTGTGCATCATATTAATTTTGATGCGATGCTGATGCAACAGGCTGAAGATGTGCGACAGGTTGTCCTCCACGATAAAGGAAAAGTCGCGAGGCTGAATGTTGAAAAAGACCTGATCTACCTTGAAGATAAAGGAAGGGACAGGCAACGTCTGGTTTGTCGTACGAATCACGGTCCCTGGATTTTCGGGAGTTAGAAACGATCGTACATTCAGCGTTATTTTTTTATTTTGTAGTGGTTTTATTGTCTTCGGGTGAATTACGGTAGCACCGTAGTAGGTCAATTCTATAGCGTCGGTGTACGACAGTTCCGGAATAAGTTCGGTATGATCAAACCATTTAGGGTCAGCATTCAACACTCCCGGCACATCTTTCCAAATGGTGATGTCTTCAGCATTTAGACACGATGCAAAGATTGCCGCCGTATAGTCTGAACCTTCCCGTCCTAAGGTGGTGGTGAAGTTTTCCGAAGTAGATCCTATAAATCCTTGTGTGATGATTATAAAATCATCCAATATAGAAGGAAGGTCTCTTCGTATACGGTCTTCGGTAAGGCTCCAGTTTACTTTTGCTTCTCTGAAGGTGTTGTCCGTCTGTATGTAGTCACGGGCATCTACCCACTTGGTAGAC
Source organism: Sphingobacterium thermophilum (assembly GCF_039541675.1). Lineage (NCBI taxonomy): Bacteria > Pseudomonadati > Bacteroidota > Sphingobacteriia > Sphingobacteriales > Sphingobacteriaceae > Sphingobacterium > Sphingobacterium thermophilum. Next base: position 547,203 of record NZ_BAABGR010000006.1, on the reverse strand, counting down.
ATACCAATATGCTGCGTATAGGCTGCAATGACTTTAGAAGATAAAATCTCGCCTAAAGAGACAATTTGGTCATACAAGTAGTCATAAGCATCCTGCGGTTCTTCCTCTAAAATCCATTCTACTTCTACGAAGGTGTTAGAAATCTCATTGTAGATAGGATGGGAGCTGTCTTCAAACAAATCGTCTAGGATAGCAAAATGTTCGGCCTTAATTTCATTCAAATAGTGGTGCGGATCTTCTGTCTGATGATAATAGGCATTTACGACTTGTTCCAGTGTATTTGTGGTTTTGTTGATGGCAGAGACCACTACCAATAGTTCTGATGTCTTATATTTCGCAATGATGGATGCTACATTTTTTATATTTTCTGCATTCTTAACAGAAGCACCTCCAAATTTGAATACCTGCATGTACTAAGTTACTAATAGGAATGTCTAAAGATTTTTTAAGCTTGCCACATACGTTTTTCCTTGGGGACTCAAAAACTCATCAATCTCTTCGTAAGGGATTTCGAGTGTGGTAGGCCCTTCAGCGTACGGCTTGATTTCATATTCATTAAAATAAAAGACAAGATTGGACTTGGTCAATCCAAAATTATCGTTGAGCGCAAAAATACCATTTTCGAAAAAAAATTTATCTTCCAAACTTTCATTTTGAGATAAATTTTCCAATTTACGAAATAAAGTTTCGGCTTTCTTCGTAAAATCTTTCATCTTTTCTTTCTGAATAATATCCTTGAGCTCTATTTTTCTTTTTGTGGTAACATCTATATTGGATAATATATTATAATGTAAACCGTGTGCCCCTCCAGTATATTCATCGACAAAGGTGGATAAGGTCAATACTAAAGGAGTGTTAATCCATACGGTAGCAACCACATTCTTGTACCATGGAAAGAAAATATATTTGGTACTGTTTTCCTCCACAAATTCATTGTAGCTCATGATAAAATTTTCGGAAGCCTGTTGTATGGAGCTGTCGCCGTCTAACAGAATGTAAGGACGTACAGCTTCGTTAAGACCGGGGTCCTCAAATTCTGGGTAGCTAATTGCAAAATATGCCGTGTCTGTTTTATCTTCGTTCGAAACGAGATACTGACTTATATCTTTGAAACTCTTGTAAACATAAGATATTGTGTCCTTTGGTGTAAAATATTCTTTTTCAGTATTATTATTGTTTTGACTTAAAGAATTACAAGAGGTCAAAAAAATAGTCAATAAGATGTATGCAACTTTGAGCATCTACGATTTCTTAAAATTAGTTATTATGCTTTATAATGTTTTATGATGCGTTTTCCAAACAAGACACTGCCTAGGCGTACAAGGTTACTTCCTTGTTCGATGGCTATCTTGTAGTCGGAAGACATACCCATAGATAAAGTGTCGAACGTCTCTTCATTTCTAAAGTAGCTCACTTTGATACCGTCGAACAAGGTTTTCAGTTCATAAAATTCTTCTTTGATTTCTTTTTCATTCTCGGTATTGGTAGCGATACCCATAAGGCCACGGATACGCACATTTTTAAGGGATGCAAACTCCTCACTTTCTAACAGCTCTATGAGCTCTACATGATCCAATCCGAATTTAGTACTTTCCGATGCGATATATACTTGCAACAAACAATCGATTATCCTATCGTGCTTCAAAGCATGCTTATTAATCTCTTTCAACAATTTCAATGAGTCTACCGATTCAATCATGTTGATGAAAGGAGCAATATACTTCACTTTGTTGGTCTGCAGGTGACCGATAAGATGCCATTGAATATCTTTAGGAAGCTTTTCGTACTTCTCTACCAGTTCTTGTACCAGATTCTCCCCAAAGATGCGCTGCCCGGCATCATAAGCTTCTTGTATTTCTTCTACGGATTTTGTCTTTGAAACAGCTACCAATGTTACTCCTAGCGGTGACAACTCTTTCTGAAACTCCTCAATGTTTGCTGCTATACTCATTCTCGATTTTTATTTGTTAGAAGATAAAATGATTATTTTACAAGATGTACCGATACAAAGGTATCATTTCGTAAATTTGTACAAATTTAAGCAATGCAAAGGTTATTATACAGCATAATTATTTCGTTTTTTCTGATTATTTCTTGCGGTAAGAAAAGACCTGAAGGCGTAGTCTCTGAGAAGAAGATGTCGGAGATTCTGACCGAAGTATCTTTGATAGATGGATATCTCAACAGCCTACCTACAGACAGTGCCCGTAAGGTCATGCCTGTACTGTACGGAAAGGTATTTGAAAGATTCAAATTAGACTCTGCATTGTTTATTCGTAATGTAGACTACTACTACGGCAATCCGGAATTGACGGAAAAAGTATATAAAAAGGTTCAGGAAAATCTCTCACAATATGAAAGGGTGGCCCGAGTGGAGGATTCTGTGCGAACGGCTTTCGTGCAGGATAGCATAAACCGTATCAATTATATGCAACGTCTTTATTCTAACTTGCAGAACCTACGGTACTATTATAAAGGCGATGATAAAATCCAGAACTATATAGATTATTCGAAGCAGTTTTTCCTAAATTTCGGCTTAGATTATTTTGTTTCGCAAATGAATATAAATCCTATCCGGATAATCAACTATCAGTTGCCGGATAGTTTGAAGGGAAGATTCAGCAAAGAGTTATATCCGCTACTTAGTGTGGACACCGTTAAAAATGATTCTACCGTTGTCGTACCTAAGGTGAATCTTCGCAACATTCAAAAGTTGGGAGAGAGCTTCTATGAATCTTTTGTTCCGAACATTATAAAACGTTATTTGCAGCTGGGCTATACCGCAAGCAATACGCCGACTGTGCAGCTGACGGCACCTTCAGTACCACAAACACCACAAGGAGGAACACCTGAAGCTGAGGCTCAAGAAGTGCTGCAGCCGGCAGAGGAACAGGTGCCAACGAAACCCGTCTCCAGAAAAATAGGAGGCAAGGGGCTTCAACGTGTCCAACAACAATAAAGACTTTTTCTTTTATGATATATCCTGAAAACGCCATAGATAAGTTAGGTTTTTCCGAAATCAGAGAGCTGATCAAGGAGAAGTGTTTGAGTGAGGCTGGACGTAATATGGTTGATAAAATCCAACCGCAGACCAAGCTCGACCAGATAGATCGCTTTTTACGACAGACCCATGAATTCAAGCAGCTGCTTTTGCATGATGAGCCGCTGCCTGTTGATCATATATACGCTATAAAGCCTTTAGCCGAAAAGGTTAAGCTAGAAGGGGCCTTCCTTTTAGAAGAAGAGCTGTATCGCATGTTGCTGGCTCTAAGAACTGTGTTTAATATTATCCGCTATTTTAATGAACGCGAAGGACAATATGCACATCTGGAGCTGCTTTTCGAACATCTTCCTATAGAAAAGTCTATAGTCCGTTCGATAGAGAAGGTGTTGGATGAAAATGGAAAGGTGCGCAATAACGCTTCTCGTCTGTTGGAAGCTATTACACATGAAATTCTGAAGTCAGAGCAGGAAGCGCGCAAGCGGCTGGATATGGTTTTCCGTCAAGCGCAAGCCAACGGCTGGACTGCTGACGGTGGACTTACCATCAGAGAGGGAAGACTTTGTATCCCTATCCTTGCCGAAAACAAACGTAAACTGAAAGGCCTTATACATGATGAGTCGGCCACAGGACAGACCGCCTATATTGAGCCGGAAGAAGTCTTCCACCTTAATAATAAGATCAGGGACTTGGAATTCGATAGAAGACGGGAGGTGGTACGTATACTCACGGAAATCACCAACGAACTAAGACCGTACGTTCCTTTGTTATTATCATACCACGGATTGCTGACCAAGGTGGACTTCGTTCGTGCTAAAGCTTTGTTTGCCATAGACTTGGAGGCCAACATGCCTATCTTGGACAAAGAAGCAAGCATCAGCCTTATTGAGGCTCGTCACCCTTTGTTATATCTTAACAGCATAAAAGAGAAGTCTCATGCGGTAGTCCCGTTGAACATTCAAATAGATAGTACGAACCGTATAATTTTGGTCTCGGGACCTAATGCAGGAGGTAAGTCGGTCTGTATGAAGACAGTGGGATTATTGCAGTTAATGGTGCAGTCGGGATTGCTCATCCCTGCCGATGAGCGATCGAAGGTGGGTGTTTTCAAGCAGATTTTCGCCGACATTGGTGATGATCAGTCTATAGAAAGCGATCTGAGCACCTATTCGGCTCATTTATCTAAGATGAAGCATTTTACGACCTTTGCCAATGGACGTACCTTAGTGCTTATCGACGAATTTGGTACAGGAACGGATCCGCAGTTTGGTGGGCCCATAGCGGAAGCGGTGCTCGAACATCTCAATAAGAAGCAGGTGAGGGGTGTCATCACAACCCACTATTCGAATCTTAAAGTTTTTGCCAGCCACACCCAAGGCTTGGAAAATGCATCTATGTTGTTTGACAACGAAAAGATGCAACCTCTTTATATCTTGCAGATAGGAAAGCCTGGAAGTTCCTATGCTTTCGAGATAGCGCAAAAGATAGGACTGGCAAAGGATATTTTAGATGCCGCCAAACAGAAGATTGGGGTTCAACAGAAGAAAGTGGATACGCTGCTTGTGGATTTGGAGCGCGACAAAAAAGAAATTGCGGATACTAAGGCTGCTATCAGCAGAAGAGAAAAAGAACTTATCGATTTAAAGAGCAAATACGAAAAGCTCAAAGAGGAAATTGAAACCAATAAGAGGGAAATCATCCGCAAAGCGAAGGAGGAGGCCAAGCTTATCCTTAAAGACGCTAACAAACTTATAGAAAATACGATTTCAGAAATAAAAGCGGTACAAGCTGAAAAAGAAAAGACCAAGGAGATACGGAAAAAGGTTGACAAGGCGCTGGCACAACACCAGGCAGCACTGGAAAAAGAACAGAAGCAGCCTGCAAAATCCGTTGTGAACAATGGCTCTTTGGAAGTAGGAGATTGGGTGCGCATCGAAGACACAGGCTCGGAGGGAGAAATTCTTGAAATCACTAAAAATAATTCCCTGATTATAGCTCTTGGAGAACTGCGTACCGTGGTAAAAGCTACCCGTGTTACAAAGCTCAAAAGCAAAGAAAAGTCTAAGGCTAAAAAGAAATTGTCTTCTGTGACTGCAGATATAGTGTCAGACTTCTTTCCTGAGGTGGATGTGCGCGGCATGCGTACTGAGGAGGCTTTAGGAAAGATTGAAACTGTGCTTGATAGAGCCGTGATGATAGGTTATCCGAGTGTTAAAATTATTCACGGCAAAGGCGACGGCATCCTACGTCGTTTTATAAGAGATTATCTACGTAAATACAATCATGTGTCTCGCTTAGAGGATGAACATGCAGACAGAGGTGGCGATGGCATTACCTATGCTTATTTGGATTAGATAGAAAGGAAAGGTGCATATGGAAATTGAAGAGTTAAAGAGAACATTGTTGGGTAGAACTTATCCTGAGAAAGTTAAAATCAGTGAAGATCAGACCGTAGTCGATGTTCCTTTGTTTTTGAAGGTGCAGTTTATCGAAGTGGAAAAATGGCAGAAGGACCTACATAAATGTCCGGCATACGTGCGTCTGCTGAAATTCAAAAAGGCCATAGAAGAGCTCGAAAACCAATAAATAAAGGAAATGCGAAGTCTGTGGCTTCGCATTTCCTTTATTTGTTTCTCACAGGACTGATAATCAACTCTTCCGCTTCGTTTAATAGTTCTTCTTTCTGTTTGTTGTTTATATCCAAGATATCTAGGAATTTAGGATTCCTGACAATATCTTTGACCAAGATACACTGCGCTTTAAGCAATTGAGCTTTTTCGGCATTGGAAATGGATGTTAAGCAGGTAATGGGATATTCTCCGTTGTTGTCGACCACTGTTTTTATGTTTTTATGTGCCGGATAGTCCCATGACAATATGTTGAGATTATAATATTCCGCAAAAGCTTTCGAATCCGAAGTAAGATAGGCATTGGTCACTAACCAACCTTCTGTAACCTTCAAGGTCTTGTTAAAAAAAGTATAAGGCTTATTGCTGATGTCTTTTACGCGCGACATGAAATACATAGGGGTTGTCACCGAAATTTTGGCTTCCACATCATTGCGAAACTTACATTCTATGGCCAGCAGCTCATTACCTTTGGAAGCTACCACATCGATTTCATGTGATACAGCATGTCCTTGTATCGTCTGTCCCGTCATGGCCTTATAGCCGTCTTCCTGAAAAATTCGTGCTACCCACTTTTCGAAATAAAATCCCTCCGGTCCAAGATCTCGCAAAGCTCTTTTGAGGCTGTAGCGGGCAGCGTATGTCTTTCGTATACATTTCAATGCATTGAAAGCCAGATCATACAGTTCCTTGGTGGAAATACCGTTATATAATTTAGATTTTATGGCTTCAAAGACATTATCGACCTCACTTTCGGAGGCTCCCGACTTGGTAAGAGAGTTCCTTAAGGCTTTGGGATTATAGTTAACTAATTCTCCTGAATGTTTCTTAACCTGCATAAATGATTATAACTGTGACAAAAGTAAATGTAATATTATTTTTTGTTAAAAAATATCTGTAAGTAAAACAAAACCTTATTGCAAATGTTCTTTCATTAGTAAAAACACAAGCTTATGAGTGCACTATTAGAATTAGCAATAGATAAATTGAGACAAAAGGTTGATGACAACTGTGTGACGGGTAATATAGGAACATCAGAGCGTATTCTGTCGGTCGTTGCCGGAGGACTTATCTGCACATTGGGAATAAAGCGTATTCTCAAGCATCCTTTAACTGCTCTTTCGGGAGTAGCTTTGGGAGCAGGCTTAGTGTATCGCGGTATCACCGGTCAGTGTAAGGTTAAGGCCGCATTAGCAGATATGGCTAACGATAAAAAAGAAATAACTGTAATAGAACACCGTTATCTGGTGAAATAAATTCTAATACATTCTTACAAGGCAAATGGTCGAAAATTGATATTTTCGACCATTACTTTTTTGTAACTATGAAGAATATTGTAGTATTAACAGGTGCTGGCATTTCTGCGGAAAGTGGATTGCAAACATTCCGCGGCAACAATGGACTATGGGAAGGATATCGAGTAGAAGAAGTAGCCTCTCCCGAAGCTTGGCAACGTAATCCCGAGATGGTTCAACGATTCTACAATATGCGAAGGGCTGCATGCTGTAAGGCTATGCCTAACGCAGCGCATATCGCCTTGAAAGAGTTGGAAAAGAAGGCCAACGTACATATCATCACCCAAAATATTGACGACCTACACGAAAGAGCGGGAAGTAGTCAGATCCTCCATCTGCACGGAGAAATTATGAAAGCGCAGTCTTCTAAATATCCTGAATTGGTGTACGACATAGAAGGTGACGAACTACACATGGGACAACTGTGTGAAAAGGGATATCAGCTCAGACCTCACGTCGTGTGGTTTGGTGAGCCTGTCCCTAATATTTTGAAGGCTATGGAAATCGTGAGTCAGGCTGACATATTTTTGATCATAGGAACATCCTTGCAAGTTTACCCGGCAGCCAGTTTGATACATGATACCAGACCGGATTGTCAAGTCATTCTGATAGATCCAGAGGCCGAAAGTTTCAGGGTGAGCAATAGAGTGCATCTTATCGCCCAAAAAGCTACAGTAGCAGTCCCTAGATGGGTAGAAAATTTCACAGAATAATATTTCGTTGTTAACCATAACTAATTTTATTTCAATTAGTTATATATTCTATATATAGGTAAAGTTTATACTTTTGCATAAGCTTTGCTTAAGTTGAACAAAAAACACCAAATAAAATTTGGATTATCACATTTTTAAAATATAACAATCTATTTATCAGTATTTAACATCTCTTCATTTGATTTATAAGTTTAATAATATTTGTTGTAGGTTTTAATAAAAGATTCACGCATCTTTTGGAACGAATCTAACACCGTAGCAATAAATTCTTCGTCCAAAATTTCAAAGACACCGTTCACTCCGTTCAGCACATCTGCTTCGGCGATTTTATAAGTTTGCTCTAGGTTCCCTTGTTCAAACTTGATAATAAACTTTTGATTCATACCAAAAATGGTAATCTTACATTCTGGGTGTGGTAATTCAGCAATTGCTCTCATGGAAATATTTGTACTACTGTTTGCGAAAATAAACTTTAATAAGCATAAAAATAAAACAGGGGAATAATATTCTTATTCCCCTTTATGCAATTAATACAAAGATGAACAAAAAATTCTATCCTACAATACGCCTTGAGCTTTCATGGCTTCAGCAACTTTAATAAAGCCTCCTATATTAGCGCCTTTAAGGTAATTGATATAACCATCTTTCTCTTTTCCATAACGAATACAGGTTTTGAAGATGTTGTTCATGATGGCTTTCAAGCGGTCATCAACCTTGGATGCATGCCATTGTTGACCTATTGAATTTTGTGACATTTCCAATCCGGATACAGCCACACCACCTGCATTTGCAGCTTTTCCAGGGGCATAAGCTATTTTAGCCTTGTGGAACACCTTGATAGCACCAGCCGTAGAAGGCATATTTGCTCCCTCAGCCACACAGACGCAGCCATTCTTTATCAATGTTTTGGCGTCATCCGCATCGAGTTCGTTTTGTGTGGCACATGGCAATGCAATATCGCACTTAAACTGCCATGGCTTTTCGTTAGCATGGAAGGTGGCGGAAGGGTATTTTTCGGTATAAGCTTGCAGATTACGGCCCAGAGTGGCAATATGGTCAAGCTTTTCAAGAGTAAAGCCTTCCTTGTCGTATAGCACCCCCGTACTGTTTGAAAGAGTGATAACTTTGGCGCCCAGCGAGAGAGCCTTTTCTGCTGCATAATATGCCACATTTCCCGCTCCCGATATAGCCACTACTTTACCTTTCAAATCATCATTCATGCTATCGAAGATACATTCAACGAAGTACAACAGGCCGTAGCCTGTGGCTTCAGGTCGGATATAAGAGCCGCCCCATTGAAGTCCTTTTCCGGTCAATACCCCTGTAAAATTGTTTTGAATGCGCTTATATTGTCCGAAAAGATAGCCTATCTCACGGGAACCCACACCGATATCTCCTGCAGGAACATCCGTTTCAGCACCGATATGGCGATAGAGTTCGGTCATAAAAGCCTGACAGAAACGCATTATTTCGTTGTCCGACTTACCCTTAGGGTCAAAATTTGAACCTCCTTTACCGCCTCCTATTGGCAGACTGGTTAATGCATTTTTGAACACCTGTTCGAAAGCTAAAAATTTCAGGATGCTTAGGTTGACCGTAGGTGAAAAACGCAATCCGCCTTTATACGGTCCTATAGCGCTGTTCATCTGTACACGATAGCCTCTGTTAATCTGAATGTTGTTATTGTCATCCATCCACGCCACCCGAAAGGAAACTACGCGTTCCGGTTCCACGATACGCTCCAAGATCTTCAAGTCAGCATACTCCGGATGATATTCATTGATATATGGAATTACATCTTCTGAAACTTCCGTCACAGCCTGTAAAAATTCTGGCTCGTTGGGATTTAGTTTTTCAACGTAGTCAATAAATTCATTAAGATTAAGCATTATTTGTTGATGATTTTTTATTAGAAAGAGTTTTTACTTGTCAAATATACAATTTTTAAAGCTTTTTATTAAGTTTTAATCATGGAAAAATGAAATATTTTCATTTTTAACATCTACATATTTATTATTGCATTACATTTATCCGTTATAGCCCTTAATTGAATTTTAGTATATTCGAGTCAAATAAAAGATATGAGAAAGATTAATCTTAAACAGTTTCCGAAAGTTAAATTGATTGAACGTCCTTCGCAGATACAATACCTAAAGAACATCAGCAAACACTTAGGGGTGGAGGTATATGTCAAACGTGACGATTTGCTGGCTGTGGGGTATGGGGGAAATAAGTTACGAAAGCTTGAATACTTATTGGGAGAGGCAAAGAAACAGGAAGCTACTCATATCTTTACTATAGGAGCTGTGCAGTCTAACCACGCTCGGATGACCGCTATTGCCGCAACGATGAATGGCTTTGAAGCGGAACTGTTTTTGAAAAACAGTGTTCCTATAAGGCAATCGGAATACCATACTAATGGCAACGTGTTGCTCAACAAAATCATTGATGTAACCATTCATCCTGTGGAAAATAACGAGCACGCCTATGAACGTATTGCAGAACGGGAAAAGGAACTGTTGGCACAAGGAGAGAGGCCCTATGTAATTCCCGTAGGAGGGTCCAATGCATTGGGAACCCTAGGCTATATGGATGCTTATTTTGAGATTTTAAACCAACAAAACGAGGTTAACGTTAAGTTTGATTGGATAGCGACAGCTACCGGATCAGGCAGTACACATGCAGGATTGGCTATAGGGCAGGCTTTATCACCGGAAGCTATTCCCGTGAAAGGATATAGTGTGGAGCCAAACGCACAATATATACTGGATCATACACTTGCCATCGCCAATGAAGCACTGAAAATGATAGGTGAGGAAACCTTATTGAAGGCGAAAGATCTTTATTTTTCGGAGGAATATAGTGGAGAAGCATATGGCATTCCTTCGCCAATACATATTGATACCATCAAATGGCTAGCTAAATATGAAGGCATTTTCTTGGATCCGGTATACACTTCCAAAGCTTTCACAGCCTTGATAATGGACATTAAGAATGGCGTGATAAAGGCAGGGAGCAAGGTGCTATATGTGCATACCGGAGGACTGCCGGGAATCTTTGCTTATCCGCAGTATTTCTAAAGTCCTGCTGCAACCTCAGGGTTGAATGGCTCAATATGAACGAATACATTAGATATTTGAGGCATTTGCTGCATAAGATAATCTTTCAGATTATGTGCTATGTCGTGGCCTTCTTTGACCGAAAGTTCGGAGTCAACTATAGCATGGATATCCACGATATAGCTCATACCGATTTTACGGACAAAACACTTTTCTGTATCCAAAACCCCGCTGACATTCTTTGATTTGGACTTTATATCTTCAACCATATCTTCATATAGGTTCTCATCCATAATTTCTCCTAAAGCAGGTCTGAAGATACGATAACAGTTATATAGGATAAAAGCTGCAGCAAATAGGGCAGCCCAATCATCGGCACTTTGATACCCTTCACCCAATAACAGAGCTATAGAAATACCAATAAAAGCAGCAACAGAAGTGATGGCATCACTGCGATGATGCCAAGCATCAGCTCGTAAAGAGCTGCTATTTAAAGTTTTAGCTTTTCGCATGACAACCTGATAGCTAATTTCTTTCCAAATAATTATTATACCTAAAACGATTAAAGTCCAAGGCTTAGGCAATTCATGCGGGGTACGGATATTTATAAGACTTTGATGCGCTATGACTGTAGCTGAAATTACAAGGAAAATAACCACAATAAACGTGATCAACGGTTCGATTCGGCCATGACCATATGGATGGGTTTTGTCTGCAGGACGTTCAGAATATTTAATCCCTAAAAGAACAAGAATGGAAGAAAAGATGTCTGAAGTAGATTCTATGGCATCAGCTATCAAAGCGAAAGAATTTCCAAAGAAACCAGCAAGCCACTTAATCACAGCAAGCCCAAAACTACCGAGGATACTGAAATAAACTGTTTTTTTTGCTTTTTCGGATTGCTGTGACATTACGATAAGTTTTGTGCAAAATAACAGAATTCTATACGTTATTAAAAATAATAAAAACCAACAATATTTCCACGCTAATAAATGGAGTTCTAAGAGGTGAAATTAATACTACGGGGTGGAGTTAAAAATTTCTATTTAACATAATATAAATTATAAGACAAATTATTGTGTTTATTTTAAAGAATGTGGTTACAGCTTGTATTTCATAAAAAATGCAGAGTCTCAGGATAAAGACTCTGCATGAAAATCAAGCGAAGGTATTTTAAGACTACAGCTTGTAATATTGTTCCCAACCTTTAGCTGGCGGAGGTCCGACCAATAAAGCGTTGGCAAATTTGTTGTTGGTAATTTCTTTTTTGACTGGATCGAATTCCAATGTCGTATTTAACCGCTGAGCAATAACACCCAAGCAAAACACCTGACTTAAAGATCCGGCAATAGCAAATGGTGAGCGTGTTTGCTCCAAATCTTTACAGGCTAACAGAAAATTTTTAAAATGGTTGGAATGCGATTTTTCAATTGATGGCAACTGATTTTCCAAATCCTTAGCTTTGTCATGAGGAATGATTTGTAAGGTACTCGCATGTGATCCACCTTTGAAGATCAGATCTTTGCTATAAATGATTTTCCCGGGATTAAGTTTTACCGGTTCTAATTTACCTGTACTTGGTGCAGGAATGTTTGGGTCCAACCCTGAGACACCATATCCTTCAGGAATTGGCGGCAGATTATTTAATCCGTCGTACCAAGTTACATCCACGGCTGGATAATTTTTCCTTTGTGGAAAGCTGAATTTTATGGTGCTGGACATAGGGAAAAAAAATGAATTATGGCCTTCTAATTTAACAGCTTCTACCCTTGTTGGTAAGCCCATTTCCAGAAACTCGTGTGCCGTATCTAAGATGTGTGCTCCCCAGTCACCCAGAGCTCCCATTCCAAAGTCGTACCAACATCTCCATTGTCCATTCACGAAATCTTTGTTGTAGGTATGCCCCATGGTATGCATCTGCCATAAGTCCCAATCCAATGTTTCAGGAATAGGTTCAGCTTCAGGAAAATTCTTGATTTGAGGATCCCAGGAATGCCAGCGCCTAGGCATGTTCATATGTGCGTCGATACGTGTCACGTCTTTGATGATTCCTGCTTCTTTCCAGGCCTTGAACTGAAAGTAATTGGCTTCGGAATGCCCTTGATTGCCCATTTGCGTCGCTAGCTTGGGGGATTTTGCTGCTTTTTTCATTAGCAATTCATTTTCCAAAAATGTGTGGGCCAAAGGTTTTTCTACGTAGACATGTTTCCCCAAATCCAATGCCGTCATCGCTATGGCAAAATGAGAAAAGTCGGGAGTTCCTATCGATACAGCGTCAATTTCACTGCTAATGTCGTCAAACATTTTGCGGAAGTCCTGATACCTTTTTGCATGAGGAAACATATGCAAGATTTCCTGTGTATGTTTGGCACCTATGTCTACATCACATAATGCCACCACATTACACAGTCCCGTCTTATACAGTTCTTTTATGATTTCTCCTCCCCGAAAACCGATACCGATACTAGCTAGATTCACTCTTTCGTTGGGAGCAGCAAAGGCTATTTGCCCTAGTAGACTGCCAGAAAACAACATGCTCCCTCCTGCTTGTATTGCTTTTGAAATAAAGCTTCGTCTGGAAATATAATGTCTCATTAGAATTTATTTGCTGATGATGGAAACGCTATTTTAACTCGCGAATTTTGATATTACGGAAAGACACCTCGTCACCATGATCTTGCAATAAGATATGTCCTTTGGGTGCTTCACCGAAGTTTTTCCATACTTTATACTTACTTATGGCTACCAAATCCCTAAACTCTTGTGAACCTCTCTTATAGCTCAACATCTTGAAACCGTTCAGATAATGGGTTACCGTATTATCAGGGCTTACCACTATACGTCCCATATTCCACTGACCTATAGGTCTTCTGGCCCGACCATCTTTGTTGGAAGGAATAAGATCGTAAAGGGAAGCCAATGTACGATTTCTGTCACGTCCCATCTTTGCGTCGGGGTGTTTGGCATCATCCAGTAATTGGTATTCCAATCCTATGGCCGAACCTGATGTTTGCTCACTACCCGTAACGAAATATTTAACACCACTATTAGCTCCTTCGGTAAGTTTGAACTCAAACGATAGGTCGAAGCTGCTGAACTGCTGTTCGGAGATGATATCGCCGCCATTGGTAGATTCTCCTCCATCTGCTTTTAAAACCTTGATCATTCCATCTTTGATTTCCCATCCTTTTGCAGGAAATCCTTCATGGCGTACGCTACGCCAGTTGGTGGAGCTTTCACCGTCAAACAATAATCTGTATCCGGCATCTTCTTCAAACCGACTAAGTTTGTTCGGCGTTAGATTCACCACATAGACGTCCTTAGGAAAACCTTTTGGCTTTAGATTCTTAGTTTGTATGCGTATGTTTCGAAAATACACTTTTTTGCCATCCAGCTCGTTAGGGACACTATGCACCTGCAGTCCTATAAAACCCGTAGGGTCCAACGTATCGATAAGATAAGCGGTAGGAATGCCATTCACCCATGTTTTAAGCTCATTGCCTATATGTTCAATCCGGAAGTGATTGAATTCGTTGGGTTTAAAGGCTACTTTTGCTTTCTCGTTAAGATCCAATGTGTAGAGCCAGCCACGTCGTGCTTCGTCATAAATACCTCCCGTCCATGCACGAGAGGTAGGGTCCACCTCTACCTGACGACCATATACCCTGCCATGCCCTCTGTTACCATTAGGATCCAGATGGCTACGCACCTGGATACCAGAATTGCTACCTTCCCCTTCAATCTTAATTTCAAGCTCAAGGATAAAATCACCGTATTCTTTCTCGGTAACCAAAAAGGTATTGGGAGTGCCTTTAGTCATGTGCCCTACAATTACACCTTCTTCCACGGTGAAAGGGGCCTTCCCTCCTAACGACTTCCATCCGTTCAAGGTTTTCCCATCAAATAAAGGTTGCCAATCCTCCTTATGCTGCGATTGTGCTCCCACATGTTGTAAGCCGCACAATATTGCTATCGTGGATAGAAGGCAAGCACAAAAAGATTTTTTGCTGATAAAAGAAACTTGCATATGCCAAAATTTTTAGATTTAACAATAGCTATACCGCAGGAATGGAATAGCCGTTATGGTATGGAGCTGCTAAATAGTGATTTGCTTCATCGTCTGTAAAACGACGCTTCAGCCTATCCCAATATATCTTTTTCCCTGTACGATAAGCTATATTTCCCATCTGCGAAACGATAGCCACATGACTGCCAGCTTCTATTGGAGCGTTGAGCAAAGATTTATCTTTATTGACAATGGCCTGCACAAAGTTTTCCATATGCTTATCCAGACCTTTATCTACAGGTTTTTGCAAAGGAATAGGTTCCATGCGATTTTGTTCGGGTATTACCTCCCACCCTCGTCTGTTGAGTATTAATGTCCCGTTATATCCTATGAAAGCAATGCCGTGATCACGTCCATATAATCCAGAACCTAAGCCCAAGACATGTTCCCACTGTATATTGAAGTCATCAAACTCATACATGGCGGTGAGGGTGTCCGGTGTTTCTGCGGCTGTGTTAGGGTCGGCATAAATACCTCCTGATGCCACTATGGCTTTGGGAAAATCCGCTTTCATACCTTGCAATGCATAGTCCAACAGGTGAACACCCCAATCGGTCATCAAACCGCCGGCATAGTCCCAGAACCATCTGAACTCAAAATGAAAGCGATTTATATTAAAATTACGTTTCTGGGCAGGACCAAGCCAACGGTCGTAATCTACCCCTACAGGAACGGGACTGTCAGGCTTTTTGATTATTGGTGTTTTCCATCCCACGTATGACCAAGCTTTTGCCAAACGTATGCGCCCCAGCTTTCCAGAATGTACAAAGGCTATAGCATCCTTGAAGTGTTGCTGGCTGCGTTGCCATTGTCCTACCTGCACTATACTCTTGGACTGGGCGGCAGCGGCTACCATGACCTCACACTCCTTGATGGAATTGCCAATAGGCTTTTCTACATATACATGTTTGCCGGCACGCACGGCATCTACCATCTGCAGGCAATGCCAATGATCCGGAGTAGCAATGATAACAGCATCTACCACATTATCTTCCAACAGCTTTTTGTGGTCCGAATAAGTCTTTACGTGGATATTAAGTTGTTGCAATTCCCCCTTTCTCTTTTCTAATAGATTGGCATCTATGTCGCAGAGAGCGGTACATTCTACATTTTTTAATTTAATGATGGATTGTAGGTCTGTCCATCCCATTCCATTTACGCCGATAAGGCCAACTCTTATTTTTTCCGAGGATAAAGAAAACGCCTTTCCCGGCTTATAAAATGACGTAGCGGCAAGTAAAGCACCGGCTTTCAAAAAGTCTTTTCTCTTCATAATTCAAGTTTATAACCGCAATTTAATGATTATATGACATTTATGTCAATACAAAAGCTTATGACAACTAATAAGTTACAATTTTTTCTTAAAAAATTAACGACTTACACAACGAGAAATCAATTCGCTTGTTAAACTAAAAAAAGAAATATGAAAAATAAATTATCCATTAATCTTATGCTTCTTTTAATAGGAGCTTCATTTGTTTTAATGACATCCTGTCTATCTATTCCGAAAAGTGCTACGGTAATAAAGGACTTTGACGCTTCCAAATATGTTGGCACATGGTATGAAATTGCGCGAATCGATTTCAAACATGAAAGAAATCTCAGCAACACGACAGCACAATATAGTCTAAAGGACAATGGCGACATCAAAGTTGTAAACTCAGGGTTTAATTACCTTAAAAATGAATGGACTCAACGAGAAGGAAATGCCAAGTTCAGAGGTGCAAAAAATATAGGAGCACTCAAAGTGTCGTTCTTTGGTCCCTTCTACTCGGGATACAATATATACGCTCTGGATAAAGAATACAAATATGTACTTATCGGAGGTAAAAATTATGATTATCTATGGATTTTATCTCGTGAGAAAAGTATTCCGAACCATGTTAAGCAACATTATCTGAGAATAGCCTCAGATTTTGGATATAATGTAAACGACCTGCTATGGGTAGAACATGATAAAAACAATCCCTACCTCCAATAAGTCTTAAATTTTCGTTAAGGACAAACATTCCTTCCAACCATCTGTTCTTCTAATTAAGCACAGAGTGCTGGATTATTCACTAAAACTTTAAATTATGAAAGAGAAAAATGCAAACAAAAAGGTTGAGCATATTCATAAGTATGTCGTAGACAATACGGACAAGAGGATGACTACCAATGATGGTGTCCCCATACATGACAATAACAATACATTAAAAGGCGGAGAGCGAGGTCCTTCCCTGTTGGAAGATTTCATCTATCAGGACAAGATGGCGCATTTCGACAGAGAAAGAATCCCTGAACGTGTTGTTCATGCCCGAGGATCAGGAGCTCATGGAATCTTTGAAGCTAAAGCCGATATGTCGAAATTAACAAAGGCTAAGTTTCTCAAAAAGGGAACTATCACGCCTGTTTTTGTACGATTTTCCACTGTGGCTGGATTCAAAGGATCGACAGATCTGGCTCGTGATGTACGCGGATTTTCGGTAAAGTTTTATACCGAAGAAGGAAACTATGATTTGGTAGGTAACAACATACCGGTATTTTTTATTCAGGATGCCATGAACTTTCCTGACTTAGTGCATGCGGTGAAGCCCGAACCCGACAATGAGATGCCACAAGCAGCTTCTGCCCACGACACCTTCTGGGATTTTATTTCCTTGATGCCTGAAGCAGCCCATATGATCATGTGGGTAATGTCGGACAGAGCTATTCCACGTTCCTTTAGGATGATGGAAGGCTTCGGTGTCCATACGTTCAAATTTGTAAATGAGGAAGGTAAAGGTACTTTCGTCAAATTCCATTGGAAACCCCGACTGGGTGTTCATAGCGTAGCCTGGCAGGAAGCACAAAAAATTTCAGGATATGATGCTGATTTTCACCGTCGCGACCTGTGGGAAGCTATAGACAAAGGTCATTTTCCTCAATGGGACCTCGGCGTACAACTGATTCCGGAAGAAGATGAAGACAAGTTTTCTTTCGACCTATTGGATCCTACCAAGATTATTCCCGAAGAGCTGGTGCCGGTACAGATTATAGGTACTATGACTCTCAACAAAAACCCGGATAACTTCTTTGCAGAGACCGAACAGATAGCTTTCGATCCTGGGAGATTAGTTCCAGGTATAGACTTCTCTAACGACCCTTTATTGCAAGGAAGAGTTTTCTCGTATGCAGACACACAAAATTACAGGTTGGGAGGTCCTAACTTTCATGAAATACCTATCAATAGACCTGTCAACGGAAAACACAACAACCAGAAAGATGGTTTCGGCCGCCAAGATATCCTCAAAGGAAACACATCTTATTTTCCTAATAGCACAGGAGGTGGATGCCCTTACCATGCTATGTTAAATGGTGAAAAAGGCTTTGAATCCCATGCTGAAAAAATAGATGGCAGAAAGATTAGAGGACGGTCAACGTCTTTCGCGGATCATTTTACGCAAGCTCGTCTTTTCTTCCATTCTCAATCTCCCGAAGAACAAGAACATATCATTTCGGCTTACAGCTTTGAGCTTTCCAAAGTTAATGACCCTAAGATTCGTGAGCGTGAATTAGCAATTCTACATCAGATAGATAAGGATTTAGCTAAAAGTGTAGGTAAAAATTTGGGAATAACCCCTCCAAGCACTTTGGATCCGCTGACCGTTCAATTTGCCAAACAGAATCATCCGGAATACCCCATTCAGGCGCCTACACCTGAAGTTACGGTGTCCAAAGCTTTAAGTATGCATATTCAACCTGGAGAAGGAAATATAGAGAGCCGTAAGGTCGCTTTTCTAGTAGCCGACGGCGTAAGTAAGGCCAGTGTAGATGAGATGAAAGCAGCCCTAGAAGCTGAAGGGGCCGAAGCTGTATTGGTAAGCACCCATGTGGGAAAAATGACATTTAAGGAAGGCGATACCGAAGAGGTGCAGCACACTTTTCTTACCGATGCTTCGGTGTGTTATGACGCCATATATACGCCAGAAGGAGATTCAATAAAAACATTGATGCAGGAACCGGATTATTTTCAATTTCTAAATGAAGCGTACCGTCATTGCAAAGCTATAGCTTTTGATAAAGGTGCTGAAAAGCTTATCGAACAAACGCTTATCAAAAAAGTGGATGAAGGTATCATACTAGCTTCGAAGGGTAATCTCACTAAGGACTTTATTTTTGTCATGAAAGGTCATAGAGTCTGGGAAAGAGAAAAAGATAGAAAAGTAGCTGTATAAAAATAAAGAGGAGTAAACAGATGTTTACTCCTCTTCCATTTCATGTCCATTTCGTTCGTTGTTGATATGATAGGTATAGTTGGTGCAGATAATAATATCGTTGGCATCGAAATGCTTAACTATTCCATTGTGTTCCAAAGTCACTACCCAACACGAATTTTGGTGCATACCATAATCGATCAAAAAAAGCGCATGTCCCTTGCCTAAAGGCGTATCCACATAAATCGTGGGATTAAGCTGCAAGATCATATTTTTTCCTCCTCTTATTGATTGAACATATGAGCATAGAAAATTGTTTATGAAGAACAACAACATTTTGTCATGTAACACAACAAAATAGCAAAGGGCATATGATGACCCAACACTTTTTTTAGAACAGAAAATCTATATTGGAAAAGCCACTTTATTTTAATATATTGCTTTATAATAAATGCTGTGTATGGAAAAAGAAATCGTTCGGCTGGAAAGCGTTAAGAAAATTTATAAAACTGGCGATACAACCATAACAGCGTTGGACACCACCACCATAAGCTTCGAAACCAGCAAGCTAACACTTATCATGGGACCATCGGGTAGCGGAAAGACTACGCTACTCTCCATTTTAGGATGTGTAATATATCCTAGTGAAGGACAAGTATTTTATAAAGGACAAAATATTACGAACCTTTCCGAATCCCAATTGGCAGATCTGCGACTGAGGGAAATAGGCTTTGTATTTCAACATTTTAATCTTATAGAGCCCTTGAATGCGTTGGAAAATGTGATGCAGCCCTTACGTCTTCAACGTGTAAGTAAAGCACAAGCCAAACAAATGGCTGAAAAAGCTCTAAAAGATGTAGGTCTTTCGCAACGCATGTATAATCTTCCCAAAAAATTGAGTGGAGGACAAAAGCAACGTGTAGCCATTGCGCGCGCTTTGGTAACTAATCCTACCATGATTTTATGTGATGAACCTACGGCGTCTTTAGACGCTAAAAGTGCGGAAGCAATCATGACAGAACTCAAATCTTTCGCACAACAAGATAAAGCCGTTATCATTGTAACGCATGACCTTCGACTGCGTAAATATGCAGATAAGGTTATTTATGTGGAAGAAGGAAAAGTCTCCAATACGATTAAAGATGAAAAAGTTTATAAGTAAAATATGTGCCATATCGGTATTGTCCATAGTGGCAGCATGTTCTTCCAAAGAAGACAAAAACACCTCAGAACGTAGTGATAAAGCTATTCTTCAAGAGGTTACAGAGGTAAAAGCTATAGGAAAGGTGATTCCCGCAGAGACCGAGGCAATCATTGCTAGTGATGTCACCGGAATAGTGGATCAGGTGCTTGTCAAAGAAGGCGATAGTGTACGGCAAGGACAGGTTGTTGTTGTTCTCAAGAAAGACAATATAACTTTGGATGTCCGAGAATCCGAATTGCAGTTGCAAAACCTCAAAGAGCAGAACAAATCACTGTTGGCCGATATCGAGAAGGCCGAAATTTTTGCTAAAGAGCTACAGGAAAAATACGAAACCTCAAAGATGCTGTTTGCTCAAAATGCTGAAACACGGGAAAAGATGGATGCCGACTATTCCAGTTGGCAGCAACAGCTGACCACCATCAAAGGGTTAAAACATAAACTTCTCGCACAACAGCAATCAGAACGTGAACAGGCCGTTAAAGTTCAAAAATCAAAAAATACTGCGGAAAGTTATTTAATCAAAGCGGTTAAGGCTGGTATAATTACTGAGCTGAAGGCAATGCCAGGACAACATATCAATACCACGGAAGTTCTAGGAAAAATCATTAACACTACGAATCCTGTCATTGAAGCAGAGGTCGATGAACTGTTTGCCAATGATATACGCTCCGGTCAGAAGGTATTTATTCTACCTATAGGAAGAAAAGATACTCTCGCAATAGGAAGCATTTTTTATACCGACCCCATATTGTCAAATAAATCCATTTTATATGAATCGGCAAATGAAAGTGAAGATCGTCGCGTAAGACGCATAAAAATTAACATGGAAGACAACAACATTTTGGTTATCAATGCCAAGGTGGATTGTATAATACAGATAAAATAATATGCTTGCCCTAGCTTACAAGTTTATCCGATATGATCGTGCGAAAAGCATAGGCATCATCACGGCAATAGTCATCAGTATATTTTTGATAGGTCAACAACTAAGTCTGATGTTTTTCCTTATGGGACTGATGGGCAACCTTGTAGGAAACGCTTATGTGTCAGATAATCAGCTTTGGATTATAGAATCACAAAGCTCAAATATCAATGCCGTAAATGTCATCGACAGACGTCTGGTGCAGCAGATAGCAAGTCTACCCGAAGTTGAAAGCACCTACCCTGTCGTAGTAGCTCCTGCCCAAGCTTCATTTCTGGATGGCAAGACTGCTCCCGTGACACTCATTGGCACCAATTCTCCTTCCTTCATCATGGGGCCCTTAGAGTCGAAAATCCACGAAGGTAGGTTAATAGACCTTATACAACCAGCTTCGGTAAGTGCTGAGCTTTATAATGCGAAAACTTGGAAAACAACATTAGAACTTAATAAACCTATTGAAATAAATGGTAAGAGTGCCAAAATAGCTCTGATAACAAAAAATGCACAGACATTTGGTGCTAGCATCATGTATACTTCTATAGAAAATGCGCAAATGCTGGGAAATGTCTCCCCTTCCAAGGTGAGTATCATCATCGCTACAGTGAAAAATGTTGAAGATAAAGCTAAAGTCCGACGTGATATAGAACAGCTATTTCCCAACCTACGGGCTTGGGATGCCAATAAGCTTAAAAACTCGTCGGTGATGGAAATTATGATAACCTCCAACATGGGGATGAGTTTTGGTACATTGGTGCTTTTTGCCATGATAAGTGGTTTCTTTATCATTGGTCTAACCCTATATTCTTCTGCGTTGGATAGAATAAAAGACTATGGAACACTAAAGGCTATTGGAGCAAAGAAAAGATATGTAAATCGCCTTATTATCGCTCAGGCATTTCTATATGCACTTATAGGTTTCGTAATTGCGATGATATTACTTGTAGGCTTCAAGTTTGGGGTGGCCACCTCAGGACTTATTATCGACCTGACACCGGCATTCATATTGTTTTTACTTATCATCACCTTGTTGATCTCTGTGGGAGGTTCTCTCTTTGCCGTCCGCAAAATCTCCAAGTTAGAGCCTGCATCTGTATTCTGATATGAAAAAATTTGCCATAATTATACTGCTTGCGTCACCACAATATCTGTGGGCACAAAGTCTTAGCATTCAAGACTTATGGAACCAATATAGAGGTAACAGCAAATACCAACAAACAGTACTGAATACACAAATTAAAACACAGGAGTTGAAAGAACTGCAAACAGACCGCATTCCTGTATTCTATGTTGATGGTAACCTTCAACACAATATCATCATTCCCACCACACCTGTGCCAGCCATAGCCTTTGATCCCTCCGCACAAGAAGGAGCTATCATACCGTTGAAGTTTGCGACAAAATGGTCTTCAAAAGCGGGAGTGCAAGTTCAATGGAAACTGTTTGACCCGCAGCGTAAGTACAGTGAAGACCAGAAATCCTTGGAAATAGAAAAGGCAGAAATAGAATTGCAACGCACAGAAGAAAATTGGAAAAAGGATGCAACATTAGCCTATGCTGCGGTAGTATTGGCAAGTTATCAATATCAGTCTGCCCTTGAAGACTCCGTTGCCTATGCTGAGATTCTCCAAATAACGAAAAACCGCTATAAGGTAGGAAGAGAAAGTTCATCCAATTATATAAGCGCACAACAGCAATTTGAAAGACAGCTCATCCAACTTTATGAAGCGTTCTATGTATTAAAACAGGCTGATTTAGAGCTTAATAATTATATTGACATAAAGCAATACAAGAATTTATCGTCAGGATTTGAAGATATAAAAAATGCCATTTCACCACGTGATAAAAATTACTATGACATACAGTCTTTAATGGTCGACAAACGTATAGTTGACAACCAATGGATAGCGGCAAAAAGACAATGGCTCCCATCCTTAACCTTAAACGGATATCTTGGCGAGCAATATTATAGCAATGAATTAAGAATCACACGCAAAGAAGAGTGGTTTGGCAACAGCTTTATCAATTTGGCATTAAGAATTCCTCTTTCATCCTATTTTACTGGCCAAGCTACACTCCGTAAGATCCAGCTCAACAGCAAACTTATAGATCTGCAAATCACGGAAAAGCAGGCGGATGATCAATCTTTACACAATAAAAAACAACTTAAGATTGCTGCGGCAGAAGAAAAGTTGCACAGACTGGAAAAGATTAAAGCCCTAGCCTTACAGGACATGAACGAACAACGGGAAGCCTATAAAGCGGGAAGAGCCCTCATCACAATGTATAATCAGTCTTTGACAAACTATAAAAAAGCAGAGCAGGATGTTTGGCAGGCACAATACGACTTAATAAAAACCATCTTAGATTGAGATTTACTAATTTTTATGTTCTGCGCGGAATGCAGATGGTGTCATGCCGATGTGTTGTTTAAACTGGCTGGCAAAATGTTGCGGACTGCTGTATCCTAAAGCGTAAGCTATGGAACTTAGATCTTTATCGCTATATTTCAGCATTTCCTTAGCTCTGTCCAGCCGCAGTTCAATAAAATATTTCTCTATTGTCTTATTTTCTGTTTTTGAAAAAAGGTCGCTTAAGTAGCTGTATTCATATGGCAGCTTATCACGGACATATGCTGACATCTTTAAAGCCTTGCCCTGTGCCAGCTGTTCTAAGTATTCGACAAGGCTGGCTTTTATAGCTTGAATTATTTTTTCTGTTTTGTCCTCCACAATCTCAAAGCCCACCCTCTCCAATTCTTCTTTCAGCAAAGTCATACGTTCTTCCGAAGGCTGTTCCGACAGCTCTATCTCTCCCATATTAACCGAAAAGTTTCTAAAGCCCAGCTTTTCCAATATGCTTTCGGTAACGATAACACACCGACTACAAACCATATGGGAAACTGTGATTTTCATAACGGATTAACTTTACTAATCAAAGATATTTATTTCTAATTACTTATCTTGTATAGCACAAAATTACTTTACTTATAAATGACTACCAGGTAATACATCAGAATTATTCTCCAAATTATTTTCTTCCTATATTGAAAAAAAATAAATACTTATTCCAGTAGCTTTACTTCCTCCAATTACGTTTTAACACTATATGACTATACTGATACACATAAAAATTAATGACGATATAGAGCTGTGCCAGCTTCAGAGAGAAGATGCACAGGACATCTATAGTACCATCGACGGCGAAAGAGCTTTTCTGGGACGATGGCTTCCTTTTGTGTCTTTTACCCAAGATATTGTGGATACGCAAGCCTATGTGGACTCCATCGTCAATGCACCTGAAAGCTCTTATGAATATGTTTTTACTATCCGTGAAAATGGAAAATTCGTTGGAATGATAGGTCTTGTCCGTAGCGACTATAACAATAAGAAGACAGAAATTGGTTATTGGATGTCCGAAAAAAGCCAACACAAAGGCATCATGTCCCGAAGTGTCAAAGCTTTGTGCCGCTTCGCCTTTGAAGAGCTGCACATGAACAGAATTATGATAAAATGCGCTGTGGGTAACACAGCTAGTAGTAACATTCCCAAACGTCTGGGATTCACTTTCGAAGGTATCGAACGTCAAGGAGAGCTATTTCCTGACGGTCATTTCGAGGATTTAGAGATTTACAGTTTACTCAAATCGGAATTTATCAGCCCTAACAACCTATGATTACCATCAAAACTTTAGAAGGAATAGATATTCCTACCCTCACAAACACTTTTAACCAAGCTTTTTCGGACTACCTTGTGTCGCTGCAACTTACGGAAGAACAGCTTAAGTCCAAACTTATTGCCGATGATACATTTCTTCAATATTCCGTAGGCGCATTTTCCCATAATCAGCTGGTAGGATTTATCTTGCATGGCTTTCGTCAGGAAGACGGCAAAAGGAGAATATACAACGGAGGTACCGGAGTCATTCCAGAGTACAGAGGCGACAGACTTACCGTTTCCATGTATAAACATATATTGCCTGTACTGAAGGCGCATCACATTCACGAGATTGTGTTGGAAGTGCTTGAAAACAATACGAAAGCTTTACAATCCTACGAAACGGCCGGCTTTAAAGCAAATCGAATGGTAAAATGCTATTCGGGAAAGGTAAGCATCAACACTATCAATCAGGACATACAGATTAAGGCTATAGAAAATCCTGATTGGCAAAAGCTAACAAGATTCTGGGACTTCCTGCCTACTTGGCAAAATACGGTACAATCCGTACAGAATTTGAGAGATACTGTCGTAGTTATAGGTGCATACTTATCCGATGAATTAGTGGGTTACGTATCATTTAATCCAATGTCAAAACGCATTCAACAGCTTGCTGTAAATCCTTCGTCCAGAAATAAAGGTATCGGAGCGACATTGATCCATTACTTGATAACAAATTATTCGCATGAGCTTAGCATCATGAATGTCGAAGATAATCATCCACAAACGCACAACTTTCTTGCACGGCTAGGACTTCAAAATACCGTCAATCAAATAGAGATGGTGCTAAGAATCGAGGGATAATATCACTTTATGGGTATTATCCCATTTTCAAGTATGGCATATTGAGTGGTTTCCTCCAGTTGGAATTGGGTGTCCAGTCCGGTAAAATGGCTGAAAGCAGGAAGCACAATCTTTTGGGGGCTTACCACAAAGCAAGGCAAGCGAACGAATTTTTGGGTAGGAAGACGTAAGCTAACACCAGGATGCACATGACCACAAATCTGATAGGTGCTTCCGGATAATGGTGCATGTACGAAAGTAATATTCCCCAAAGTATAGTGTGGTAATACTGTCAGCAATCCAAGTTCATCGAACTCTTGAGCTGTCAACCTATCGTGGTTTCCTCTGACGAGGATAAATTCTATGGCGGTATATTTCTCAAGGAAATCCTTAAAGTCTAATACTTCCGTATTTTTTCCGGCATGGATAAGGTCTCCTACAATTATAATTCTTTTAGGAAAATAATGCGCGATAAGCTTTTCGAGTAAGGTAAGATCTTTAAGATGGATTTCTGAGGTGATAGGAATGCCGTTTTTACGGAAATGAGCCGCCTTTCCCAAATGGAGGTCGGAGAGTATCAAAGCCTCCCTATCCTTCCAATATAGGGCTCTTCGGTTTGTTAATGTAAGCTGCTCGTCCGCCCAAATTATTTGTTGTTCGTAAATAATCATTTCCTCTTACTTTTGTAACGGTTGCTCCTTTCTTGCATTCGCAATATACGGGCAGCCAGATCTTCGCTGGATAAGGACTGCCGCAGGCTATCTACCTTTATAGGAAAACTCAAAGGTGTAAAACTTTCTACTATTTTATAAATTATGGTTGAAGCATTGATTCTTTCAAAGGCTGCTGTGAGTCGCGGCTCTTCCAGCTGTTGGTTAAACACCTCTGTATACGCCTGTTTCAGCAGAAGATTGTGTGGTTCATGCTCTTCCAAAACCTGAAATATGATGCCGGCCGATGCCTGTAAAGACTTGTTGCTTTGTTGACGTCCATGATGGTTTTGAATAACATATCCCGCAATGACCGCTATATCACGAAACTTACGTTTGGCCATCTCCGTAGCATTGATACTGGCTGAAACATCCTTCATAAGATCATCTTTTCTCAAAATATAGTGCAGCTGCTCTTCCGTTAAGACAATATCCTTGTCGGAGAAAAGTTCAAAACCATAGTCGTTCATGGCCATGGAGAAACTGATAGGATATAACTGGCTGATACGGTAAGCCATAAGACTGGCCATCACTTCGTGTACAAGTCGCCCCTCGAAAGGATACATGAATAGATGGCATCCCTCTTTAGTGGTGATCTTCTCTACAAGGAATTCATCTTCTGAAGGAATATGGGATTTGTTCTGTTGACTTTCTACCAAAAGAAAAAGGAAGTTGAGTTCCTTATCCTTTGAGGAAGGTGCTTTAGACTCGGCAAGCTTTTTACGAAGCAGAAAACCCAAATTAGAACTTAGAGGAAGCCGTCCACCCAACCAGCTTGGGGTGATGCCCCTGCCTTGTGAGGCTTTGACATAAACGGTCATCTCTTTCATACGCAAATACTCTAATACTCTTCCTGCAAGGATAAATTTGTCCCCTTCCTTCAATTTGGAAATAAAGTATTCTTCTACCATTCCTATATATCCCCCACCGAGAAATTTTACCTTAACCATAGCATCTGAAACTATGACTCCGAGGTTCATCCGATGGAGCATAGCGATACGGCGCCGCTCTACAACATATATTCCTTCTTCATTTTTCACTACCTTATGGAAATCTTCATACCGACGTCCTATTTTTCCTCCCACAGTGATAAAGGTTATGCACCACTCCCAATCCTCCTTTGTCATCCATTGAAAAGAGAACGTGTTCTTTACGATATCGAAGAGTTCTTCATAGTCGAAGCCTCCACCTAAGGCTACGGTAACCATAAATTGAACTAAGACATCATAGCATAAAACTAAAGGCTCTCTATTTTCTATGACATTGCGCTTTACCGCCTCTTTGAGAGCTGAAACTTCTATAAGTTCTAAAGAATGGGTAGGTACAAAATAAATTTTGGATACTTCGAAAGGTGAATGGCCACTTCGCCCGGCTCTTTGCATGAAGCGAGCCACCCCTTTACTTGACCCTACTTGTATTACTGTATCTACTGGCTTAAAGTCGACTCCTAAATCTAACGAAGAAGTTGCCACTACAGCCTTCAGCTTTCCCATACTCAAAGCCTCTTCTATCCAGTTGCGGATGTCCGCATCTATAGAGCTATGATGTAAGGCCAACTGTCCAGCAAAAGCGGGATAAGCATCTAGCAAAAGTTGATACCAATATTCGCTCTGGCTACGCGTATTAGTAAAGATAATTGTAGACTTACTTTGGAGGATAATGGGAACCACCTGTTCCACTAACTTTGCCCCCAGATGCCCTGCCCAAGGGAGAATCTCCACATCCGGAGGAAATACGGAGATGATTTCCATCTCTTTCTTTTCCTTGGCTATGATTTTTGCTCTTTTGTTGCTTTGAGGTAATAAGACCTGTAAGGCTTCATTGAGATTACCTATGGTTGCCGTGATCCCCCATATTAACAGCGAAGGGTTTCTATGCTTTAGATAGGATGCTGCAAGCTCTACCATCACCCCTCTTTTCGTGCTAAGAAGCTCGTGCCATTCGTCGATTACCACAGCTTTCAACGTACGGAAAAATTTATCTCTTCCTTTTTGCGCGAGTAGAAGATGCCAACTTTCCGGAGTTAGCAGCAAAACATCAGGCATCTGACGGCTTTGCCGCTGCTTTACTTTCACATCGGTATCTCCATTGCGTACTTCTACCACCCAGTCCAGACCTATCTGATCCACCACCTCCTGCATGGCACGCGCTAAGTCCTTGGCTAAAGATCGTAGAGGCGTTATCCATATCACTTTCAGACCGCTTTTATAATGCTCGGGATGATTCATATAGTCTATCAATATTCCTATGAAAACGGAATATGTCTTTCCGAAACCTGTAGGAGCTACGACCATACCGCTATATCCCTGAGCTATCTTTTTCCACGTCTGAAGCTGAAAGGAAAAAGGTTCCCTCGTCTGCTGTTGCAGCCAAGTCAAGACTGTCCGAAAACCGTATGACTGTTCAAAAGAATTCAACGTTCTATTTTTAGGATTAAATTAATGAATTAATTTCTTAATGGATGCCAAATCATCGATTTCTTCTACCGTCTTATCTTTACGCCAACGTACTATTCGAGGAAAGCGCAGTGCCACCCCCGCCTTATGTCTACTGCTCCATCCTATACCTTCAAAAGCTATCTCGAAAACCAATAGGGGCTTCACTGTACGTACGGGACCAAACTTTTCTATTGCATTTTTATTCACAAAACGGCTTACTTCTTGGATTTCTTTATCTGTCAATCCTGAATAAGCTTTGGCAATGGTGACCAGCTTATCGCCATCCCGCACAGCAAATGTATAATCCGTGTAGTAGCTGCTACGACGGCCACTACCCTTCTGTGCATAGATAAGCACGGCATCAATGGTCAGTGGGTCTATCTTCCATTTCCACCAATCTCCTTTTTTGCGGCCTACATGATATACCGATTTTTTATGTTTAAGCATCAAACCTTCACTATTGATTTGCCGAGCTTCTTCTCTTATTACTTTTAGTTGTCCTAATGACTTTTCCGCAATGACAGGCGAAAGATGGATTTGGGTAGAAGGATTATTCCGGATAAGTTTTTCCAGCAAAGCCCTGCGCCTATCCATTGCCCATTCCCTTAAATCAACCCCTCGATATTCTAAAATATCGTACACGTACATGCCTACCGGCACTTCAGACAAAATTTTCTTTGATAGTACTTTGCGGTTAAGCCGTTTTTGTAGGGCTGTAAAGTTTAATATTTCACCATTAGATATAGCCAATATCTCACCATCCAATACAAAATCTCCTTTCCATTGGGCGACTTCCTCCACTATTTCGGGAAACTGCGAGGTGACGAGCTCTTCGCCTCTCGACCAAATAAAAATTTCATCTTTCCTTTTAATAAGCTGACCGCGAATGCCATCCCATTTATATTCAATCTGCCATTGTGAAAGGTCCTTTAAAGTTTCTTCCACATCTTCTATAGGATAGGCTAAGCAGAAAGGATAGGGTTTGGAAAGGTTGTTATCTACATAATGTCCATGAACGAGCTCTTCGAAAGCAGATTCTTCCACTTCCCATTCTCCCATAATGCTATGAGACACTGCGCTAGGCTCTAGACCGTAATACGAGGAAATAGCGTTGATAAGTCCTTTTGCCGATATACCTAAGCGGAAACTTCCTCCTAAAAGCTTGTTGAACAAAAAGCGTTCTTGATGCGGTAAATTATCCCAAGCTTGCAATACAAAGTTTCTTTTATCCTCTTCAGATGTGAACTCAAGGGCACGAATCCGATGCATCCACTCTGCCAGCGAGTAATCCCAATATCCCTTTGGAGGTGGAAGTAATAGGGATAATGTCTCACCCAAATCACCTACGGAACTATAAGATTCCTGAAACAACCATTCAGGTAAGCCTGTCGTTTCAAGTACCCATTCTCTCATCAGTTTTGTTGAGACAGTACGTTTAGGTCTTTTTCCTGAAAATAAGGCTAATAACCAAAGTTTATCTTTGTCGTCAGCTACATTCAAAAAAACATGAACAGCCATCATCTTTTGACTTGTCTTATTGGTGCTATCTAACGCATACACCAGTCGGGCAAAAGCTTTCATACGTTTCCCTCCAGTTCGATAGCATTACTCTCTTCTTCACCATAAGCTGTCATCACTTCTTCTGCCTCATACCCTAGTTCGCAAAGATACTTGCGGAAAATAGTCGTCTGTCCATGTGTGATATATATCTTTTCTGCTTCTGTACTTCTGATTGCCTTTAAAAGGTCGTTCCAGTCCGCATGATCGCTAAGAGCAAAACCTGCATCGGCACTACGCCAACGACGGGCACCGCGCACTGTCATCCAACCCGAACAGATGGCGTATGACATGTTGGGAATCTTTTTAATAACCTTGCTTTCTATCATCGCCGGTGGCAACACCACAATGCCTTGGTCAACATACTTTATATCTTCCCGAAAATCTAATACTTCATACTTTGGAAGTTCTATGCCTATACTTTCATATACTTGGTTAATCCTATGAATGGAATGATGAACATATGTAGGTGCCACATCTGCTACAGCCTTCAATATACGTTGCGCCTTACCTAATGAATAACCTACAAATACCGACGTCCGGCCATAAGATTGATTATGTGCTATCCATTGACGTAACTCCTCCTCCTGCTTATCTATATCGTTCCACTGGTATATAGGAAGACCAAAGGTACTCTCACTAACAAATTCATGGCATCGTATGGGTTCAAAAGGCGTAGATAGTCCGTCGTCCTGAAGTTTATAATCTCCCGAAACCACAACTACCTTCCCTTTGTATTCCATGCGGATTTGCGCGGAGCCCACCACATGTCCCGCCGGATGAAAGGAAACACGAACGCCATTGATGACTATGGTTTCATTAAAGCCAATACCTTCCACCGTTATATCCGGCCCCAATCGACTTTGAAGGATAGGAACACTAAAATGATGACATAAATATTTTTTCATCCCCCGGTGTGCATGATCTCCATGTCCATGGGTAATTAATGCTCTCTCTACAGGCTTCCATGGGTCTATATAGAATTTGCCGGGCACACAATATATTCCTTCGTGCCGAAATTGAATAATCTGCATGATGAGATAACCATTTATCTCTCATAAAGTTTTTATAGAATTTAGATGATTCTAAAATATTTGTTTTACGATAAATTTATCTTTACATACTATTTAGTAACTTTGGTGTAGGATTTTAACATTTAATCATCTTTTTGTCGTGGCGGAGAAAAATACATTCTATTTAAGGCTTCTGTTACCGGGAACAGTAATAGTTACAAGCTTAATCCTATGTGTAATTTTCTTTTTTCAATACAAGGAATATAAGGAAGTCGAAGCTAGGCTTAATAAAGCATACGAGACTAAGACAAATTCTTCTCCTATCATCTATGAGCTGATGACTACTTTCAGTGAAGTAGACAATTTATTCCGACTATATGCGGTGTCCTTTGATAAGGATAACCTAAAAGCTTATCAAGATAAACTGGATACGTTGAATGATATCATCACGAGAGTAGACAGCATACAACAGCTAAAAATAAGTGCCACAAACAATATTATTGATCAAAATATAGCCCTTCAATATGTCCAGCTCAAAAAGAGGATTGACGACCTCATTACCTTTGCAGACGAAAAGCTGGCAAACAACACTACGGACTTGAACAGCAGACGATTAAGTCGTTCAAGGATGACTACAGACTCCTTGATGAAGAATATCATGCGTGACACCTCTTACAAGGATGTGATGCAGGACACTATAGTGCGTAAAAAGCAAAGTCTGTTCAAACGGATTTTCAACGCCAAAGACGATACCACTTTCAATCAGGTTAAAA
This sequence comes from Sphingobacterium thermophilum, assembly GCF_039541675.1. NCBI lineage: Bacteria > Pseudomonadati > Bacteroidota > Sphingobacteriia > Sphingobacteriales > Sphingobacteriaceae > Sphingobacterium > Sphingobacterium thermophilum. The sequence goes on along the minus strand of NZ_BAABGR010000006.1, from coordinate 515,154 downwards.
AAGAGATGTTTAATGTAAATCAGCTAAACATCATCGAAAAAAATGTTGAAAATCTTGTTCAGGCTAATGAAAGAGTCTATAACAGAAATTTCAGAGAACTGCAACGCATATATCTTCTTTCTAAGGAACAGGAGCGTAACCTCATCACCTCCAATTACTCTTTACTCAGCGACTTGAAAAAGACTATAGACGATATCAAGGAGCAAGAAGCTCAACTTCTTCGGGAATCCGAAAAATCTGATTATTTTCTACTTCAGAAGAATTCCCATAAGTTCGGCATCTATGCCATGATGGCATTGGGAATAATCTTTCTTATGCTGATATTTATTGTTTATTATCAATATCTTGTTGCAAATTACGAAAGTAAAATCATTAAGGAAAAAGAATATGCAGCCAACGTTGCAGAAGAAAAAACCAACCTCTTAGCGAATATAAGTCACGAAATAAGAACGCCATTGATTTCTCTGCAAGGTGTTGTTCAGTTATTGAAAAACAATGAATTTACTCCGGAGAAGTTGGATAGAACTCTTATTAACAATATTGACCAAGATATCAGTGTCATCAACAACAGTATCAATGATATTTTGAGTCTCAGCAAAATCGAATCTGGCAACATGGAGGTTGTCATGGATGAAGTATATATAGCCAAAATCATTGAAGATACATATAGCCTCCATACGTTTCAGGCAAGCAACAAAGGTTTGAAGTTGAATAAAGAAAATAACCTGAAACATAATCTCAAAATTATCTCTAATGAATTTAGATTACGTCAAATTATCTCTAATCTGATATCCAACGCCATCAAATATACAGAGAAAGGATCGGTGACCATCCGTGCTTATATTAGCAACAATCAGATTTTCGTCGATGTAGAAGATACAGGAATAGGTATCGAAAAAAGTAAGCAGGAGCAAATCTTCCGTAAATACTATATAGTAGAAAACAAGAAGACAGGCTTCGGACTAGGATTGCATATTTCGCAGTTACTAGCTAATCAGATAAACGGAAAACTTTCAGTAAAAAGTCAGCTTGGAAAGGGATCGACCTTCACTCTTCAAATTCCTTTGAAGCTAGCGCAAGGTCAGAAAAACCAGAAGAAAGATTCAATGCCATCGTCAAAGACAGACCTATCGAAAGACCTATCTATAGTACTTATTGACGATAATAAAATCAATCTTTTGCTGGCAAAACAAATGTTTAAAGATTTTGAGCATGTATCTTTCTTTGAGGATGCTGCAGATGCACTCAACTTCATAAAGCAATACAAAACGGATATTGTTGTTACAGATGTCATAATGCCTCATATGTCGGGATGGGATTTGTTAGATGCCATCAAGTCTTCTGCAAAGTTGAAACATATACTTGTATTTGCTAATACGGCAGATGAAGCGGTGGCCGAAAATAATCACTCTTCATCCAACCATGCTTTTGATGGGATAATCACTAAACCTATTAGCGTCCAAAAGCTTGCCGAAGCATACAAAAAAATAAAAGAATAGGCTGTTTGCCTATTCTTTTTTCATTAAACTAAAAGCTAACAACATACTTAAATAACCCTTTTAGAAACGGTTACTTAGATCATAGGTCTGATTTTTATTTGTTTTAACCTTAATTTTTTTGCCTTTATACTGCACTACAGCTTCACCTCCATTTCGGGAATGTAAAAGAAGTTTTTCCAGTTTTCCTGCTTTCCAGGATACGTTAACCTCGAAAGCACCACGCGCCACCAGTCCCGAATAGGCCCCTTCATTCCATGCTTCAGGTACCGCCGGTAGCACATGTATTATGCCCTCATGGCTTTGTAGTAGCATCTCTGCTATGCCTGCCGTTCCTCCGAAATTTCCATCAATCTGAAAAGGAGGATGTGTATCGAAAAGGTTGTTTAATGTCGATTTTGCCAACAGGTCCTGAACATTCTTCCAGGCTTCCTCTCCATCGAGCAGACGGGCATAAAAGTTGATAATCCATGCTCTGCTCCATCCCGTATGTCCTCCTCCATGAGTAAGCCTTCTTGTCAGTGTATGACGGGCCGCCTCAAAAAGCTCCGGTGTCGCCGGAGTAATAAGATTGGCAGGATATAATCCTACGAGCTGAGACATATGTCTATGACCCGGCTCTACTTCCTCATAATCCGCTATCCATTCCTGGACTATACCATACTTTTGGCTCACCTTTGTAGGTGGTATTCTTTTTAACGTAGCTTTAAGCTGTTTCAAAAATTGAGGATCTTCACCTACTATATTTCCAGCGTCTATACAGGCCTGATAAAAAGCGGTGATGAGTTGGTTATCTATAGTTGGTGCATATGTTAATTGTTCTGCTTTGCCGTTAGCCAGACGGAAACTATTTTCGGGTGACATTGATGGCGCGGTAACCAAATAACCATTGGGAGCTTCAATCAAAAAGCTCTCTACATACTCTGCGGCCTCCCGCATTATAGGATAAATTTTGTCTTTAAGATATTGCTTATCTTGAGTAAAAAGATAGTTTTCCCAAAGGTTGAGACAAAGCCATACCCCCGATAGTGGTGAAGTACCCCAATGTATTCCTGAAATAATGCCTGATTTTCCGAAGACGTCCGTAGCATGATGTATGGTCCATCCTTTGGCCTTATACATCTTCTGCGCAGTGATACGTCCCGGCACCCGCAAGCGATCCACAAACTCCACATACGGACGTACCGTCTCCGAAAGATTGGTCACATCAGCAGGCCAGTAATTCATCTGTACATTTATGTTGGTATGGTAATCCGACTTCCATGGTGCTTCAAAATGCTCATTCCATATGCCCTGCAGATTAGCAGGCAAAACGCCGGGAGCTCGAGAGCTAGAAAGCAGAAGATATCTCCCATATTGAAAATAAAGGCTTACCAACCCCAAATCGGCTTTACCTTCCTTCACACGCTGTAGGCGTACATCCGTCGGAAGATTTTGGTTATCTTCATTTCCCAAATGCAATGATACGCGCTTAAAATAGGGTTGATAATCTGCCAGATGATTTTGTTTTAACCTTTCAAACGAATAACTTTCAGCTTGACGGATTAATTTTTTGGATATGTCATAAGGATCAATGTCTCGATTAAAGTTAAGCTGTGAAAGGTCGTAGTCCGTCGCTGCCGTAAAAATCAATAAAGCCTCATCTGCGTCGGTAACTATCACGGTATTGTTCAGACTATGCATTTCTCCTCCTTGCGGAATAATGCGTAAGGCGGCAGCAAACTTCATATGCAGTCCACCAGGTCCCATACTCTCCGAAGGGAGATCGACAAGCTGTCCCTGCATGAGTAACATTCCTTGGCCTTCAGCTTGTACTGTGGCATCATATTGCCTTGCCAGTGTGGCTTTGAAACTAAGTCCTCTCGCCTTATCACTGCTGAGTCGAATGACCATTACATTTTGTGGAGCAGAAATGAAATATTCTCTTTTATAGCGTACTCCATTAACGGAATAACTGACTTCACTTATAGCTTCTTCCAAATTCAAGCTGCGACGATAACTAGCAACAGGTCCTTCATGTGCAAAGTCTAAATATATGTTTCCTAAAGTCTGATATGAACGAAAGTCCGCAGGGGTGGCCAACAGATATTGCTTTGCTAACTCATGAGCCTTATCGTTGTCTCCTGCCAACAACAATCGTCGTATCTCATCGATATGCTGACCTGCCTGTGGGTTAGTATTATCAAAATTGGAACCTCCGACCAGGCTTTCTTCGTTAAGTTGAATAATATCTTTTTGCACTCCCCCATATACCATCGCACCTAAACGTCCATTGCCTATTGGCAGTGCTTCATTCCAATTCTTGGCCGCTTGTTTATACCACAAGAGGAGATCACTCTGAGCTCGAAGATTATAAAAGTTGAAGAAAAGGAGAAAAATTAAACAATATCTCCAATTGACATGACACAAAAAATTCATTGTCTATAAATTATAAAATAAGACTATTAAGTATTGTTAGGTTACTGAGTAATAAACAGAAATACCGGTTAGTATCTGTGATACTAAAATACCGGCATTTCAGCGAATAAAAGTAAACCATATTACCCAATACTTATCTTATTTTATCATCCATGAAAGTGGAAGGCTTTATTTTTCCTAGAACATTAATCATGAGTACTTAACGAATACGGAAAATCCGATGACTGGATACCTCTTTTTGTATTCGGTTTATTATCCATAGTAAAATTCAACTTTGCTCCTTTTATAAGCTCGGAATGCTTTAAATAATTCTTACTATAGCTCTTGCCATTGAGTGTCAAATCTTTGATATATCTATTCTCTGCGCTATTGTTCACGCTACGGATTTCTATTGTTTTACCGTTACTAAGATGCAGCTTGACTTCATCGAAGAGCGGCGAGCCTATAACATATTCGTCCACCGCTGGCGTTACTGGATAAAATCCCAAAGCAGAGAAAACATACCAGGCGGAAGTTTGTCCGTTGTCTTCATCACCACAGTAGCCATCCGGATTAGGAGAATACATCCTGTCCATGGTTTCTCTCACCCAGAACTGGGTTTTCCAAGGTGCCCCGACATAATTATATAGATATGCCATATGCTGTATAGGCTGATTGCCGTGTGCGTATTGTCCCATATTGACAATCTGCATCTCACGGATTTCATGGATAGGAAAACCATAATAGCTGTCATCAAATATAGGAGGCAAAATGAACACAGAATCTAACTTATTCTCCATCGCTTTATTGCCACCCATCAGCTTGGCTAGCCCTGCAAAATCTTGGAATACTGACCAACTGTAATGCCAGCTGTTACCTTCAGTAAAAGCGTCTCCCCATTTAAACGGATTAAATGGAGATTGGAAGGAACCGTCCTTATTCTTTCCTCGCATCAGTCCTGTCGCGGGATCAAAAAGTTTTTTGTAATTGAACGATCTATCCTTGTAGAATTGTAAATCGTCTTTTCCTTTACCTATAGCTTTGGCCAGCTGATAAATTGCGAAATCATCATACGCATATTCCAGTGTACGAGCAGCATTTTCGTTGATCTTAACATCGTAAGGAACATAGCCCAGCTCATTATAATACTCCGCTCCGGCTCTTCCAACAGCAGGAAGAGGTCCTGCATTTTTGGAGCCCTTTACTACAGCTTCATATAGGGTTTCGATATCCTTGCTTCGCACCCCCTTTATCCATGCATCAGCCACCACAGAAGCTGAATTGTTGCCAACCATAACATTACGATAGCCTGGACTAGCCCATTCCGGCAGCCATCCTCCCTCACGATAAGCGTTGGCTAAGCCATCTTGCATCTTAAGACTCATCTCCGGGTACATGAGATTCAGGAAAGGGAACAAACAGCGAAATGTATCCCAAAACCCCGTGTCTGTAAACATATATCCGGGTAGTACCTGACCATTATATGGTGAATAGTGAACGATATCCCCGTTTTCGTTGTATTCATAAAATGTCCTTGGAAACAACAGTGAACGGTATAAGCAAGAATAGAAAGTTCGTAACTGATCGATTGTACCACCGCGCACTTCTATCTTGCCTAACTCCTTATTCCATATGGATTCTGCCTCACTTTTTACTATTTCAAAGGTTTTATCACCAATCTCCTTAAGGTTTCGCTCCGCCTGTTCGTTCGAAATAAAAGAAGAAGCTACCTTCATCAAAAGAGGATCATCTTTGCCTTTCACGGAAAAGCCTATCAGAGCTCCTACATGCTCTGCCTTAACACTATACCTTCCATCCTCCAGCACAGAGTCTGCAAAGGTGGAAATATCTTTAAAAGGCTTATTGAATTCCAAAACAAAATAATTCTTGAAATTGCTTGGAACTCCTCCACTATTTTTTGTCGAATAACCAATAATCTTATTTTCTTGAGGCAAAACTTCCACATAAGATCCTTTATCGAAAGCATCCAACAGCACGTAAGCCTCTTCCGTTTGCGGAAAGGTAAAGCGGAAATAAGCAGCTCTGGATGTAGGTGTCACTTCTACCTTCGTATCATAATCTGCCAGATATACCGAATAATAATGTGGTTTAGCAACTTCTGCTTTATGGGAGAAATAGCTGGCTCTTTTTTCCTGATCGAAGGTTTTATTTCCCACCATAGCCATAATACTGAACTGACCATAGTCGTTCATCCAGGGCGAAGGCTGATGGGTTTGTTTGATACCTCGGATTTTCTCCGCCGTATAGGTATACATCCATCCATCTCCCATCTTTCCGGTTTGAGGGCTCCAGAAATTCATCCCCCAAGGCACAGCAATAGCCGGATATGTATTGCCACTGGACAAAAAATATGTTGACTGCGTTCCTACTAAAGTACTTACATAATCCAACGGCTTTCCAACCTGACTTATTCGCTGGGCATGACCAACACTTGCGGACAACAGAAGTATGGAAAATACAAGGAATTTAAGTTTCATAATGGTTACAATTATTTACCTAAAGATGTAAATAATTATTCATACTTCCAAAGCTAAATTATTTTAGCTCTTTAAAAAGAGAGGACTATCTTCCCTAAAATCTCGCTACTTTCCATCAGTCGATGAGCTTCCCAAGCTTCCACAAACGGCACTACCTTATAGATAGGAAGAATCAATTTTCTTTCGTTAATGAGTGGAAGAAGATGGGCTTTGATATCTGCTGTAAGAGCCTCTTTAAAAGCGCTGTCTCTATTGCGTAAAGTACTACCGGTGATGGTTAGTCTTTTCTGCATAAGCTTAAGGATATTTAGCGTGACCTTCACGCCTTGCATGGCATTGATGTACACTAATCTTCCTTCTTCACGCAGTACATGAATGTTTTTTTCGAAATACTCTCCTCCTATAAAGTCGAGTACGACATCTACCCCTTTATCTTTCAGTCCCATTTCAAAATCAGAAGTCGAATAATCAATGATTATATCGGCTCCCAATTGTTTCACAAATTCTTTTTTGGCAGCACCACGAACGGTTGTCGCTACTTCTGCTCCCCAAAGCTTTGAAAGCAATATAGCAGTACTACCTATACCTCCTGCACCGCCATGGATTAAAATCCTTTCACCCTTAGTAAGGTTGGCTCTCTGAAAGACATTATGCCATACCGTATATATTGTCTCGGGCATGGCGGCAGCCTCTTCAAATGTTAGGCTTTCCGGCAATGGAATACAAACGCCGCTGTGAGCTGCAACAAATTCGGCGTAACCGCCTCCGGCTACCAAAGCCATGACACGATCGCCCAAATTCAGCTCTTTTACGTTCTCTCCTATTGCGGCTATGGTACCCGCCACCTCTAAGCCAAGAACATCCTGTACTACCCCTTGCGGGGCAGGATATTTCCCTAAACGTTGCAATACGTCCGGTCTATTAACTCCGGCGGCATGCACCCTGATAAGCACCTCATCTGCCGATATGGTAGGTATATCTCTTTCCTGAACCTGCAATACTTCCGGACCACCGGCTGTTGTCATCACTACTGCTTTCATCATTTATTTTTGAAGTCGGATATTTAAAGCCAACATAATGTATCTGCCCAAGCGGCTTTTACGCTCCTCATATAGATCATTTCCAATATATTCCGAATAAATTCCCATATTAGTATTCTGATCGAAGATATCGTATGCATGGATGCGTAGCATGGCTGTCCTATTTTGCAAAAAGGAATATTCTATAAATGCATTCATCAATGTCTGGTTTACATTCATGAAATTATTGAAATACCCATCATTGTTACGTTGCGACATTTCCACCCCCATAGAGAAATTGTCCTTTACATAACCTTTTATCCCCAATCCCAAAAACAAAGATTGCACATTGATTCTTGTTCGGAAAGGAATATCATAGCGGGCATAATTTTGGGAATAGACGGCATTCAATGAAGATTCAACATATTCATCCAAAGAATATTTCAATTTCAATGCCTGTTGGAACAAAAACTGTTTGGTGGTTCTCTTACGATCTTCGATGAATGAAAGGTTATTGAAATAGTTTACACTTCCATCTAGGTTGAGTTGCCAGCTGTCTCCTCCCAAAGGCGTATTGAAAATATAATTTAACTTCCAATCGTAATATCCATTGGTATTGCGGAATGTAGTCTGCTGGATGGTAGTGTTTTCTAAAGGCTTTTTGTCATTAACAATTTTATCTTTTACCTTGTTGAAGATAAAGCTGGTTTCTAGATATTGCATGCGTACCGGAAAAAACGCTCTTACCGTGCTGAGAAAACTATGAGTAAACTCCGACTTCAACTCCGGATTACCGATGATGATATTCCTCGAGTTCGTGTTATTCCTTACAGGGGCAATTTGGAAAAAACTCGGCTCGTTATTTTTACCTTTATAGCTCAACTGGAAATCCAGATTATTCGAAATCTTATATGTAAGGTTTGATGTAGGTACCAAATTGATGTTGTCGTAGCTGTATGTTAAGGTGTCGTTCAGAATTTCCCCCAGCATCTTAATAGGTTGTACGGCAAAACCTATGTTAAACTTCAGTTTCTTCGGAAGGTTATATTGGTAAGTAATGCCCATCTTATTGGTGAAATATTGATAACCATAATCTACCGTCAAAGAGTCAATAATTCCTCGAGGTTGATTATTAATCCAGTTGTATGTATATCGGCTAGCGTCAATTCTGTTGTGTTCGAATTCATACTTGAATTCAAACAATCCATTATTCAGAAAAGGTTCTACATAAGACATCATCAGATTTTTGGAATCGTTATAATTTTTCATATCCACAAACTGATGATTTAGCTCCATCACCGTATCTAATGACATCTGATAAGCTACCGTATATTCCTCGTCAACGTACTCTCTGTCGGTAAGTTTGTGGGCACGTAAGCCCATCTTACCCACAAACTTCCGATTCTTGTTCTCGAAATTCTTCACAAAGGTCATTTCGACATTTCCCATAGGAAGAACCTGTTTGGTAGAGTCTGTATTGTTACCTTTATTTTGTAAGAATGAGTTACTCAATTCTGTTTTTCGCTCATTCATATAGGATTTATTATGTAAAGTGAAGTTACCTTCTATTTTCAGCAAGTCCTCATTCTCAAATTTTTTATCCAGCAAAAACCTGAGATTATGATTATAGTCGTTTTGTATGATATCAAAATCTTCTGTCTTAGTGATGGTATTGCCTGTATAGGCTGACTTCATGTTTGAAAAACCTGTAACCTGACTATTCTTATGTATAAAATTATAAGCTCCACTTAGTCTGGTCCGGGAATTAATTTTTTTGACCCAGTTAGTTCCTATGGAGTAAGTCGTATTGATGCCGTCCGTAGGATCAATATATTCATCAATATCAAAAGATTTAGTATTGCGGCTCCCTCCCATAATATCGCCGAAAGAAAATAAATTCGTATTGGTATTATTGATAGATCCAAGGATAGAGATCTCGTTACCATCGTCAAATCTGTTGATGCCGAAGCTTCCTAGGTAGCGTTGGTTGGTTCCTGCTCCAAAAGTGAGCTGTCCAAAATGGAATATTTTACGGTCTTCTTTTAGGTTTATGTTCAATATTTTCTCGGTGGCCTGATTGTCCACAATGCCGTTGTCGGTGGCATCATTCTCATTGCGAACTTCTATAAGTTGAATATTGTTGATATAATCCACCGGAAGGTTTTTTGTCGCCGTAAGTACGTCTCCACCAAAAAAATCATTATTATTTACCCTAACCCTCCGTATATGGGTACCATTAAAATATACAGATCCGTCGCGCAACACCTGAAAGCCGGGGAGTTTCTTAAGACCATCTTCCAGAAGGGCGTGCTTACCGAACGTAAACGCTCCCATATTATACTGAATCGTATCTCCATTGACCACAATAGGAATTACCTTGGTCACTGTGACATCTTCTATGATAAAAGCTGCCCTACTCAATATTACATTGGGAAGTTTATTGTTGATTAAATCTTTACGTGTAAAGAAAAACTCTTCATAGGCATACCCTAAGATCGAAAACCCTAAATGAATGGTATAGGTTTCCCTTGGAAGAGTAAAGCTGTAAATCCCCCTACCGTTGGTGATAGCAAACAGCGTGTCTTTAGGTGTATAAAGACGTACGTTTACATCTTTAATAGGATAGCCCGCAGTATCCAAGACCACCCCGCTGAAGTGTTCCTGTCCAAAAACTATTTGAGTTGTAATACATACAACCAGCATAAAAAAACACCCTGTCTTTGTTAATAAACTTCGCACAACTCAAACTAGCTTATACAGCAATCAAGATAATAAATATTGTAGATTCAAAAAATTACACCGGCAACTTTTACCCTATATTTAACGTAAAATAATAAGTATTAGTATAAAAAAAAGCGAGATATAAAAGTTTATATCTCGCTTCGCTATTAATTATTAGCTTTCTTTCTTATTCTCCATCGAAAGAAACTTTCACCAAATGTCTGTCAATTTCCCAACGGCCGGTACCCTCTTCACCGATAACGTCAAACAATTCCAAGATGCGTCTTGCAACATACTCTTCTTCCACTTGCTCCTCTAAGAACCATTGTAAGAAGTTAAAAGTAACATAGTCCTTTGCCTTCACACAGGTGTCAGCAATTTTGTTGAACTGTTCAGTTACAAACATCTCTTGCTCTAATGTCTGCTCGAAAACACCTCTGAACGACTCAAATTCCGAAGGAATATTAGTTATCTCCGGTGAAATAGGTTTACCTCCGCGGCTGCTGATATAATGAAAAAGCTTCAACATATGCTGACGCTCTTCATCCGACTGCTTCGCAAAGAATTTTGCCGCATTGTCCAACCCTTGATCTTCACACCATGCCGACATAGAAAGGTATAGTGCCGAAGAATGCGCTTCTACTTTAATCTGTGCGTTCAAAATATTTTCGATCTCTTCTGATAAAGATGATTTTAGTTTCAATAAGTCTTTCATATGATGAATATTTTTTTGTTTACAATTATGTACAAGCATAAATAAGCAAAACTCATACCGCTTATTTGCTCTAACAAAAATATACAGAAGAGATGGGAAAAAGATGAAAAAAGTGTAATACAAATTCAGTCTAAATTAGACTTTGAATCTGTAACCTATTTAGAATCAGTATAATTTTAATTAGCGAGCCAACATAGCTCCCTCACGTAGGATGCTCTTAATCTGTCCGTTCAGTTCAATGACAAATTTAGCCCCGTCCAAGATTTCTCGAAGATTTAGAATATCCGACACAGTAAGTACAAAACAGCGCTCGGTACGAAAAGGCATCACAATTTCTACATCCGCACTGCGAGATGAATCACAAATCATCTTCTCTATATCGATACTGTCTATGCGCTTTTTGAATTTGAAAAAATCACTTACACTGAAGGATGTTGTCGTATTTTGAAATTCTAACCAATAACAGTTTTTGCGGCTGCATTGGTATACAGCTCCCTCCGATGTCTTAAATACTTCCTCTACGTTTGCTAATGGACAAATCATCTTCAATAATCTTGACGCAAACAAAGATATAGCTTATTAAGAATTAATCCAAATAAAATTCAACAAGTATAACTACCCTCATTTTGAAATATAGAAGAATGTTGTAACTTTGCGATGCATGAAAAAGTGGCTTACATATCTACTTATTCCTGTCATGTTAATCCAATGCAACATGACGCTAGTGATATGTACGTCGTTTTACTATAATCAAAACTACATCGAAAAATACCTCTGTGTACAGCGCAATATGGAACACAACACCTGTCATGGAAAGTGTTACCTAATGAAGAAGCTGAAAGCACAGCAGGAAAATGAACAGAAAAATTTCAAGGTAAACTTCCAAGAGGGCTTAGCTGTGGATCACTTCCAAAATGAGGTCGATTTATGTACAACCGTTACGGAGCTTGCAAAAACATACCCTCTATACTTTTGTAATTTAAATCCGCAAGATTATATCTATTCGATAGATCATCCCCCTCTCTTTATTTAATTATTCCTAACACTTGTATTATCCCTACTCCTATGTTGCATCCATCCGTACAGATGGGAGTAGCATTAATTGTATTTGGTTTTAATTAAATAAAGAATAGATAAGTCAACATGAAAAATTTATTGGGGGCTTTAGTAGCCATAGTGTTTTTATTTACTAATTGTAACAAAACAGAATCTATCGAAACGGACAGCAATAAAAACGGTCAGGTAAAACTTAAATTTGACCTTATCGTCAACGGTAAAAAGCTCGTTCTCAATGATTATACCTATACCAATAGCAATGGAGAATCTTTCAACATCTCCCTACTGAAATTCTATGTCAGCAATATCGTCTTAGGCAAGCCTAATGGTGAAACCTACACCGTGCCGAAAATGGAGTCTTTCTTTCTGATTGACGCCCAAGATAATAAAAGCCTATATCCTATCATCAGTGCCCCGGAAGGGGAATACAGTTATCTGCAGTTTAATTTGGGTGTTGACAGCCTTACCAACACCTTACCTGCAGAACAAAGAACCGGCGTTTTGGATGTGTCAAAACACGACATGTATTGGACCTGGAATTCCGGTTATATACACTTCAAAATCGAAGGAGCCTCTCCTCAAGCCAATACCGTAAACAATCAATTTAAGTACCATATAGGTTTCTTCGGAGGATATAGCAGCCCTACACCTAATAACAATAGGATTATAACGCTCGATCTATCAAAGGCTGGCATCAGCAAGGTTCAGGAAAACCTATCCTCAGATATCCACCTCATGGTAGATATAGGAAAGATCTTCGATGCTGTACATACTATCTCTATAAGTGAGTATCCTACCATCATGACGCAGGGTCCTCACGAGCAAATGGCGGATAATTACGCCACTATGTTTACACATGATCATACCCATAACTTCCAAAAAATCAACTGATGGTAAACAGAAAAAGATGGTCAGTCTTCGCTATAATCCTTCTAGTGATAGTGGCATGTCAAAAAAGCGAAGATCTTAACTTTGAAGAATTTATAGGCTTCCGGAAACCTACACACTTTCCGGATCCTGTATATAATTTTGCCACCACACCTCTCACAAAAGAAACCGTGGAATTGGGGCGCAAGTTATTTTATGACGAACGTCTGTCGCGCAACAACACTATCTCTTGCGCAAGCTGTCACATCAGCCAGAATGCTTTCACGCACCACGGACACGATGTTAGTCACGGCATAGACGATAAATTGGGCATACGCAATGCTCCTACCCTTGCCAACCTTGCATGGGCTACATCCTTCTTCTGGGACGGAGGTGTGCCACAGCTGGACCTCGTCTCCTTGGCTCCCATTGTGAATGAGGTGGAGATGGATGAAAACATGAACAATATACTGGTCAAACTGAAAGCCGACGCTAAATATCCCGATATGTTCACAAAGGCATTCGGCAAAAGTGAATTTTCGGGAAATGAGGTACTAAAAGCATTGGCACATTTCATGACCACTCTAGTTTCTGACAATTCCAAATACGACAAGGTCAAGCGAGGAGAAGATTCTTTCACCGAAGAAGAAGAAAAAGGCTATCAGCTTTTCTTAGCCAAATGTAATAGCTGTCATACAGAACCTCTATTCACGGATTACAGCTTCCGCGACAACGGTCTAGGCATTAACCCTGCAAATGATTTGGGAAGATTTGAAGTGACCTTAAACGAAAAAGATAAACTTCGCTTTAAAGTTCCTACACTGCGCAACTTGAGTTATACAGCGCCTTATATGCATGACGGCAGATTTTACACCTTACACGCTGTATTGAATCATTACGCTAAGGAAGTGGTCTTGACAGACAATCTTGATCCTCTCTTGAGGATTAACAAAGGTATTCCCCTGACGAAGGAAGAAATGGAGGCTCTTCTTAGCTTCCTCAAAACGCTGGACGACGAATCTTTCATTCAAAACAAAAACTTCATACAACCATGAAAAAATTAACTGCACTCATCATAGCCTACTTCGCTGCAACAGGTGCTTATGCCTGTGATATCTGTGGCGGAGGTCTCGGAAATTCATACAATGGGCTCCTTACCAACTTCAACAAGAGGTTCGTTGGAGTTCGCTATCACTTTAATCAACTTTACACGCAGCTGGATATTCATGGAAATATTACGGCCTTGAGTAATAAAGAGAAGTACCATACCGCCGAGATTTGGTCTGCTTGGAATATCCATCCCAAGTGGAGGGTGATGGCTATTATTCCTTACAGCAAAATATTCAAATACAATTATGGTACTACATCTGAAATCAATAAATCTGGATTAGGAGACATTAATGTTAGTACTTACTATAATCTACTGAACACCTCAAATAACAGCAACCATAATGTCTGGCTGGGTATCGGGGTTAAGCTACCTACGGGAGAATATCGTAAAGAAGACTTAGACACCAATTCACCTAACATCTATCAGTTAGGAACAGGAAGCTTAGACCTTATTGCCAGCGCCAGCTACGACATCCGTTTAGACAATATGGGCCTGAATACCAACCTAAGTTATAAATGGAATACAGAAAATAGTGAAAAGTACCGCTATGGAAATAAGACTACACTGAATGCCAGTCTCTACTACCTTCATGCTTTTTCAGAGAAGAGTAACATACGTCCTCATGCAGGAATCCAATATGAATATCAAACGAAAGATAGGACTTTAGGGTATATACTGGATCAAACCGGAGGATACAACCTTAACCTTAATGTAGGTGCAGAAGCCACTATACACAAACTGGCGGTGGGAGTCTTCTACCAATCTCCTCTTCAGCAAAATATCAGTAATCATCGTACCGAACTTATTCAAAAGGTAGGAATGCATGTTACTTTCACCTTCTAAAAAGTAAGGGCTTCAACTTTAAAGTTGAAGCCCTTACTCATTTATAATATAGTTTTTATGCCAAAACCTCCTTTAACCGACTTACCTGATAGTCCACCAGTTTTTGCAGAGGACCGCTTGCTATCATCTTCATCATCATATTCAATTCGGCTTCGATGACAAAGGTAGCTTTCGTCTCTTGTGTTGATAGCTGATCCAGCTTCCAAGACAATCTAACCTTGAAAGGTGCCTCCTCACTAGGCTCACACACTATTTCCTTATTCTCTACACGTTGCGTTACTTTCAAGGCCAGCTTAGCCATGTTTTTAATCGTAAAACGAGCCTCATCACTCGTCGATGACCAATTGTAGATGTTCTCAGGCATAAGCTGTTCGTGATTGTTTAAATCACTTAGGTAAGCATACACATCCTCTACAGGTTTGTTTAATGTTGTGCTGTTTTGAATCAAGGTCATATAGGTAGTGAAATATTGATGGTGACTATTCTTCAGGTTTCCAGTTTGCTGGATCTTTTCTCCAAGCTTTCAAGAAATCTACATCCGACTCCAACACATATCCGTTTTCCACAGCTACTTTTATCAAAGCATCGTAGTTACACAAGCTGTACATAGTACATTTTGCTTCCGCAAAATTTTTAGCTGCCTCTTCGAAACCATAAGTAAAGATTGAAACCAAACCTACAACATTACAGCCTGCATTACGTAAAGCTTGAACGGCTTGCAACGAACTCTTACCGGTAGAAATCAAATCTTCGATTACTACTACACGCTGACCTTCTACTACCTCTCCCTCGATAAGGTTCTGACGGCCGTGGTCTTTGGCACTGCTACGCACATATGTGAAAGGCAGCCCCAGTTCCTGTGCTACCAATACCCCTTGTGGAATTCCGGCAGTAGCCACTCCCGAAATCATTTCTACCGCTCCAAATTCATCTTGAATCAACTTAGCTAATTTCTGACGGATATAGGTACGGATAGCTGGATGCGATAAAGTGATACGATTATCACAATAAATTGGAGACTTCCAACCCGACGCCCATGTAAAAGGACTTTTAGGTTGCAATTTTATTGCTTTAATTTGCAATAAGGATTCAGCAATTTTTTGTTCAACCTCATTTAAATTATTCATGGCACAAATTTATAAAATTTATATGAACCACAGCCTGCTTATTTTAGCAGATTTCGTTCCTAAAGCTCCTAAAAACAGCCAAACGATTGGTTTACAAGACATTGACTTAGAAAAACTTTTTGATAGTTCTACAAAGAACGGAAAGACTACTTATCTCTACGTTCATCCCGATATCAAAGATATCTTCAAAAAGATTACAGACGGCATAAAGACCATCTTCGCTGCTGGTGGCGTAGTGAAAAACGGAAAAGGTAAAATTTTATTCATCCACCGCCTCGGAAAATGGGATCTACCGAAAGGAAAAGTTGATGAAGGTGAAAAAATGCGTGAAGCTGCTGTAAGGGAAGTAGAAGAAGAATGCAGCATAAAAGTGGATTACCTAGGCAAAAAAATCATGTCCACCTACCATACCTATCAGCTGAAAGGAAAATTGGTACTTAAGAAAACAAACTGGTATGAGATGGGCGTAAATAAAGTTCCTAAACTGGTGCCGCAAACTGAAGAAGATATTTCCCAAGCGGTATGGTTTGGAAAGAAAGACCTACCGAAAGTCATGGAAAACACTTACCCTCTTATTCTAGACATACTGAAGAAAGTCAAATAAAATTATCTTCTAGCTTCTTGTCGTTGTTTTTCCCACGCGACAAGAAGCTTTACCATCAAACTGTAGCGCTCCATACCTTCCGGCTGATTATTCGCCTTCAGATATTCGTCATAAAAAGTCCCTGAAACTTTCTCCAACCATCCTTGATGTGCCCTCCAAAAATCGCTTTCCTCTCTCATATCTTCTAACACCAATGATGACAACATAGCTCTATACTTTTCCCACAGCACCTTGTCTCTATACAACGGTCTTAACAAATACCCCAATGCCGAATAATAAGCCGAATATCTGTACCAAAGATCCTTATCCTCATGCAATACCAAGAAAGCATAAAAGTTACATTCATCTTCAAAACCTATCCCCAGCTGATGCCCCAATTCATGTACGTGAACAAAAGGATAAGATGCTTTTGGAATATGCTGGTTGACATGTGCTTCCAAAGTGAAGGGATTAAAATACCCCGAAACCATAAAAAATGAAGCTAATAAGCTCGATACAGGTTCTTTGACATGCACCTGGGTCTTACATAGATAGCCGCTCAGCAGGGTGTCCTGCTTTACAATCTCTGCCAGATCTCCACGCACTCCCAACTTGGTCTTTTCCTTCCAATCTATCTTGGCCCTCAGGGCATTGGCCTGGTGAATATAGTTTTCAACGACTTTCAGATATTCCTCCTTAGTGAAAGAACTGTCCTGTAATCCCAACCTTTCCCTTACAGGCTGTCTGTAATAATTCAAGCCCCAATTAACTAGAAAAACAACATATAAAACTGAAATAAAAGTTATTATTCTTACCAGATGAACTTTTACTTCATAAAAACGCCTACGAAAGATAGACTTAAGAAAGGCTGTAATAAGGAAAATAAAAAGACCTAAAATACCTCCGTATATTACATCGCCTATGCTGAATGGTACCCAAGAAAAAAGAATAATATAGATATAGGAAACCACATGATAAATCGTCTGTGCATAATACTTTTCAATCCATAATGTGTCATCCTTCATTAAGGAGACTCCTATGATAAAAAGCGCACATACACCTATCGCGATATAATAGCTATTTAGGTTGATTCTCTTTCTTTTAAGATTCATTTTCGTAATAAAGCTTATAGTAATTTAAGCCCTTTTCTTCATCATAGCCCTTCTCGAGATATTCACGTTTTCCATGCACATAAATATGGAAATTTTTATCCAGTTTAATGACAGATTTATAGGAACTTGCCATCTTTTTCACAGCCGGAGCAGCAATGTCGAAGTTTGCCTGAAAAGGCATATCATACTCCTCTTCAAAATTCTCCTTAAAGTCCTTGAAAAGCGATATGGCTTGAGGGTTTCCTATCACCTCTTCTTCAAACTCCGCATTATCAAAGGTTTCCTTGCTCTTAAAGTAGTTCATCGAGCGGTTGAGCAGCTCTATCTTATCTGCGGTTTCAAGTTCAAAAACTTCATCCAGCTTCTCGTCCACAAACTTTTTATACACTTTCAACAGGTTTCCGGTCTGCTGATAGGCGTCATTGCGCGTGCGTAGTTGTAAAAAGTTGTCCTTCCAATACACGGCCTCGGACTGGTTGGTCTGGTCTATTACCAACACTTTGTAGCCTTCTTCTTCTTCCGTATTGATAATCACCACACCTTTGTCAAGCTTATTGATATTGATAGCCTCTTGTTCATAGTTCAGCTGAAAGCCTCCCTGCTGCGGATACACTTTAAGATAAGCCTCTTTGTTTTCCGATTTAAAAATGCCCACAGCATTGTGTTCTTCTCCTTCCATCTGCACATCCTTAAGGGCTACCACATAAACTTCGCCCGACTTAATCTTTGGATGGTCAGACACCTCATAGAGATGCTTGGTCACCTGCTGCGAATATGTATGAAAATCTATCTCTCCCGAAAAATATTGCTTGCTGAAGTAATAAACTTCATTCAATTCCAACTCCTCATTAGGATGGTAAAAGCGATAAACCTCCGTAAGCTTTCCAAAAGGTTTCATAAAATATTGCATCAGCAAATCCGGCAGAACCTCGTCTCCCGAAAGGTCCAATGGACTCTCTGACAGTATATAAAACTCATCATTGGCCTTATTGCCTACATGATGGATGGAAATATGCTTAAAGCTCGCATCTTGATGAAAAAACATAATCGCAATCTCTTTAGAATAAAATATAACAGAACAAGTACTAAAAATCAAAAATATCTATCGCTGTCTTGTAGGTATTCACATGCGCATCAACGATGTCACGTATATGTACCGAATAGCCCCCTCCCGTAGAAATCTGAAGAGGAATATCTCTTTCCTTGCAAGACTTAATAACCAAGTAATCACGATATTTGCACCCTTCTTTTGAAACTTTAAGTTTACCTAACTTATCCGTCTGAAGAATATCTACTCCTGCTTGGTAAAACACAAAGTCGGGATTCACTTCCTCAAAGAGCGTGGGTAACACCTCCTCCAGAATACTTAAGTATCTTTCATCGCTAATACCGTCCGGCAATGCAATATCTCGGTCGGAACGTTCCTTCACGAAGGGAAAATTCTTCTCGCCATGCATGGAAAAGGTAAAGACGTCGGGATCTTCTTTAAAAATATGAGCGGTGCCATTCCCCTGATGTACGTCCAAATCAATGATTAATATACGGCGAGCTGCTCCTCTGTTCAGCAGGTAGCGGGCCGCCACCGCCTGATCGTTCATAAGGCAAAACCCTTCCCCATAGTCGAATCCTGCGTGATGGGTTCCTCCTGCTATATTGAACGCAATACCATACCTTTGGGCACTCAAGGCCGTCCGTATCGTTCCATCCAAGATCAACCGTTCCCTATCTACCAAAGACTCACTCAACGGAAAGCCTATGCGGCGAACCATCCTCTCATCCAAGGTCAGCTCGAACAAGCGACTCACATATTGTCTGTCATGAGCCAAACAACAAGTTTCGAAATCCGCAAGCTGTGGTTCTACAAAATTTTCCTTCTCTACCAATCCTTCATATAGTAGCTGACCATGGATAAGCTCATATTTGATCATAGGGAAACGATGTCCCTCCCGCAAAGGATGTATATAGGCATTATGATAAGCTATCTTCAACAAAGCAATATGTATTTGACGCACGAAAATACAAAGAACTATATAGAAATCTCTTATCTTAGGGTCACAAAGACTACCTGAAATCTATGGAAGAAAATATTACACTGCCTCAGCTTAATCAAGAACAAATCCGCGTGTTGGGATGTCTGCTGGAAAAATCTAAAACTACTCCCGAATATTATCCCTTGACTGTCAACGCACTAGTGGCTGCATGCAACCAAAAAACATCCAGAAAGCCGGTAGTAAATTACAACGAAGAAACGGTCATCCACACTTTGGATTCTCTCAAAAAAATAGGACTGGTCTCTACCGTGACGGGTGGCTCCTCCCGTGTGACCAAATACAAACACAATTTGGCCATACAATATCCATTGATACCGGCTGAATTAGCCATACTTTGCCTACTCTTCCTCCGCGGACCTCTAACCGCAGGCGAAATAAACAGCAATTCCGGAAGACTTTACGAATTTGAAAGTATCGAAGAGGTACAGTATTACCTGAACAAGCTGACCGAAGGAGAAAAGCCGTACGTAAAACTTTTACCCAAAAGATCTGGACAGAAGGAAGCTCGTTATATCCATCTTTTTGGTGCTTTCGACCCAGAGGAGTTTGATAAATCCCAACAAGACCCCTCTGTTGAGAAGACACAAATTATAGCTTTGGAAGAACGAGTAGCTGCATTAGAGACCCAGCTTACCCGATTGAGAGAGGAATTTGACCACCTTTTAGCACAACTAACATAATAATCATGAAAAAAAATGTTATCCTGCTGCTGTTGCTACTTGCATATCTCGCTACAGCCTATACACAGACCTTTGTACCTCTAGCGGAAAATTTAAATGCTTCCTTTCGTGGTATGTCTACTGTCGGAAAAGATATCGTATGGGTTAGTGGCAGCAAAGGCTCGGTAGGCTATTCCAAAGACCAAGGAAAAACGTGGCAATGGGTTAATCCTCAAGGATATGAGCAATACGACTTTAGAGATATTCACGCCTTCTCGGCAAAGGAAGCCATCATCATCAACGCCGGCTCACCCGCGGTAGTGTTGCGTACTACGGATGGTGGACAAAGTTGGCAGAAGGTGTATGAAGACGTACGTCCGGAAATATTTTTCGACGATATTGTCTTTTACGGGAAAAATGGATATATCCTCGCCGACCCTATAGATGGCGCCTTCCAGCTGCTGAAAACTACCAATAAAGGGAAGAGCTGGTATGACGTTAGTTCTCATTTTATCCTTTTCGCCGACGAAGGTGAAGCCGCCTTTGCAGCATCAGGTTCTTCGATGAAGATGTTTAAAAACAAGCTTTATATAGGCACAGGAGGCAAGTATTCTAGTTTTTTCAGCTATAACCCCAAAGGATTGAAGATAGACAAGTACGATGTCCCTATTTGGTCGGGAGAACCGACAACAGGAATTTTCGCCATTGACTTTTATAATGAAAGAAAAGGTATTGTCGTAGGTGGCAACTATATGGAAGATATGAACAATAAAAACAACATCTTGCTGACATACGACGGTGGTAAATCATGGACCAAACCCACTACGCCCGTAAACGGTTATCGCTCGGATGTACTCTATATCACGCAACATATAGTCTTAGCGACAGGAACCTCCGGCACGGATATCTCCTATGACGGTGGTCTCAACTGGAAAAACATCTCCACGTTAAGCTTCAATACCATAAGTAAAAGCTCGGACAACAAGAATATATACCTCACCGGATCAAGAGGAAATATCTATAAGCTTATCCTGAACTACAAATGAATCTTTTTATTAAACGTTTTTACCGCTCCGCTGTTCATCTTGTGAAAGATCAATACAGCTAGAGTTATGCAAGAAGACAAACACGAACCCAAAGAATGGGAAAACAAAGTACCCGAAGTGGTAAAAGAAGAGCCGGATGATAAACCCGCAGGAAGAAATATAATGATTGTAATAATAATAGCGGTTATATTACTCGCTATTGTGTATTATTTCTTTTTCAGAGATACCGACAATATGTTTCAATAAGGAAAATGCTATTACCTTTTACAGTAATAGCACTTTCCATGCAGCATTGATATTCCCTTCTTCCAGGTATTGTTTAGCCATTTCTTGAAGATGAATGTGTCGTGTGGATTCATCTCCTATAAAAGCATTTGTCAATTCCAGTATGGAAGGATCTATCCGAAAACGGTCTATTTCCATATCCGTAGGAATACATTCTATAGTCGCAAGAAGTCGCTTGTCTTCTTGGCTCAGGATGGTGGATTCCCTGATTATTTTAGGCAATTCTTCAAAAAGCATGCTTATAATTTTTCAATAATCTTATCGGCAAATTCACTCGTCTTCAACAAAGTAGCATCTTCCATAAGATTGTAGAAATCTACTGTCACTGTCTTTTCTTTGATGGTGAGGGATAATGCTTCCACGATCTTATCAGCAGCTTCCTGCCAACCCATATACTCCAACATCATCACACCACTCAATATTACGGATGAAGGATTCATAGTATTGGTATTGGCAAACCGAGGTGCCGTGCCATGCGTAGCCTCAAAGATGGCATGTCCTGTTTTGTAATTGATATTCGCTCCGGGAGCTATACCTATGCCGCCTACCATTGCAGCTAATGCATCTGAAATGTAATCTCCATTGAGGTTCAAAGTAGCCACTACAGAATAATCTTTTGGGGCAAGTAATATCTGCTGTAAAAAGTTGTCGGCTATTATGTCTTTTATAATAATCTTTTCAGCAGCCTCAGCCTGTCGCTGCTCCTCATTAGCGGCCTCTTGACCATTTTCAGCTTTGGTGCGCTCCCATTGTCCCCAAGTATAGGTTTTATCTGCATATTCCTTCTCAGCAACTTCAAATCCCCACTGCTTAAATGCTCCTTCCGTATATTTCATAATATTACCTTTATGCACTAAGGTTACTGATGGCATCTTATGCTGGATAGCATATTCTATGGCAGCACGAACGAGGCGTTTAGATCCTTCTTCTGAAACAATCTTAATGCCGACCCCTGTATTATCCTTAAAATCGTATTCTACCCCCAACTCTTTCTGTAAGAATTGCTGTACCTTCCCAGATTCAGCTGTACTTCCGGCAAACTCAATTCCGGCATATATGTCTTCCGTATTTTCCCTGAAGATGACCATATTGACATCTTGAGGTCTTTTTACCGGTGAGGGCACACCTTCATACCAACGTGTCGGCCTTAAACATACGTAAAGATCTAGCTCCTTGCGTAAAGCCACATTCAAGGAACGTATCCCTCCACCTATAGGGGTGGTAAGAGGCCCTTTGATACCTACAAGATACTCCCTAAAGGTAGATAAAGTCTCTTCCGGCAGCCATTCTCCTACCGTGTTAAATGCTTTTTCTCCAGCCAGTACTTCCTTCCATTGAATAGCTCGTGTACCACCATATGCTCTCTCCACAGCAGCATCAAATACACGCACGGCGGCACGCCATATATCGGGACCTATACCGTCCCCTATAATAAATGGTATAATAGGATGAGTAGGAACATTAAGCTTCCCGTCATCACCCATTGTGATTTTACTAAACATCATCTTTTAGGTTATTTTTCTTTATTAAAGATATTTCCAAGTCCTCTTGAGATTTTTCTCATAAAAGGTGAAGTCTGTATGGTTTCGTATTCGTCAATATGTTCGTTTGCTTGACGAGCAGGGAATAATAAAATCAGGTTTTGACTCTTATAATACTTACCTACACGCTTCGCAAGTCCGTCCAACGAATCGCGATATGAGACCTCTCCCTGACGTGATGAAACAAAGACCAGCAAGGCATCCGGACTGTTAAAAGTCGCCAGACCATAAATATTATCCCAATCTTCATATGTTTCGAACTTAACTTTTACGCTTGATTTTAACTTTTTATATATTAAAGAGATACTATCTTCCGTACGCGGTTCACAGACAAAACTGATAGGCAATGACAACTCTTGCGCCAATTTAAAAGTCTTTTCAAGCCAATACTCAAAACCTACCTCCGATTCTGCCAAAGGTGGTACAAACACCACTATAGAGCGATGCGAAATCAAAGGCTTATTCAGACGAAGCATAAACAAGGTTGAATCCGTGTTGTTCAAAATACTTTCTGACTTTTCTCCCACAATTTTTTCGACGATAGACGTAGCACTTGGCCAGCCCATGATAATACAATCGGCCATCACTTTTTTCGACATCCGTGCGATTCCTGCCGGAATGTTGAAGTCTATGGTGGTCAGCAACTCTACTTCTGTCTCTGCTCCCGAAGCATATTTGGCCATATTCTCTAGGTTGCGTTTGGCATCCTGCACGTTGATTTCTGCCTGCTCGTCGTCGGGAACTACACTTACTATACTGAGTGGGTAGGGCGACTTCTTAGATTTTATCAACGTGGCAAAATCCAATATAGGCTCCATATTTTTCAAGTTGGCCAACGGAATCATAATCTGTTCTTCCGACTCCTCTACGCGTTCGATATGTTTATCATCTTGGTGTCCTTCCAAAACTATCTTCTTGGATGCATTTTCTGTTACCATAGAAGCTATGATACAGGTGATCAAAATCAAAAGGATAGTTCCGTTCAGCACATTTTCATCGATAATGTTGTTATTGTATCCTACCATTATCACAGCCAAGGTTGCTGCAGCGTGTGCATTGCTCAAACCAAAAATAAGATTGCGCTGGTTTGAGCTGTATTTAAAGATATATTGGGTGATGGTAGCAGCAATGAATTTTCCAAAAACGGAAACGATGGTCAATGTACCTGCAACGATCAACGCGGAAGGACCTTTAGTCAGTACACTTATATCCACAATCATCCCTACCGAAATCAGGAAGAAAGGAATAAAGATAGCATTGCCAATAAATTCTATCCTGTTCATCAAGGCCGAAGAATGCGGTATGAGTTTATTCAGCGACAGACCGGCAACGAAAGCTCCAATGATGGGTTCCAACCCCGCCATCTCGGCTAGGAATGCTGCAAAGAATACCACCGTAAGCACGAAAATATAATGTCCCGTCTTCTCCGCATCTAAGCGTTGGAAAAACCATTTGGCAATCCTAGGTATAATGCCGAACATGATAAATAGGAATATCGCAAAGGATACCCCTAATGTCACCCAAAACTCCTGATTAATTTCACCGTGGGAAGCTCCTGTAATCAAGGCCAGTATAATCAACACAGCCGTATCCGTCAATATCGTTCCCCCGATGGTAATGGCTACAGCCTCATGCTTGGAAATACCATAACGGTTTACAATAGGATATGAAACCAACGTATGTGTAGCAAACATACTGGCTATCAACACACTTGGAAGCACTTCATACCCCAAAATATAATAACATACAGGAAATCCGATAAGAATAGGAATAATAAATGTAAAAAAACCGAAAACAACGCTCTTATGTCTGGATTTTTTGAACTCATTCATATCCAATTCCAGACCGGCAATAAACATGATATACAATAGTCCTATGGTCGAGAAAAGGGTGACTGCTGAATTTTTCTCCAGCCAGTTAAGACCGTGGGGCCCTATGACCACACCCGCCAAAATCAAACCTATAATACCCGGAACACGTATGGGCCTGAGTAGTATGGGAGACAACAGAATAATAAGTAATACAACAGAGAATATCAGTACCGGATTGGTAAGAGGAGCTTGAAACGCATGTATCAAATGTTCTATTACTTTATTACTCATAGTCTTCTGCAATAAATACTTTCTTTAGAAGCTTATAAAGCTCCTTCGTTAGTTTCGTAAATTACAAAAATTTACGCTTATTTCGTAAAAGGATAAATAGATTACTTGAACTGAATGGTTTTAATCGGTGAAATACGTGTCACCAGCATGGAAGGAATTATCGTTGTCAAAAGTACCACAGCTACCACTGAAAGATTTAAAATCAACACCGAAAGTATATCAATATTCATAGGAACAAACTCCAGATAGTATATGCTAGGATCCAGCTTGAAAAAATGGGTTGCTCGCTGAAACATATATATTGCAAAGGCAAAGATATTACCGATTAACAGACCATAACCGATAATATATAATGAATTCCATATAAATACCTTCCGAAGATCACCGTTGTTCATTCCCAATGCTTTAAGAATACCGATCATGTTTGTACGTTCTAATATGGTAATCAACAAGGAAGAAATCATGTTGATGACCGCTACAATCACCATAAGCACGAAAATAATGTCGTCGTTCATATCCAGCATTTCCAACCAGTTGAAGACGTCTGCCCAATATTCCACTACGTTGGAAGCTTTAAGATGCATAGGCAAAGCATCGTTTACAGCTTCTGTCGCCTGCGTAAGCTGAGAAAAGTCTGAAATCCGTATTTCATAAGCTCCCGCCTCATTCGGCAACAGATTGTTCAGCTTACGGATAACGTCCAAAGAGCCTACCACATAATTTTTGTCCCAGTCGTCCGAATTCGTACGGAAAATACCTTGGATAATAAATTTTCTCTTGCGAATCCTTTTGTCCTGCACAAAAGACATAATCAGATTGTCACCTACATCTAACTTTAATCGATTGGCCAGATAATGGGAAATAAGCAATTGCTGATCAGCCCTTTCTGCTTTCAAATCCAACAACTCCCCTTCTACAAGGCAACTATTCAGGAAAGATTGATTATAAAGGCTGTCAATTCCTTTAAGCATAATTCCTTCCACCTCATCATTTACATTGATTATCCCTACCTGTGTGGCAAAAGGACTGATAGATAGTACACCGGGAATCTTCAGCAAAGAATCTTTCTGTGCTTCTCCCAACAGCACGGGAGTAATATCCGTAGGAGAAAGCTCATGCCGCGTTACAATGATATCGCCGAAAAATCCCCTTTGTTTGGTCGTAATCTCCTCTTTAAAACCACGAAGGATAGCCACCGAAAGTAATATAGCAATGATAGCCAATGACAAAGCTCCTATCGTGACACGCACAATAAGCTTGGAAAAGGTCCGTTGTCCCTTAACATTGATTCTGTTGGCTAATAATAAAGGAAAGTTCAACTCGACATTAAATTTTGTAACTTCGCAAAGTTAATAAAATTTGCCACTTGACAAACTGAGCTTAGTCATTGATATGCTGTGGCAGACAGTATTTCCAAGAATTTAATTGTAGTAATTATGCGTATAATTTTTATGGGTACCCCTGATTTTGCAGTAGAATCCCTTAAGGCACTGCTAGAATCAGGATATAATGTAGTTGCTGTAGTGACCACGCCGGATAAGCCTGCCGGCAGAGGACAGAAGATTCATCAATCTCCGGTAAAAGTTTTTGCTACCCAACATAATATTCCTGTATTGCAACCAGAAAAACTCCGCAATCCGGAATTTCTTGAACAGCTAAAATCTTACAATGCCGACATACAGGTCGTGGTAGCTTTCCGCATGTTACCCGAGGTAGTATGGAACATGCCTCCTATGGGCACCATCAACGTTCATGCCTCCCTCTTACCACAATATAGAGGCGCTGCTCCTATCAACCATGCTATCATTAACGGAGAAAAAGAATCCGGCGTCACAACGTTCAAGCTGCAACACGAAATCGATACAGGTCATATACTGCTGTCAAGTAAAGTAGCCATAGCCGATACAGACACTGCCGGCATATTGCACGATAAACTTATGGTAGAAGGGGCTAAACTGCTTATACGCACCTTGGAAGGATTAAAGAATAACAGCATAACCCCTACTCCCCAGGACCAGATAGATGCAGGAGCGCTCAAACATGCACCTAAAATTTTCAAAGAAGACTGTCTGATAGATTGGAACAATTCTTCAGAAAAGATTTACAACCTTATCCGAGGATTAAGCCCATATCCAGCCGCCTTCACATTGATGCAGGGAAAAGTACTTAAAATTTATGAAGCTACTTATGAGCTTGCTACACATAATGACCCTATAGGCTCTTTCAAATATGACGGCAAAACATATTTGAAATTTGCCACGGCTGATGGCTACCTCAACTTGCTTAGTGTACAAATTGAAGGTAAAAAGAGAATGAAGGTTGATGAATTTTTGCGAGGATACCGATTCGAATAATTATTCCTCCTCGTAAACTATAATATCCCCCGGTTGGCAGTCTAAAGCCTCGCATATGGCTGCCAACGTACTTAAACGTATAGCTTTAGCCTTATTATTCTTTAAAATTGACAAATTAGACAACGTAATACCCACACGTGCACTCAACTCATTAAGTGACATTTTTCTTTTAGCCATCATTTGGTCTAACCGGATACCTATTTTTTTCATGTTTACTAATTGTTTAACACCAACAAAACAAATGTACCCCAAAAATGTTTTATTGTAATAAGAAAAATTTTTATTGGTTAGACATTAAGTATAACGAAAAGTTTATTTTGGCAGAAAAGGATAATTTGGAATGATTTTTGATGCAACAAAGCAGTCAACCTGTTTTTCGTAACTTCCTGAATACGAGGATTTAAATTACAAATTAATTACAAAAAAAGACGGTGAATTTTAGTATTTTTGCATCATCCAAAAGAAAGGTTAATAAAAATTAATGAGACAGCTCAAAATTACACAATCGATCACGAATCGTGAATCACAATCTCTTGACAAGTATTTACATGAAATTGGTAAAGTGGATTTGATTACGGCCGAAGAGGAAGTAATCTTAGCCCAACGTATTCGCGAGGGAGATCAGAAAGCATTAGAGAAGTTGACCAAAACCAACTTGCGTTTCGTAGTTTCAGTTGCTAAACAATATCAGAATCAAGGTCTTACTTTAGGAGACTTGATTAATGAAGGTAATTTAGGCCTAATCAAAGCAGCGAAACGTTTTGACGAAACCAAAGGGTTTAAGTTTATCTCTTATGCAGTGTGGTGGATTCGTCAGTCTATTTTGCAAGCTATCGCTGAACAATCACGTATTGTGCGTTTGCCGCTTAACCAAGTAGGTTCTCTAAGTAAAATCAGCAAAGCTTTCTCAAAATTAGAACAAGAGTACGAACGCGAGCCATCTCCGGAAGAATTAGCCGAAATCTTAGAAACTACGGTAGACAAAGTGTCTGATACGTTGAGTAACTCAGGAAGACATGTCTCCATGGATGCACCTTTCGTACAAGGAGAAGAAAACACATTGTTGGATGTGTTGGAAAATTCAGACCCTGATACGGATAGTGCATTGATCGACGAGTCCTTATCTGAGGAAATCAAACGTGCACTTGCTACCTTAACAGAAAGAGAAAGAGAGATTATCGTCCTATTCTTCGGACTTGGTTCTAATCATCCGCTATCATTGGAAGAGATCGGCGAAAAATTCAATCTTACCAGAGAACGCGTTCGCCAAATCAAAGACAAAGCTCTACAACGCTTACGTCACACTTCTCGAAGCAAAATTTTAAAATCTTATTTAGGCTAATTTAAAAGTTCATATTTAAATTAAGGGAAAGCGCAAGACAACATCTTGCGCTTTATTTTTTGTCAATATTTCTTATTCCTTCCTTTAAAACTGCAAAAAAGACAGTTGTTTTTATTCAAAACAGACATTTTTTCAGCTTTTCTGCTCTTCTACCCCTCAGGCATTCAATTTGTTACTAAATGAGTGTAAATCGATTAGCTTATGAACTTTAACAATTATACAATCAAGGCTCAGGAGACCATACAAAAGGCCTCAGAAATTGCTGCAGGAAATCAACAGCAAGCCATTGAGCCGGCACATATACTTAAAGCTTTACTTGAAGTAGATGAGCACGTCATTTCTCATCTCCTCAAAAAGCTTAACGTCAACCTCAGCTATCTAACTACTGAGGTCAACAAAATTGTAGATTCCCTACCTAAAGTTACAGGAAGCCAAATCTATTTGAGCAACAACACCATCGCAGTGCTACAAAAAGCGCAGAGCTACCTCAAAGAATTCAACGATGAATATGTTTCTATAGAACATCTGTTGTTAGGATTGCAGGCTTCTTCGGATAAAGTAGGCAACCTACTGAAAGATCAAGGAGTAAATGAGAAAGATTTAAAAATAGCAATAAAAGAATTGAGAGGAAAAAACAGAGTTACAGACCCTAATGCCGAAGCGACATACAACGCTTTGAATAAGTACGCACGTAATCTAAATGAATTTGCGGAATCCGGAAAGCTGGATCCTGTGATAGGTCGTGATGAGGAAATCCGTCGTGTGATGCAAATTCTTTCGCGACGTACTAAAAATAACCCTATCCTTGTCGGCGAGCCAGGTGTTGGTAAGACCGCCATTGCCGAAGGTATAGCACATCGTATTATCAAAGGCGACGCTCCTGAAAATCTTAAGACAAAAACTGTTTATTCGCTAGATATGGGAGCTCTTATCGCCGGAGCAAAATACAAGGGTGAATTCGAAGAGCGACTTAAGGCTGTCGTAAAAGAAGTGGTTGATTCCGATGGGGAAATTATCCTTTTTATCGACGAGATCCACACCTTAGTAGGTGCCGGCGGTGGTGAAGGCGCCATGGATGCTGCCAACATTCTCAAACCGGCCCTAGCACGTGGAGAATTACGTGCTATCGGAGCTACGACACTCAACGAGTATCAAAAATACTTCGAGAAAGACAAAGCTTTGGAGCGTCGTTTCCAAAAGGTCATGGTAGAAGAGCCGGACACCCAGGATGCCATCTCTATCCTTCGTGGTTTGAAGGAACGTTATGAAACCCACCACAAGGTACGTATCCTAGATGAAGCAATTATCGCGGCCGTGGAATTGTCGCAACGCTACATCACCGACCGCTTCTTGCCAGATAAAGCTATAGACCTTGTGGACGAAGCTGCCTCCAAACTACGTCTGGAGATGGATTCCGTACCGGAAGCGGTGGACGAACTAGACCGTCGCATCATGCAACTGGAAATCGAGCGCGAAGCCATCAAACGAGAAAATGATGAGAAAAAGGTTGCAGAGCTTTCCGAAACCATAGCCAATCTTTCCGCAGAGCGCGACGCCTTGAAAGCAGCATGGCAGGCTGAAAAAGAACTCGTAGACCGTGTAAACCAAGAAGTTCAAAATATTGAGAACTATAAAATAGAAGCCGAACAAGCGGAACGTCAGGGTGACTACGGTCGTGTGGCCGAACTGCGCTACGGCAAAATCAAAGAAGCCCAAGATACGGTAGAGAAGCTCAAAGCACAACTGAATGAGATGCAGAAAAGCTCCCGTATGCTTAAAGAAGAGGTTACGGCAGAAGATATTGCAGACGTGGTATCCCGTTGGACTGGTATCCCTGTAAGCAAAATGGTGCAGTCCGAACGCGAAAAACTGTTGAACCTTGAAAAAGAGCTTCACAAACGTGTAGCCGGTCAGGAAGAAGCCATAGAAGCCATATCGGATGCCATACGAAGATCCCGTGCCGGATTAAGTGACGCCAAACGTCCTATAGGTTCGTTTATCTTCCTCGGAACGACCGGGGTCGGTAAGACTGAGCTGGCAAAAGCTTTGGCAGAGTTCCTGTTCGACGATGAACAAGCCCTGGTAAGGATAGATATGTCGGAATATCAGGAGCGTCATTCCGTGTCACGACTTATCGGTGCGCCTCCAGGTTATGTAGGTTACGATGAAGGTGGTCAGCTCACAGAAGCCGTACGTCGTCGACCTTATTCTGTAGTTCTGTTGGATGAAATCGAAAAAGCACATCCTGATGTTTTCAACATCTTGTTGCAGGTGCTGGACGACGGACATCTTACAGACAACAAAGGTCGCACGGTGAACTTTAAAAACACTATCATCATCATGACCTCCAACACCGGTTCACATATCATCCAAGAAAATTTCTCGCTGTTGACAGAGTTCAACAAAGATGAAATCATTGCGAAGACTAAGGAAGAAGTTTTTGAACTCCTTCAAAAGTCTATACGGCCAGAGTTCTTGAACCGCATTGATGAGATCATCATGTTCACTCCGCTAAGCCGAAACGAAATAGCGGAAATTGTGAAGATGCAGTTCAACAAAGTTGTACAACAACTCGCCGAACAAAATATTATGCTAACAGCGACAGAGGATGCTCTAGATTGGTTGGCTCAATTGGGTTACGATCCGGTATATGGTGCTCGTCCTCTAAAACGTGTCATTCAGAAACGTATCCTGAATGAGCTTTCTAAAGAAATCCTGTCAGGAAAAGTAACGTCCGATTCAGTGATTGAGTTAGACGTATTTGACGGTAAATTTGTTTTCTTGAATAAAAAGGAGGGATAATATTTCATAACCCTTCATCGTAAAAAGGTTCTTTACATTACCGAAAGAACCTTTTTGCGATTATTAATAAGTTAGAATTTTAGTTTCTATAGGTACATTAGGAACTACTATATCTATTATTTCAATATTTACTCGATTTTGATGAGCATCCAATCTATAGCTGTAATAAACTTGTAATTTAATACCATATCCTATTTTCTAGCACGTTGCATTACTGGTTCCCAATAACATCTAATCTCCTATTTAATAAAGCTCATCACGAAAAACGATTTAAACATGACTTGAATAGGGGCTCCTCGGCTAGAGCTATATGTCGGCATAGACTTTGATAATTTATAATAAGAAGAAAGGCTTATAAATGAAAATTAAAAACATCCAAAAAGTCGCAGGGCGTATGAATATTGGTGATCCCTTTATTTTTGGCGCTTATCATTATGATTTGTATCCCGAAGGAAATGGAAAATTTGGTCCCAAAGCTTCTTTGGAAGGACATAATCTAGGTAATGACTTTGATAATAATCTACCTTGGCGTATGTATCATGGAAGGTCCATTCCAGGCTTTCCTTTCCATCCGCATAGAGGATTTGAAATCATTACAATTGTAGAGGAAGGATATGCTGATCACTTTGATTCCAAAGGTTCCAAAGGACGCTACGGCGAAGGAGATGTACAACTGATGAGTGCCGGTTCAGGCGTCTTGCATGGTGAGATGTTTCCTTTGATACATGAAGATAAACCTAATCACCTACGTTTGTTTCAAATCTGGATGAACCTTCCTGCAGCAAGCAAAATGACCGAGCCCCAATACAAAATGCTTTGGCACGAACAAATCCCTATTGCAAAACCAACTGGTGATGTACGTATTAAAGTCATCCTAGGCGAATATGAAGGTGTTAAATCATTAGGAAGCCTACCCTACTCTTGGGCTAAAGACCCTAATCATCGTGTAGGCGTAGCTCTAATAACCATCGATGCCGGTGCCTCCTATACCATAAAAGCGTCTTCAGCTTCTTTGAACCGCTTTCTTTTCTACTATGAAGGCAATGCTGCTATAAAAATTGAAGAACAATCCATCGACGCAGGTTATCTTCTAGACCTTCAAGGCGGTGAAGATATTGTGATCAAAAACATTACAAATGGAGATGCAAAGTTACTTCTGTTGGAAGGAGAGCCTATTAATGAACCTGTAGCTGCGTATGGACCTTTTGTAATGAATACAGAACAAGAATTGGAAGAATCTTTTAGAGAATATAGAAGAACGCAGTTTGGTGGATGGCCTTGGGGACAGGAAGAAGCGGCCCTCGTACATGCAAAAGATGCAGGTAGATTTGCAAGTTATCATTTTGGTAAAGAAATAGATAAGCCATAGCTACACAAGACTCCTTATAAATCCTAGCCATTTGCCGGTTAGGATTTTTTTTTGCCTTTATTTACCGACCCAAAATAATTGTTCACCGAATTATCTCTGTTCTTCATCTAAACGTTATTTCTCAGCCCTCAATTTCATCCTAATTTTGGAATGTAAACAAAAGGAAAACAATTAATTAAATCATAAGACATTAAAAATTAGAACCATGAAAACTACAATCAAATCTATCGCAACAGCTTTATTAATGATAGTTTCATTAAGCTCTTTTGCCAAAGTCAACGCAAACCCTTTGATGGGTAAATCTACTGCTGATATAATGGTAGCTTACGCCGAAGCCGTAGTGGAAGGTAATAGTCTTCTGAACAAATATCTTTTCACAGAAGATTTTACCTATGAGAACACAGCTAATCAGCAAACCTTCGATAAAAAGAAATACATGAAGCTTATCGAAAGCAACAAAGGGCTGAAATTCGATTGCACTACTAATTATCAGATCTTGGATCAGACAGGAAAGTCCTGCGTAGCTAAGGTTACTATGGACTTCGAAACCTTCCAAAGAGTAGATATTATCACCTTAAAATTTACAGAGGAAGGATGGAAAATCAGTGAAGTCGTTACAACTTATCCTTAATCAAACATCAACATAAATCAAAAAGCTCTCCATACTGGACTGCCCCCAAAAAGTTAGACACTTATTTGGGGCATTTCTATACGGAGAGCTTTTATTTTTTTAATAGCCAGGATTTTGCCTTAAGCCAGGTTCTACCTTCAATGTACTTTCGTGGAAAGGCCATAAGTATTGATGAGGCAAAAATTTGCGATCTTCAATTTTTAAAGTCACCTTCTGTCCATTTACCATTCGGGTGTGTCCCAAAGCGGGCTGGTTCAACACCTCTTCGGCTATTCTCCAACGTATGATATCTTCATAGCGTAAGCCTTCTCCAGCCAATTCTATCCTTCTTTCGTTTTGCAGCAGCTTGAGCCACTCCTGTTGTGTACGGTTTTCCAAGGTCACATCTGCCACCGTCATATCTAGGCCGGCACGTCTGCGAATATCATTAATACACTGTTTGGCTAAATCGTCGATATCATTGAGCATGATTTTAGCTTCCGCATAAGTAAGGAGTACCTCTGCATACCGCAAAAGAGGAAAATGCATATTTCCTCCACTTCGGAAAGCATCGGCCTCATCCACAAACTTTCTAAACCAATATCCTGAACGACTCGCCCTTAAATTTTCATGATACATGGGATTATCCGGATTGTAAATATTGATTTCTTCTCCATAAAATAAGTCGCCGTGTCCCATAATGCTCATAGCATATCGAGGATCGCGGTTTAGCTTGGGATTCAGTTCATATTCCTCCTTAGTATACAAAGGACATTGATCAATAGGTCTTCCTTGTAAAGTCCAGTATGAGTCTACAAGCGCCTTGGTAGGAACCACATAGGATTGGCCGTTCCCAGAGCGATACTGAGGAGCCAAGTCTCTAAATGAGTTGGTAGCGGAGTTATCATGACTTTCCATATCGAACTTCATGATAAACTCTTTGTTTGTTTTATCTGCCTTATAATTGAACAAATCTCCATATACGGGATGAAGTTCATATTTGTGGCTGTCTATAATTTCCTTTGCCAGACGTGCTGCCAATTCATAACGTTGATTGAATAAAGCATAGCGCATCACCAAGGCTTTAAAGGAGTAGCGGTTGAACATATAGGCATTGGTTGTGCCTTCATTTTCTGGTAAACGGCGTGCTATATCTTCGGAAATCTTGAAAAGAGAATCCAATATTTGTTCTTTTGGCATCGCCGGTTGGATGGCTGTCTCTAAGTCTAAAGGCTGTAAGGCAAAGGGCACATCTCCCCAATAGAAGGTAAGCCTAAAATAATGCCACACACGCAATCCTTCCAATACCGCTTTATAACGTTCTCTCACAGCTTCATTTTCTACGTAAGGGATATGGGCTTTGTCGATAAACGTGTTGAGACGTCCCATATGTTTGTTATGCAAAGACCAGTAATATTCTGCAAAAGCTGAGTTACTATTCATGCTTCCGTCAGCAATCACACGGTGGTGATCTGCGGTATTACGGGCGTAAGCGTTGTCGCTTCGTCCATCCATCATATAAAACAATAGTTTACGGTCAGATGCATGTGTAAAAACATCAAGGTAACTGCTATACACTACACGGCGTAAATCTTCTTCCGTATTATAAAACTCCTCAAAACTGGTTGCTGTGGGATCTCTTTTATCTAGGAATTTCTCGCAGGAAGTAAACCCTACCAAAGCTATCAAAGCTGTAGCGATATATCTTATTATTTTCATAATTCTCATGATTAAGTTTATAAAATTGTTGCTCTCAAGCCTAAACTATACGTTGCCATTCTAGGATAACCACCATTTCCACGGTTTCGCGTACTTCCATCCCATCCTATTTCGGGTTCCAAGCCCTCATATTTGGTAAAAGTAAAGGCATCCTGCGCATTAAAATAAAGGCGCACATTTTTTATAGCCTTTCCTACCATCGGGAAGGTATAACCTATCTGTAACATCTTTACACGGAAATAGGCTCCATTGCTCATCCATAGGTCACTCAGGTATGCATTAGTTGTATTTCCAAGCCACAGACGTGGGAACCTGCTGTTAGGATTCTCAGGTGACCAGCTGTTGTCATCATAATATGTACGCGGAGCTCCTAGTGAGTTACTACTTCCATCCATAAGTACCGGAAAAGCCTCTTGCCCAACCAAACGCACTTTACGCTTTCCGACCCCCTGTCCCAAGAAAGAAAAGTCCCATCGTTTATATTTCAAATCCAGACTTAAGGAATAGTTAAGATGTGGATACGGATCACCTAGGTTCACACGGTCAGCATCGTTGATGATACCATCTCCATTTTGATCTACATATTTGATATCTCCCGGTAAGGTGTTTGGGAACTTGGCACTGGTAGCATCTATTTCGGCTTGCGATTGGAAATAACCATCTGTCTGAAATCCATAGTAATTATCCAGTGAGATACCTTTATACCATACTTTATCCGGATTTCCTTTGAAAACCAACGTATCTGCCTCCGTGTATCCTGCTTTCATAATTTTGTTCGTATTATCATATAACATTCCTCCAATGCTGTATTCTACGTTTCCAATCTTATCGGACCATTTTGCTGAAATTTCCCAACCTTTATTCTCCACTTCGCCTATATTTACGGCAGACTCAAGATAGTAAGAACCTGTCAGTGGAGGTACGGGGAAGTTGTCGTATATCAGATCATAGGAATACTTGTTGTACACCTCCGCCGTGAAGGATAGTCGGTCTTGAAGTGCTGCTATATCCACTCCGAAGTTCCATTGTCTCTGCTTTTCCCAGGTAAACAGCGGATTAGGTACCCGCATGGTCCAGCCCCAATTATTTACAATCTCTTGCCAAAGGTAAGGGTCCACGTTTTCGTTTCCGATTTTACCCCAAGAAGCCCTAAACTTAAGGTTGGTAAGAACTCCGGAGCTTTTCACCTCTTCCATGAATGCTTCATTATGCACATTCCACGCTAGTGCAACTGAGGGGAAAAAACCCCACTTGTGTCCTGGTGCAAACTTACTGCTTCCATCGTAACGACCTGTGGCTTCTAGGATGTATCTATTGTCAAAAGAATAGTTTAGCTTACCGAAGAATGAAGCTTTATTGATTTCTCTGTAGTCGGTATAAACATGACTCATCACCTCAGAGCCCAACAGAAAATATAATTTATCCTTATCCTGACGTATTCCTCTAGTATAGTTTATCAACGCTCGGGCGGTCAACTGAGATTGACTTACGCCCTGCTCTGCTCCCACACTGTTAGACCATATCGTACTTGGTGCGCCATCTCCATCGAAAAATTTAAAAGTAGAACGCTTGTATTTATTGGCAGATTTGTTAATCATATAAGACACATTACCTTCAACACTCAAATTATTGTTGATATTGTACCGAGGTCGCAGATTGATAGTACTGCGGTCATGCATATAATTCTTAATCCCTCCCTTTTCAATAGACGCTATTGGATTGATATTATTATGTAATATATAATGGTCCGGAAGATCAGAATCATAGTAAATTTGTTGGGTAGGATTCATTCGCCACGCCAACTGATAAAGGCCATGGCCGTCATCATTGGCCATCAATCGATTTACCTGTAGACGGTGGGCGTAAAAATCAGCAAGCAGCACAAATCGGTCTGCGATATTAATATTTGTATTGAAACGAGCAGAGAATTTCTGCGTTCCCTCCACATCATTGAGTCCATTTTCTTTATTATGTCCCAACATTAGGTTGAATGTTCCTACACCACCTCCCCCCGAAATATTAGCATTAGTATTATAGGAATATGCATTACGTTGTATAACTTCATCCAACCAATTTACCGAAGGTGTTTCGCCACTCTCTGCTTTTCGGATGTCTTCTTCGGAAAACAAAGGTGTCTGTCCTTGATGCTCTCTCGTCGCATTATGTAGACGCATGTAGCGTACAGCATCGACAAACTCTGGCAGCTTGATAGGACGGTCAAAAGCTGTCCACGTGTTCACATCCACCTTAAACTGTCCGGTATATCCTCTTTCAGTTTCAATGATGATAACGCCGTTAGCCCCACGAGAACCATATAAGGAAGCCGAGGCCGCATCCTTCAGCACCGTTATACTTTTAATCTGGTTAGGATCGAGGTCCGTCATGGATTGCTCCATACCGTCCACAATAACTAAGGGCGCAGCATCTTTTAAGGTACTTATCCCCCGAATGTTAACGATTCCCGGCACTTCTCCCGGCAGGTTGCTGCTCCGCATCATCATCACTCCCGGCAGAGTACCACTGAAGGCCTCCTCCATCTTATGGATAGGTCTAGTTTTGGTCTTATCCATATCCAGCTGCGCCACCGAAGAAGCTACGTGCTGCCGGTCTATCTGTGAATACCCCGTCACCACTACCTCGTCAATATTCTTGCTTTCTAAAGCCAAGGTGACATTAATAGTTTGCTTACCTTCAGTTGCAATTTCCTGCGATACATAACCTATACTACTAAATATCAAAACTCCTTCCTGAGGAATAGTAATCTCATATTCCCCTTTTTCGTTCGTAAGGGTACCAATATTGGTACCACGAATGAGCACCGAAACCTTACTTAACGGTACGTTATCGGTATTACGCACCTTACCCATAATACGACGCTGCTGCGCAAAAGCATATTGACAGTTACTAGTCAATAAGAGCACCAACAGCAAATGCCACAATACACTAAAAAAATTGTTGCTTCTCATTAGTTTATAATTAGGTTGAACCATAAATATTAATTTTACAGCAATAAAATTTCTATACGCAATGAAATAGCGTACAAAAGGTATACAAACAGTTTTTTTTTAGTTTAGGTAGATATATAAATCTGTTTTATTGTAAGTATTCGTAATAAAATTAAAGAATATTGAGCATAAATTAGGCAAAAAGTATTATTTTATAATTAATTCGAGTATAAACTGAAAATCAAGTTTGTTATTTTATAAATAACAAAAAACAAATAAAAGCCTATTTAAAAATGATTTAAAAAATTACCCTCTTTATTACTTCTGTTATAGATAAGTGCTTTCTTTCACCGATATTCCACTTTTTCCATATCAATTCACCGAAAGAGAATAATCTTTTACCGAGATTTATACACCACTAATCTAATGTCCATTTCATAAAGACGCTCTCCTGCCTAATTTTGGAGTGTAGACAAAAGGAAATAAGGAATTAACCATCAATAAAAGACATTAAAATTATTTACAACTATGAAAAACATCATCAAATCTATCGCAGCGGCATTATTAATGATTGTGTCATTAAGTTCATTTGCCAAGGGATCCTTTAACCCTCTGAAAGATAAATCTTCAGCCGATGTAATGATTGCCTATGCTGAAGCTGTAACTGCAGGCAACTATATGTTCAACAAATACCTTTTTACTGATGACTTTGAATATGAGAATGTTGCCAATAAATTGGTTTTGAACAAGCGCAATTACATCAAACTAATTGAAAGCAACAAAGGATTGAAGTTCAATTGTACTACAAACTATCAGATTTTGGATCAGACAGGAAAGTCATGTATAGCTAAAGTCACTATGGATTTCAATCATTTCCAGAGAGTGGACCTCGTCACGCTAAAGTTGACGGATAACGGCTGGAAGATTAGTAAAGTTGTGACAACTTATCCTTAATCAAACATCCATACAAACCAAAAAAGCTCTCCAAATGGAGAGCTTTGCTTTTATTGTTGAAAATTGGACTACCAGATTTTGATTCGTTTTTCTTTAGGAACATAAAGTTTGTCCCCTTCTTTAGTGCCAAACGCTTCGTGGAAACCATCTAAGTTGATGATTGGCGCGAAAGCTCTGTACTGTGCCGGAGAGTGAGGGTCTGTCTTCACCTGATTGATAACGAAAGCATCGGTAGTTTTCGTTCTCCAGATAGTAGCCCACGAAAGGAAAAATCTTTGTTCAGGAGTAAATCCGTCAATTAATCCTGGGTTACCTTTGTCCTGCAAATACATTTTCAAAGCATCGAAAGCAACCGAACTACCACCCAAGTCGCCGATGTTTTCACCTAACGTAAAACGACCATTTACAAATACTCCTGGAACAGGCTCATATTTCTCGAACTGTGCAACCAATGCATCGGCTGCCGCTTCAAATTTTCTTCTATCTTCGTCGGTCCACCAGTTGTTGAGGTTTCCGTCGCCATCGTATTGGGAGCCAGAGTCATCAAAACCATGTGAAAGCTCGTGACCAATAACGGCACCTATACCTCCGAAGTTTACTGCCGCATCCGCTCTGAAATCATAGAAAGGAGCTTGAAGAATCGCCGCAGGGAATACGATTTCATTGTTTAAAGGACTATAATAGGCATTCACCGTCTGTGGTGTCATACCCCATACTTCCTTATCCACCGGCTGTCCCTGTTTTGCTAGGTTTTCCTCAAAACGCCATTTTTGAATGTTCATGACGTTCTCGTACAACGAAGTGCCTATTTCCAGCTTAGAATAATCCTTCCACTTGTCAGGATAACCTATTTTTACAGTAAATTTGGACAGCTTTTCTAAAGCTTTAACTTTTGTAGCCTCGGACATCCAGTCCAAATTTTTGATATGTATTTCAAAAGATTTGATAAGGTATTTTACCAACTCTTCACAAGCAGCTTTAGCCTCCTCAGGGAAATATTTCTCTACATATAATTTTCCCAATAGCTCACCAATATTGCCGTTTACATATTCTAAACCGCGCTTGTCGATGCTGCGTTGTTCTTGCTGTCCTCTTAACTTTTTACCGAAAAATTCGAACGAAAGTTTGTCAAGCTCTTCTGTAAGGTAAGAAGAAGCATCGCTGATAAGATGGAATTTAAGGTAATCTTTGATTACAGGAACATTCTTTTCATTAAGAATGCGGTCCAAGTTTTCATAATACTTAATTTCACCGATAATTACTGTATCAGCGGTGAAGCCCATCTTACGTAGATAACCGGCTACGTCAACATTCTTAACGAGTTTGTTAAGATCTTTTACAGCAACAGGGTTATAGCGTTTCTTGGCATCACGCGATTCTTCGACGGTTTTCAGGTAAGAGGCTATTTCCTTCTCGAATGCGATCACCTTAGGACCTTTAAGATCTTTGGTTTTAGGGTCCAACTTGCTATATAAAGTATTGATAAATTCCGAATAGTCATTTAAAGTTTTCTTGTTTGCCTCATCTTCTTTTTGGTAATAATTGCGACCCAAACCTAAACCACCGCCACCAAGATATACGGCATTGATTTTGGAATTTTTGAGATGTGCACTTACAAACCCGCCATAGAATGGATTTCCTCCCTCTTTACCATACTTCAAGAGGTAAGTTTCAAGATCTTTAAGGTTACGGATACTGTTGATATCTGCTAGTTGTTTTTGGATAGGCTGCAACCCTACTTTGTTACGTGCCTCAAAATCTACGTACGAGCGATAAAGGTCGGCAATCTTTTGAGCATCCGAACCTTTAGGGTGTGTACCCTCAAGGGTTGATTTTAAAATTTCTAATACGGCAATATCCGTCTTTTCGCGCAACTCATCGAAAGAACCCCAACGCGCCCTATCCGACGGAATAGTTACCGTTTTCATCCAGTTCCCATTTACGTAATTGTAAAAGTCATCCTGAGGACGTACTGATTGATCCATATAATCCAGATTAATCGCTTTGTACTCCTGACTAAAAACGAACTGGGAAGCCAACATCGTTGCAGTCAATACAAAAATTTTCTTCATCTTTATAAACTTTAGCTTGTGTGTGTTATGCAAACATAATTATTTCATGCTAACTTTAACGTAACTATTTTGTGTATGTTAATAGAAATTGAGGACAAAAATTATAAGATTTATCCCAAAAGTGCGCAAGAAGGAATAAAAATCCGAAAGATTGTCAATGACACTATCCATCTGGATGTGCCAGCGCATTACACTCAGGAAATGCTTACTGCTTATGTCCGCAACATCCTTCCTAAAGAGTTAAAATCTTACACAAAGAGTAATCCGTCCTCTTCCTATTTTTCTATTTTCGGCAATAAATACCCTATACGATACAAGCATATTAGTCAAGCTTACTTTCATGATGGCATAATATATCTGCCGGAAGGCATGGTATTAAGACAAAAAAATAGCGAAGAGATAAAACTTCTTCTGTTGCAAAACTTTATCAACTCCTGCTTGTCTACATTAGAAGAAGAGTTAAATCATCTTTTGCCGCAAATTTCAATAAAGCCGTTGAAGAAAAATTATTTTTCCATCAGTAAGGAAAAGAATAAAATTACTTACAGTAAAAAGTTAATTGAAAAAGAACAACAGTTTGTATTTTATATAATTATAAAATCAATAGAAATAATTTTGGATCGGGAAAGCACCTTAAATCTTGTCCAAAAATTTGTTGCTAATTACAGGCATTATGATAAAATAATAGCATATGAACAACTGCGAATTGAAGATTAAAATCCCGAATATAGATATTCAAGAGCTCTCCAAAAATGAGCAGCTTTTAGCGGAGCTGCTGAATAGCAATCATAGACAAGAGCTGCAAGAATATATTTTGGACGGGCTTGGCAATAAAGATGGCGGCCCACAAGCTACCCTGTTTAAAGTGAAGAACTTCTTCTATAATCAGGGAGAGCGAAAAGGTGCTTTTCGTCTAACCTTTATCGTACAACGTAGGTATTGCTGTTCGGACACAAAGTCCTGTCAAGAGGATTATTTAGACTTTGATTTTGTAATCGATAATGACATTCTTGTAGCACATACCATATATTTCGACTGGAGTTTAAATAATTAATGCGTATGACTTCTACTCCTTACCGATATAAAATCAACGAATCTTCCTTTTCTTATTATTGGAAAGAGGGGCCCGGTGTGGCTTTATTGCAAAAGCTGGGCTATACACCCGATATAGCTAAGGCCGAAAGTTATATTCCTTATCTTTTTACCTGGGATGAACAGGGCGATAGACTTGTCAGTGACCTGCACGAAAAGATAGGCTTCAAGCAAGGTAACCACTCTTTAGGTGAATATCTTAAAGGCTCGTTAACAGATATATTTCAAAAGCAGATTTGGGATGACTTCTTTGCTTCAATAGATTTTTCTCCCCTATGGCTGGATAGAAAAAAGCTACAATACGGAGCTGAATTATGTCGGAGAGCCGGTCTTTCTGCCCTTATAGTCTTGAGAGACTATTGTCTGATGGGAGGTTATGAATCCGCCGCCATTAACAAGCCTTTGATATATACAGGAGCCTTGAAAAAAGGTGCTGTAAAACGACTTACCGATACCGTTAATTTTTGGGTACATATCACCCAAGAGAATGGTCTACACCCATCCTCAGAAGGTTTCTATCAAATTTTTCTGACCAGAGCTATTCATTCTTTTTCTCGTATCAATATTCTTAAGCACACCTCTTGGGATAGCAGCAAATGGGGTGTTCCGATAAACTTATGGGATATGCTTGCTACTAACCTAGGCTTTTCAATGGTCTTTTTGGTAGGATTACGACGTATGGGAATACAACCTTCCAATCAGGAAATAGAGGGACTTTTCCACTTTTGGAAATATGTAGGTCACTTGCTTGGCATACCACTGCATCTTCTGCCAGAAACCGAAGAACAAGCTATAGAGTCCCTATATCTTTGGACAATGACACAGCGTGAGGGAGACGAAGACAGCAAACTGCTAGCTGCCGCCCTGAAAGATGAACCTGTACATGCCGGTTACCCTACTAATAAGGTGATGCGGTTAATGATGCGGGAGATACATCTCTTTTACAACCATTTTCTGTTGGGTGACTATTCGTGCCAACTCTTGGGGCTTC
The DNA here is from genome assembly GCF_039541675.1 of Sphingobacterium thermophilum. Taxonomy (NCBI): domain Bacteria; kingdom Pseudomonadati; phylum Bacteroidota; class Sphingobacteriia; order Sphingobacteriales; family Sphingobacteriaceae; genus Sphingobacterium; species Sphingobacterium thermophilum. The sequence continues at coordinate 471,675 of NZ_BAABGR010000006.1, read as the reverse complement.
CCAACACCAAGATTGGCCGTTTCGGTATCATAAATTTCTGGAAAACCCACCAAAACGAAAAGCGTATTGTAGATCACCCCAGTCGTCTACGGGCTATCCGTCAAGGAGGAGATGAACAAGAGAAAGTAAGACTCATCTACCAGCGTTACAACAACTTTTAAAGCAATCCTTCATCACGAAAACTATAATAGGACGTGTCCGTAAAAATAAGGTGATCGTTAACTTTTATATCTATTGCTGTGGCGGCCTCACATACTTTACGCGTCAACGTTCTATCGGCTTGACTAGGCTGTAAGGAGCCGGAAGGGTGATTATGCACAAGAATCATGGAATGTGCATTACACTGCAAAGCATATCGTAAGATTACGCGTACATCTACAGGTGTAAAGTCATTTCCTCCTCTTCCGATAAGTTGACTTTCAACAACCTTACATGCCGTGTTGAGATATATTACCCAAAACTCTTCGTGAGGAAGGTCTTGCAGTTTGGCCCGGAAATACTCATACACACGCTTACTGCTGTTGAGCACAGGACGCTCGGTCAAAGCTTCCTCTTTCCTTCTTCTGCCAAGCTCCAAAGCGGCAATGATGGTGATAGCTTTCGCCTCACCTATCCCTTTGTAAGTACAAAGATCTTTTACTTCCAGTTTTGACAAGCGGTCCAAGCTGTTATTTACATCTTTCAAGATACGACGGCACAGTTCTACGGCTGTTTCCTCCGCAGAGCCGGAACCTATAAGTATCGCCAGCAGCTCAGCATCGGTCAAAGCCCGTCGCCCTTGTTCCATAAGCTTTTCGCGTGGGCGGTCCGCCGCCGACCACTCTCTGATTACTAACTTATTCATAGAAAAGCTAACGAAAAAAAGTAAATAATTGGTAAAATTGAATTTACAAAATTCCCGGCCTACGTCCAACATTTCCTAAGCTCTTCCGTCTTTTGAAGACCTTTCTTTATATAAAAATACTATATTTGTAGCCTACAAAATTTATTTAGTAATGAGTAAAGCGATTATTAAGACAGAAAAAGGCGACATGACTGTAGAGTTTTATACAGCCGACGCTCCAAATACAGTAGCCAACTTTATCAAATTAGCTAAGGAAGGTTTTTATGACGGACTAGCTTTCCACCGTGTTATCCCTGACTTTGTGATCCAAGGAGGATGTCCTAACAGCCGTGAGGGTGCTACAGGAATTCCTGGAACTGGTGGTCCGGGCTATAAAATCGACTGTGAATTGGATGGCGACAACCAATACCACGATCGTGGTGTGTTGTCTATGGCTCACGCCGGAAGAAATACCGGAGGTTCTCAGTTCTTCATCTGCCACAACCGTCAGAATACAGCTCACCTCGACCGTCATCATACTTGCTTCGGCAAAGTGGTAGAAAACGTGGACGTCATCGACGATATCCGTCAGGGTGACAGAATATTAGCTGTAGAAATTATTGAAGACTAATCATCATAAAACATAATGAACTTAAGAGCTTTAGTATCGGTAACCGGTAAACCGGGATTATACAAATTAATCGGACAAAACAGAGCTGGCTTTATCTTGGAATCTTTGGATAAGGCTAAAATTAAGACGGTAGTAAATCTAAACACTACCAAAATGGCTACATTGGAAGACATCACCATCTATGGCGAAGAAGATGAAATTCGTCTTTTAGATGTGTTGGAAACCATTAAAGCCAATGGTGGTAACACCCCTGACCCTAAAACTGCTAGCAACGAAGAGTTACGTAACTTCTTCCGAGAAGTAGCTCCAGGTCATGATGAATCGAGAGTTTACATTTCGGATATCAAAAAAATTATCTCTTGGTACAACATCATCAAAGAGTTTCCTCTTTTCGATGAGGAAGCTCCTGCACCAATCCAATAGTTTTAGATGTCGTACGATAAAATCCCTAAACGTATCTGTTTAGGGATTTTTTGTTTAATACTCTTTACTTAATTGTGATTTATATTTTATGAAATATTTATAGCTTTATCTACATGGGAATACTCACAGAAAAATTCAACACAGCATACGATACTGCACCTTTTTCCAAGATTACGGAGAAGGATTACCTTCCCGCTTTTGAAGAAGGTATTGCCTTGACAAAAAAAGAGATCGACGCCATCGTAAATAATCCTGAAGCGCCAACGTTCGAAAATACGGTAGAAGCTCTAGCCTTCTCGGGAATGACTTTAGACCGCATAAGTAATATCTTCTTTAATCTCCACGCTGCGGATACCAACGAAGAACTTGAAAAGATAGCACAAGAGGTAGCACCTAAACTTTCTGCCTTAGCCAACGACATCAACCTGAATGCGGAGCTGTTTGCCCGCATAAAAGCGGTATATGAACAGAAAGACTCCCTTCCTCTCAATGAAGAGCAAAAAACACTGTTGGAGAAATCCTACAAAACATTCACCCGCAACGGGGCTCTTCTTAATGAAGAGCAAAAGGCTCAGCTCCGTGAGATAGACGCCCGCCTGTCGGTGCTCAAACTCAAGTTTGGGGAAAATGTACTGGCAGACAACAATGCCTACCGTCTCCATATTATGGATATCCAAGATCTTTCCGGATTGCCTGAAAGTGTTATCGAAGCAGCAGCAGCTCTCGCAAAAGCGGAAGGGAAAGATGGATGGATTTTCACCTTGGATTATCCTAGCTATATTCCTTTTGTCACATATGCGGATAATAGGGAACTACGAAAGGAAATAACGCTGGCCGCAGGAAGAAAAGGTTTTCAGAACAATGCCAACAACAATGAGGCTATAGTCCTCGAGATTGTCCGATTGCGTCATCAGCGTGCGCAGCTGTTGGGTTATGCTACACATGCCGATTTTGTTTTGGAAGAACGTATGGCTGAATCTCCGACCAAAGTATGGAATTTCCTCAACGACTTACTGGAGAAGGCTAAGCCCGCAGCATGGAAAGAGTTTGAAGAGCTAACAGCCTTTGCCCAACAACGAGACGGCCTAGATCAGTTGCAAAAGTGGGACGGAGCCTATTACTCCGAAAAGCTAAAACAGCAGAAATTCCAACTGGATGACGAACTGCTGAAACCTTACTTTAAACTGGAAAATGTGCTTGCGGGAGTGTTTATGGTAGCCAACAAACTCTACGGCTTACAGTTCAATGAGGTTGATAATATCGATAAATACCATCCCGATGTACGGACCTTTGAAGTTAAAGACGAAAACAAAAATTTGGTGGCTGTGTTTTATGCTGACTTTTTCCCGCGCAAGGGTAAACGTCAAGGTGCATGGATGACATCGTTCAAACCTCAATATATCAAAGATGGTATCAACGAACGTCCTCACGTATCTATTGTGTGTAACTTCACACCCCCTACGGATACAAAACCTTCTTTACTAACCTTCAACGAAGTTACCACCTTATTCCACGAGTTTGGCCATGCCCTGCACGGCATGCTGGCCAACAGCACCTACCCTAACCTTTCGGGCACCTCAGTTTATTGGGATTTTGTGGAACTACCAAGTCAGATTATGGAAAATTGGTGTTATGAAGAAGAGGCTCTGACACTTTTTGCAAGACACTACGAAACTGGGGATAGTATCCCTATGGATTTAGTAAGAAAAATCAAAGAGTCGGCAACCTTTATGGAAGGCATGGCCACTCTACGTCAGCTTAGTTTTGGACTTCTCGACATGGGATGGCATGGTAAAGATCCTTCATCCGTTACGGACCTAAAAGCTTTTGAGAAGGAACAATTTGCCTCTACCCAGCTCTATCCGGATGTTGAGGACATTGCCATGAGCACCTCCTTTTCACATATCTTTAACGGTGGATATTCTTCCGGCTATTATAGCTACAAATGGGCCGAAGTATTAGATGCCGATGCTTTCGAATATTTTAAAGAGAACGGCATCTTCAACAAAGAGGTAGCAACCAAATTCAAGGATAACATCTTGTCCAAAGGAGGTACGGAACATCCTATGAAACTGTACAAGCAATTCCGTGGTAAAGAGCCACAGGTTGACGCGCTGTTGCGTCGCGCTGGCTTACTTCAATAGAAATGAATATACCAAAATAAAATAGCCTGCTATTAAGGTAGGCTATTTTTATAGAAAATTTATTCTCCTTGATAATCAAATAAATGTATTGTACCTTAATAAAAAGTGCTTTTTTATTTTCAAAAACATTTGGCAAAACTGGATTATAGCTCTATATTTGCATCATCAAAACGGAAGGGTGCGATATCCTTTAACTTTTGAAAGACAATATAAGCGAAAGTAGCTCAGTTGGTAGAGCACAACCTTGCCAAGGTTGGGGTCGCGAGTTCGAATCTCGTCTTTCGCTCCAGTGTCGCCTAGGTGGTGGAACTGGTAGACACGCAGGACTTAAAATCCTGTTCGCCCTAAAGCGAGTGCGGGTTCGATTCCCGCCCTAGGTACTCAAAGCCCGACCATGGTCGGGCTTTTTTTTATGTTTTAAACCTTTAACATACATCATATAAACACCACCAATTAAACAGAAAAAGCCTGATAAGGCTATCAGGCTCTAGGGGACAATGACACTAAAGCATTATATCCTTGCAATCTAATCAAGGATTGTATAATTTCATCTTTAAGCTCTTTTTCAATTGAAGGAGATTGACTTAATTTGGTCAAACTTTCAATAATCAAAGGTCTCATAACCGAAAACCTAAACCATCCTAACGCTTCTGCCATACATACTCTAACCTGTAATGGTTCAGTGGAATCATGAAGTAGCGCCAAATAGCTATCCACATGCTGATGAAAATTATAATTTCGGATTACTCTGATATTATCAATACGCTCTTCTAAGGAAGTATTTCTGTCCATAATCTTTTCGAAACCTAATTCGTAATATCCCTTTTTGCGAAAAGACAGTAACAGATCTGCAATTTCTTTTTCTTTGTCTATTCTATTACTTTTTTGCAAACTTTCGATAAACACTGTCTCTACTTTTGACTTATCAAACACTCGCAAGCTTGATTCTATATTATATTGCACACGTTGTCGTGATTTATCATGCACCCAGGCTTCAGCAAGTGCTTCTAACAAGTCAGAATCACCTATACTTCCAGCATATATTGCTGACTGACGTGCAATCATTTCATATTCATCACTAAGTCCTTTTTTTACAGCTTCTTTAAAGTCAGCGTTGGCATACTTTGACAATAGTTTCAACGCTTGCATACGTACGGTTCTGTAGCTTGAGGTAAGAAAATATTGCAACAAGGTAGAAGAAAAATTTTTTTCCTTTTCAGCAATCTTTCGTAAAGCAACAGACTGATAGATAGGGTCCTCCTTTTTTAATAAAGATTTCCAGTAATTCAAATTGTTATTTTTGGTAAGCTGAATGTTAAGTTTTTCATTCTCTTTTGTGCCAAAATGGAATGTTGGATCACCAATAAGGTGGTTTTCCAAAGTTACATTCATATTATGCACTAAACCTAGACGCACACCGTACGATAACAAACCGACAAGGTTCATCGTCCATTTGTCTTGCAACACGTTACGTGTATTTCCTTGTGCTGCAATAGTATTTCCTTCATTAAAAATATAATTTCCTGCAATATAATCATCCTCATGATAAGAGCCGTTATAGCAGGCATCCAGAATTACATAAAGTGGATTTGTTTTTATTTTTCTAAGATCTGCCGTGTGGATGGAGTTGTTTGCATTCACAGCGCTATCCTGCTTTGCCAGCTCCATATCGTTTAATCTATCGAAGAATTTTTCCGTAAGCTGATATTTTTTTTGGTATACTTTTTTAAGTGAATCCACATTTTTCTTTGCTTTTATAGCTTTACGTAGATTATTGTAAAGTTCACGACGTATTGCTTCAATACGGGTTTCTATCGAAAATCCGCTAGGTTCATTGTTTATAAGCTCGCGTGTTGGAGTTCCATGTTTACGCATCAACAGAAGATCAACTTCCGGCCGTTGCATCTCATCGAAAAGTTTGAATTTCATAAAATCATCCATTCGAAAGTTGAGGTGTTTGAAATGCGTATTGGTCTTTCCAAGGTAAGGAAAATCCTCCCTATACGCCTTGACATCATCTTTCCATGCAACTAAACATTCTGAATTGTATGCTGAACCTGTGAAAGCCACAAAGTAATCTAAGATATTATCACGAGGTGTCCGAACTACTTTATACAAATAATCACTTATAGCTTGATAAACGTTTCCTCCACGTCCTTTAGGATACCGTATACGAGCCGAATATATGGAAGGATTTAAGTGCTGTGGAGAGTCTTCTCTAAGCTTATAATAATGAATAATAGGCTCACGATCGTCTTGTTTGATATAATCAAAGGTAAGATTAAGGTCATCATAAAAACGATCCGAAGGTACCGAGGACTCATAAATAGGAAATTTATCTTCATTCATCTTGAAAGCTGTAGTCATATGCTGAGCATTGCGAATCATAACGATGGGAATCTCTCCGATAAATACTACACCTTCAAGAGACTGTTTTGCATTGTAAAGTTTGAGGATTTCATTCTTCACTTCTTCCGGCTTTTTGAAATCACCGGAAACAATATAAGTTGGAAGTCCATCTTTTTCTACTATATCTCGATAAGCTTTCACAGCATCCCTAGTATGTTTGTAAGTTTCGATGTCAATAAAAATTGCGAAGGCTTTGTTTTTGGAAATAACGGTAGGCTTTTCGATTTTCACTTGGGCGTATACCCATGATGTTAAGGAAATAAATAGCGCTATTATTTTTAATATTTTACTCATTATTTTAATATATTAAGAGTTCGTAAAGCTTGAGTTTTTACTTCTTCAGGAATATCGGTAGCATTAGCTATTTCTTCACATGCTTGTAAGATTTCCATCTTACGGTAGGATTGCCCAAACCAGGCCAACGATTGCAACATAGCTATACGCATTGTAACATCCTCCTTATTATCTTTAACCATGGTTAGATACTTATCTACCGAAGGATGATAATTGACATTTTTTAATGAAGATATCGCCAAAGTACGTAATGAATTCTTACTGTCGAAAATTATAGAATCCAAATTTTGATAAAATCCCTGAAACTGATCGTCATAAAATTTTTCCTTAAATTTTGTTTTGTCAACGACAGGAGCCTGTGCAAAAACCTTTTCTGCTTCTTCCTTAATAAGTTTTTGATTAAAAGAATATAAGGACATCTTGATACTAAACAGAACTCTAGATGCTTGCTGGTTTTCAATATAAGCCTCTAAGATATATGGAAGCAAAGAAGGATGTCCTACTTTTGACATAGTATTGATACTGTGACGACGGATAAACTCATCACTATCTTTGCAGGACCTTTTTAACATATTAAGTTGAAAATCACCTCCTATAAGATTTGCCAAATGCAAACATGTATATCGTGTTGTTACATAATTGGATTGATGATACTCTTTAGCCAAAAGTTTCGGCAATCCAGCAAAGTTATTTTTATATAGCTGAGTAAAAATAATATTTCTTGCATCCGCTTTCTGAGCTTTTCGCAAGGCGGCAACTAATTTCCTATTATTCTTTTCTCTAAATACCCAACTCCAATCTTCCCCACTATTTTTAGCAAAGGTAAAAGTAGGATCTCCAATAAGATGGGATTCCAATACATAATTTTGCTGCGCCCATTTACCCACAGAAACTCCCATACCAAGTGTACCTATAAGATGTGTGGTATTTACATCCTGTAATATACTTACACTATTTGCTAATGCAACCAAGGCCTTTCCTTGCGAGAAGATAAAGCGACCGGCTATATAATCTTTCTCACGAAAATCTCCATTGTAGCAAGCATCAAAAATTGTTAATCTAACATTTGGCTTAATTTCATCCACTTCGGTCACAACTATACCTTGACGGTTATTTCGTAAAGAATCCTGTTCCTTGAAATCTCTACTATCATAGCCGTCTAAAATAGATGGTGCTAAGTTATACTTAGACACATAAGTATCATAAAATTTCCCTTGGGCTTTACTGTCATTGATCAGTCTTCCTGCCAATTTTTTTAAGCTGTATTGCAAAGCTTGGAAATGCTCCTCCAAATATTGTGAAGGAATATCGCCGGAGATAAACATGTGCTCCGGCATTCCGTGCTCATGAATAAAGGCTATATCTAAATCTTTTCTTCTAAACTGGTTTATCAATTCATCTTTTGGATAGTTCCAGCTGTCGAATCTGAAGGACTGGGCCTGTTTACCACTTTTAAATGTATTTGGGAACTGTTCTTCCAGACGATATAACTCAGGTGTCCATGCTGCAAGAGAATTTGATAATGTTCCGTCCCCCAAATAAGTTAACACGTTACTAATTCTATTATTTTCCGTGTGGGCCGTAATTACCTTTTTAAGATAATGGCTTATTTGTTGATAAGAATTTTTCCCTTCTGCAGCAATAGGTTTAATTCTCGCCGAATATATTTCACTTTGAATCTTATTGGCCGAATTTATTCCCAAATTGTAATAAAATAAAAGTGAATCTTTCTCATCCTTTTTTATAAAATCGAAAGTAAGATCAAAATCATCGTAAAAGCGATCTGAAGGAATGGATGATTCTCTTATATCAAGCTTTTCGTGCATCTTAAATGCTGTAGCAAGATGCTGTCCCTTACGAACCATGACTATAGGAATATCTCCTATAAGTACTATCCCTTCCAATTTATGGATTTTATAAAGCTTGAAGATTTCTATTTTAACCTGTTCTGGTGAAGACCAGTTGCCTGATACGATAAAAGTAGGCAACCCTTCCTTTTCTACAACCTGACGATACAGCGTCAGTTCCTCCTTGCACTGAGCATAAGTTCTATTATCTACAATAATAGCAAATGAACGGTCTTTTATCTGCCGCGTAGGATATGTAATCTGCTGGCCAAGAGCAACATGCCCAAATATCGAGCTACCAATAAATATTAAAAATAGTGTCTTCTTATATAATTTCATCTCCCATATTATTAAAAAAGAAAATATGCTCAACCCTAAAATATGTTCGGTCCATTTATTACCTTCTCGGATTTTTAGAAAGTAGTACCTATACTTATTCTAAAGCTTTTTCTATTGTTGAAGTGAAAGTTTTCGGTATTGGTGTAATAGCCTATGAGCTTGATAAACATTTCAGTATCTCTTCCTCTTTTAAGCTGCTGTGAATAAGTCATCGGTACTTCATATGTTGTAGATTCACTTATCAGGTATTGAAAATTGCGTTCTTCTAAGTCTTTAACCGTAAGCTCTTCGGCATCTGCACCATTATAATCGTATTTTCCTGCAAGATTTTGTTTTCTTAAAGCCTGTAATCCAATAGTCAGCTGCACTCGTCTAGTAGATGACAGGTCAAATAACTTATGTATTCCTATTCCATACTTCAAATTATCGGTTTCCATGGTAGATTCTGGAATTAGGTATTTGTTTGCCATCTTCTCTAATGCAGCATAAATGGTTGTTTTCCAATTGTATGCTAACCCATGATTTTTCTGCAATTCATATTGACCTAACACTAAGGTGTTAGCATATTTTGAGCGAACAGACTTGTATAGTACATAATACCCATCCGACTCTAACCCACTAACAAACTCTGTGATATATTCTATTCCACTGGAATTAGAGGTGCTCATAGTTGCTTGAACTAAATGAGTAAACTCTTCTCCTCTCTGTTGGAAATTAAGCCCCATATCCCATTTCTTCATCAATAAAGTGCCGCCTGGTCTGGTATTCGTAAAGGCTATATTGGCATCCTCAGCCTGAACTGTATAATTAAGATTTGTGAAAATTTTACTTTTGCCTGAATATTGATATTGAACACCAAAACCCATAGCATCCCCCTCATAGTTCATCGTTCTTCCCGATCCTACATATGCTATAGCATTTCCCAAACCTAATAGGAAGAAGTACCCTTGGTCAACATAGGTATTGACATTCGAATTAGAAGACTGTTCCTTAAAATTTTTATAATGAAAGTTAGCACCAATATGATGTTTGGCACTAATAGTCAAGGATAAAGCGGGATCTAGCTGAAGTTCATAATATTGATTATTCGCACGGATATCCCTTTGTTTAGCTCCACTTTGTGCTTTGTAGTTTACATTAAGCCCCAACATCAATTTACCTGCTACAGGTTTTGTGTTCAGCTTGAATCCCAAGTCATAATACTGATTTACCCAATCGCTGATATTGGTATCAGCCACAATGTAAGGCATAAGACGTAGAGGATCAATCAGAGAAGCATTATATTCCGCGGCCTTAATATTGTTGCGCTTATAAGCAAAATATCCTTGCAGATAATAATTTTTTAGATATAAATTACCTTTTGTATTCAAAAAAATAGTATTGATTTTCTCTCCGTTATATGGTTGTCTGAAATTTCCTTGTGTGGAAGAAGTGCCTACCTCTAAACTTGAATTTTGTGAAGGATTATCCAGCAGAAGTCCTGCAGCATTTCCAGAAGCGTTCCATTGGTTAATCTGCGACTCTTGTTCCTGCTCAATTATATTTTTTGACATTTGCTGCGCCTGTACTTTCAAGATTGAGATAAGCATTAGTATTAAAGCGCTGAATTTTATATTTCTTTTCATCAGAACTCGTAGTGATTTGAAGGTTAACATTAGTTTGCTGAAGACCATGATGGAATACCTTGATTGTAAAAGCGGAAAGCAGGAACTACCATTCTTTCAAAATCTTCTGTACTGTTATTTGTGTCCTGCAGAATAGGAGTTCCATCCTCACGTGTACCCACTTTTTTACGTCTTACGCCAAGAGAGTTATAGGTGGCTCCTACGTAAGTCATTCCTGCATCCACAACTGATGCTACTCTCTTGGCTGAAATCATACTTTCGTTATGTCCTGCCTCAACCCCATCTATGATATATCGAATAGGAATCTTAGCGTACAGATTAGTCGATGTTGTTCCTAAATCACGAGTTCGCATATTAGGATCATTTACCGGGTCATAACTCTCTCCTTCTGGAACTCTAAATATCACGTACGCACCGCCAAACACAGAAGTAAGATATTGTGGCAAAGTACCTTTTGAAGCACTGCCGTTATAAAAAACATGAATCATATCAGTGGCTGGCTGGTCCGGAAAATTAGGATTATCCATGTTAAACTCGAACTCAGACGTTGAGCAATCTATTGGTGAATTAGGATTATACTGTGGCAATTTATGGTTAGCAGCAAACTGAGCTATACTGAATGACTCTCCCGGTGCCAAAGGATAGGTCGTTCCATCTCCAGGGATTTTCCATACACGTTCGGCATATACATAACGATTGCCATCTTCTGTCGGCCAAGTCGGCAAATTTGTTGTCGCAGTAGAAGGATACAAATTGGCAAAGTATAACCCATCGAGATATACTATCTCATCAGAATTGTTGGTAATCTCATAAAACTGATTTCTAAAATAAAAAGGAGAGGTTCCGGCATAGAAAATCTCGCTGAATGTCAAAGGTCCCACAGAAGCACCATTAACATCTATATCAATATACTCCCCATCCTTGACAATGACATGGTTAATCTTACTACCGATAAGATAATATTGCTTATTATTATATTTAGTTACGCCGGTAATATTGATAGAATACGTTCCCGGAATCAATTTTTCAATCTTATTAACTCCATCTTTAAGAATATACTCTAACCTAAAACCTTCAGTAAAATTTTCGAAAACAACTTTTAGTCCTTCCGTTGTTTCTACACCTTCTGCTACGGAGTGTGCTCTAAGATTTACAGAAAGATATTGTATATCATCTGTATCTAACGCGCTGTTAATCTTAGCACACCCTATAAAGGATAAGGATATAAATATGCACAGAAGTAAATATTTACTTTTCATAATCTACAGTTTTATTTTAGTTTTACCGCCAAATTAAGCCCAAAGTAATATGGAATATTTCTTTTATAATAGTTGGATTTTACCCGGTCTGACTGCGCGATTTGATAATACCTGAAAATATTATTTGCAAAAAACGATACGCGGATATAGTCTCTTATTTCTTTGGTCAAGTTAAGATTAAAGTTTACCATTGTTGGTAAGCTTTCTACGGTTTCCAAGGTACGTGATACAGGTCTCAATAATACTTTGAACTCACTTTCATCTTTACGCGAAGGATCAAAATCGTAAATCTGCCCATCTATCTTGCTGATATACTTTATAGGAATAGAATCATTGCCATAGGTCGTCCAATCTGACTCGTTCCAAATAAATTCGGTAGTCAAAGTTACTACAAATCCTATACTTGGAATATTGTGTACCGTTCTTAACGAACTTACTGTAGACTTCTCGTTAAGGACAGTCATCTTCGGCTCATAGAGTGCAATATGGGTTCTGCTTGAAGCTCCTGTTCCACTTTGACCATCATAAGTGACATAATCCGAAGAATAAGTTTTCTGATTGATATACATACCGTTTATACTGAACTGTGTACGTATAGCATCAAAACGTTTTAGAAACAATTCAAATTCAATACCCTCTTTATCCAAACGGGCACCATTTCCTGGCATATTAAATTTAGCGAGAACAGGATTTGAAATAGCTGAATAAATAGGTTCATTGTTGTTTACACGCTTATATTCTATAAACTCCACAGGTTTTGCTGTCACTCTGTAGTTATATCCGTTTTCAAGTTTTTCGCGAAAGGCTGTTACACTTAAAGACGACTTGCCAACGTTAAAATCGAATCCTAACTCAGCTTTCCTATTTTGTGCTATTTTAAGATTTTTATTTTCTGTGCTGAATACGCGGGTAGTCGTCATAAACACTCGTTCTGCTTCCGGAATAGCTGTGTTCGCCAATTCATTAATGTTGATATATTCAAAGTAAGCATCTTCAGGACTTAAATAAAGTAAGCTTGGAGCCTTTGCTAATAAACCATATCCTCCTTTGATACTAAAAGTACGAGGTATAATTTCGTACGAAGCATTTACGCGAGGCGACAATACAGATTTGTCTCCGTTAAAAAGATCATAACGCACTCCTCCTATAATATTCAGCTTACGGTTAGCAATGAGCATTGAAAAATCCTCTTCGAAAAACAACCCGAATTGCTGCAAGGCAGGAATGTCTTTGTATCTTCTCTTTCGGAAAGTAGCATTCACATAACTCAAATTACGGTATGGAGGAAGAGAATCGGCAAAGATTTTTCCATCGCCGAAGTTTTTATCTATCTTATAATCGGCTCCAAAACGCCAACTGTGATTAGTGTTGCCGATACGGTTAAAAAAATTCGCTGAAGTCTGTACAAAAGCATTTAACTCTTTTCCATCTATAGTATATTCACCAACATATGTACTAGGAAGATAGACTGCATAGAGATGCTCTTCACCAACTGGAATGTTGGTAATTTCTTTACCCTCAATATCATAAAATTTCCTTCCAGGAAAGTTTGTCAATACAGCCCTGTCTGTATATGTCATCGAATATGGCGCATTAGCAGAAGTATATTGTTCTTGTAAATAAGAATACTTATTTGTGTATCCTATCTTACCGGAATATTGGATATATTTTAAGGATTTATTGTCAAAAGTAACATTTCCTTTAGTGTGTAAGGAGAAACCTATTTCTTTTGCATGAGACTTTGTCTTAGTAATCTCGTCATCCGGATTTAGCTTTCTGGTATCCTTTCCGAAATTCACATCTATACCGCTAGTAGAATTTAGCCTATCACCAAATAACTTATTGGAGTATAATGCATTAAAAGTAGCTCTCTGATAATACCGATAAGATTGTACTGGATCATTGATATTATACGCATATCCTCCTCCAATGTTCAATGCTCCTTTGTTATTCCTCAATAATATACCATCTGTAATATTTAAGCTATAAATATTAGGATTTGTTCTAGCTTCAATGGTAAGAGGTTGAGCTCCCGCCTTTTGATTAACAATAACAGTACCGGAAGTTGCGTCGCCATAAGTTACTGATGGGATACCGCGCACCACCTCAATGGATTCCACATTTTGCAAAGATATGTTACGTACGTCAAAACCTCCTGATGGTGAAGCTCCTCCCGCAAGACTTACAGCAGAGCCGCTAACAGTTGGATTTAAAGCCTGAAGATTTGCATTATTAGAAGTAGGAGCTCCATTGATAATAATAGAAGTTCCAAAAGCATTTATGTTGCTCGAAGTATTGACAACATTACGAATATTGATTTGTTTGGCGGTATTCAAGTCTGAATTAGAGGTCAAACCTCCTGGCAATAGGCTCATCACATCTGCTAATGAATTTGCCTGTAAGTGTTCAATCGCATTACTACTGATTTTCGAAGATGTACCTACTAGATTGTTAGAACGTTTTGCTACCACATCAACTTCATCGATACGGAAAGAATTATCTCTGAAAATGAGATTAAGTGTAATATTTTGCTTGACATTCAGAATAGTATCAATCTCTTGCTTACCAATATATGTACCTATTAAATTGATACTGCCTGTAGGAACATTCTTCAAAGAGAAGCTTCCATCCGAACTGCTTGTCGTGATAATTCCATATTCACGGATAGATATACTAGCTTGGCGCAATGGTATAAGTTTACCATCACGATGCTCATAAACTTTTCCTTGTATGGTAAAGTTATTTTTACTCTTCTGCGTCTGTCCTATTAAAATATGTGAAGACGCCAGCGTTAACAATACAGCAAGCGATAATCGCCTTCTTTTTGCACGAGTAAGCATAATTAAATATCTTGATAAAGTTACTTTACGGTTTAGATTGTAATCTAATTCTAGATCGTTTTGCGGCTTGGTGTAGTGGGGTCTTTTCAGCACAACACTTGATACGAAGCACACAGTTCAAATTTAGCAAAAATGTTCATACGAAGAACGTCCGCCCCCATTACGCCAAGCCGCTGCTGGCGGTTAGTGGTTTTTCGTCCGTTAAAATTCTTCTTCTGTCATTTCGTTGTTTACCATTGCACCTACAAGACTTCCTGTTGCTACAGCATTGGCTACGGAACGCATTGGACTTGCATTGTCACCACAAGCATAAATACCTGGAACCGTTGTTTTTTGAAACATATCTACTTTGATGTAGCCTTGTTCTGTCAGTTCGCAACCCAACATTTCGGGAATTTTACAATGTTGTTCAAACGGAATGGCCGCATAAGCAGCTCCAAAATTTTCTTTTGTTCCGTCAGCAAAAATCAAGGCTGTCATACTTCCGTTTTGGTGTTGGATTGCTTTCACTGCTTTTTCAACGATATTGATTTGATGATTTTTCAGTTTGGCAGATTGCACATCCTTAAAATCTGCTTTACCTCCGGTGACAATCGTGATTTTATCAGTCAGATTATTGACTAATGAAGCAAGATGAAAAGCCTTGTCTCCATTGGCAATGATGGCGGTTTTGCCTCCTTTAAATTCATAGCCGTGGCAGTACGGACAATGGATGACGGTCTTGCCCCAACATTCTTCAAAACCTTTTATATCAGGAAAAACATCTTTTATTCCAGTTGCAAAAACCAGCTTTTTCGCAGAGAATTGTTCTCCGGATTGTATAGTGATTTCAAAACCATTTTCAGTTTTCTTGCCTTTCGTAGCATAGCCTTCAAAGAATTTCACGGTATCGTATTGCAATACTTGTTCTTTGGCTTTCGCCGCAATCTCTCCGGGAACAGCTCCATCCTGTGTGATGAAATTGTGCGAATGTGGCGTATAACGATTGCAAGGTTTTCCGCTGTCAATGATTAATACATTCCGCAGCGAACGTCCCAAAGCCATTGCCGATGAAAGTCCTGCGTAACTTCCGCCAATGATGATTACGTCAAAATTTTTATTGTCTGTCATACTGTTGAATTTTGTAAATGTGGTTAATGGAAAAGGCAAAGCTAATGCGGTTAATGCAAGCCCGCCTTGTTTTATGATTTCTCGTCTTGTGAATTTTGTTTGGCTCATTTTTAAATATCTTTCGGAAAAGGGTCGTTAAAACTGATTTTCTTGTCAAACAATTTTTGTTCGTTGTCTTGCAACAAACATTTTTCTAAATCGGCTATCATTTTATGTTTGTCAATGTCTTGCCCGATAAAAACAATTTCGTTCATTCGGTCGCCCCATTGTTTGCTCCAACGGCTTTCAATGTGTTCTTTATTGTGAACAAAAGAAGCGTATCTCATTCGTTCTTTGAATGGCATACTACACCACCAAACGCCTGCTCTTTCCAATCGGGAAGAACCGCCTGCCTGCGAAAAATTTAGTGCATCATTCGGACGTGAAGCCAACCAAAACAAACCTTTGGCCCTGATAATTCCGCTTGGATATTCTTCGTTCAGGTATTTCCAAAAACGTTCAGGGTGAAACGGTTTTGGATGTCTGAACACAAATGAACTAATGCCGTATTCTTCGGTTTCGGGGGTGTGGTTTTCGGTTTGCAGTTCTTTTTGCCAACCTGCCGAATTTTGTGCTTCTTCAAAATCAAAAAGTTTGGTATTCAAAATCTCGGTTGGTGCAACTTTTCCAAACTCGGAAGCAATAATTTTTGCACTTGGATTTAGTTTTTGGATAGATGCTTTTAAAAGTCCAACCGTATTTTCATCAACTAAATCAGTTTTGTTCAATATAATGACGTTTGCAAATTCAATCTGGTCAGTCAGCAAATTTACAATTGTTCTATAATCGCCTTCCATATCAGTTAAATTGCGGTCTTGCAACAATTCGTTTGTTCCAAAATCTTTGAAGAAATTGAAACAATCAACGACTGTAACCATTGTATCAATGTAACTGAATTTTGAAAGGTCAATGCCTTTTTCTTCGTCCACAAAAGAAAATGTTTGAGCCACAGGAACAGGCTCACTAATTCCCGTGCTTTCAATGAGCAAATAGTCAAAGCGTTTTTCTTTGGCTAATTTCTCAACTTCAATCATCAGGTCTTCCCGAAGTGTGCAACAAATACAGCCGTTGCTCATTTCCACCAATTTTTCTTCGGTTCGTGAAAGTGTGTTTTCGTTTTCTACCAATCTTGCGTCCACGTTTACTTCGCTCATATCGTTTACGATAACGGCTACTCTTATTCCGTCTTTGTTATGTAAAACGTGGTTGAGCAAGGTTGTTTTTCCCGCTCCCAAAAAACCGCTTAAAACGGTTACAGGTAGTTTATTTTCTGCTATCATATTTGCTTAAACCAATTAATTATATTTTGTAAATGCTGTTCGCCATACAGCGAAACAAATTTTTGTGTTTCGTTATTTTTCTTGTCTTTGTAAACTGCCAAACGCTGTTCCGCAAAACCTTTGGTTAGGTTGATTTTGCAATCGTTTATGATGCAGTTTTTCCATTGTTCAAATGTTTGCGGTATCATTCAAATTATTTTTACTTAATGCAACATTGTTGCAAAAATAAGTATTGTCTTTGTAATAGCAACAATGTTGCATTAAAGTTTTTGAAAAAAAGATGAAACAGGCAAGAAATACAACCGCAAAAACAGAGATTTTGGATTTAATTAGTCAGTCCGAAGTGGCTTTGTCACACTCTGAAATTCAGTCTTTGGACGGATTGTGCGACAGGGTTACGATTTATCGTGTCTTGAATAGGTTAGTGGAAGAAGATTTGGTTCACAAAGTTGTGAATACTGACGGTGGTGTGAAGTATGCAAGTTGTCATAGTTGTGCCACAACTCACAACCACAATCACATACATTTTAGCTGTCAAAAGTGTAAGTCGGTTACTTGTTTGGAAAATGTTGAGCCGTCATTTAAGTTGCCGAAGAAGTATAAAGTCAGCGAAGTGAATTTTACGGTTTCCGGAATTTGTCCGAAGTGTTCGTAAATCTGTTTTTGTCAGCCGAAAGTTTGAAGTTTGCACGGTCGTCCTACCATTACCGCTAACGAATTAATGAACGTAAAGATAAAAAAGAAAAAATCAAACATCCTTAACTCACTGGAAATTTGAAGGTTATTTTAATAATTTAGAATTAATACAATTAAAATTGGTTGTTTAGCTATGTTTGCGAGCTAGTTAATAATGTAAACAATACGGATTTCTTACACCCCGAACTGGTTAAGGTGGTGGTCCAGATGTTTATAGAATAAGGTGTTCCATTCATTGGCGGTTAGCTTTCCGAAAGATATGTTCTCCTTTCCTTCGAAATATGTCCTTCCGAGCTGTTGTGTCTTGTGAATATTGTCTATAAGTTCACTTTTCTCCTTTTCGAAATTTTTTCGGTCCGTGATCAAAAAGATGGGTGCCGTAGGACTACCTTTCTTATAAGGTTGAGGCCCTACAACCATAGGCTTGGCAAAAGTTTTCAGCAGCCACCGCTTCACAAAGTTAGTTTTTTTGAATTTCTCCGGATTGAAGGTGTAAGCATAAGCCACATTACAATGGGCGAGCATCTGATCGACAGTCATCTTACCCCACTGTGGTGTGGAATTCGCAGTGAGGCTATTTATTCTGTCGATCAATTCTGCAGTGACTGCAGAATCAAAAATATCCTTAATCATAGCTTTATGTGTAAGAGATTATTGCGGCTTTGTCCAGAAAAGATTCGGATTGTTAGTTTTATAATAAACGAATTTCACTCCCGTTTTATTGTTTACTTCCTCTGTTCTTTGAGGTGTTTGTTCCAAAGCATCCAAAGGAAGCAATTCTACATATTCAATCTCTTTGACCATATTCCAGGTTTCAGCATTGTATTTGCTTTCCACCGGTGTTTCCAGACGATAGAGATTTTTAGCCATATAGGTTTTTAGATATCCATCCTTGGTTTGTTGTGCCTCACGATTCCAGTTGGCATCCGCGTTAAGGATCAAAGGCTTTCCGTTGATTAACCTTTCTCGCACCTCTTGGATTCCCAATAAAGTCCCATTTTCATCCATGACATAGGCTGCAAACGTAGGATCTATCCATATCCATTTGTCCAAGTCTTGGCTATATACCATGTTAATGACATGGCAGTCTTGAAACTCCAACTCTTTAGGCATACAGGTAATATATCTAGACTTTATTCCCATCGCCAGATAACATTCATTGAGGATAATGGCAAGCATTCTACAGTTTATACCGCGCTTTTCCTTTTGACATACCTTGATGAGGTCTATAGCATTTTTGATTGTAGGGTTTGTGCTATTGCCATCATGCTGTATAAGGTTATGAACCCAATACATCAGGTTGAAAATTTTTGTCAGCTCATCTCCCTTCCCTGCAATGGAATCCAACTTGAGTTCGGCACGTATTCTTTTTAAATCCGGATGCTCTGCAGACTGATAAGTAAAAGTAGGAACAGGTCTATTGTCCGAAAAATTATATTTCGCGGCTCCTTTTAGAATATGAAGACGTGAAGGTTCGTATTGAATGCGGGTCATTGCCGAATCCTTACCGTTGAGCAGAATGATAAAATCCTGTTTTTTGCCTCGACCAATATGGACCGTAAACTTGTCTATGTCGGTATAAAAGGTCACTTTCTTTGCCGATGTTCCAAATACATCTAACTTCTGCTGTGGATCAATCTTCCACGCCTTCTTTCGTAACACATTATCTTCTTCAATATCCACATCTACTGAATTGGCTTTAATGATAGGAAGATTATTTTGTGCATGAAGTGTTGGTATGAATAAAGAAGTAAGCAGTAAAGCTGAAAAAGCTCTTCGCCTCAAAGACAACCGAAAAAGGATTTCTCTAAACCCATACGATTTTTTCCTGTCCCATACATTCAAAACGTGTTTCATAATTTAGGCAAGTAGTTAATGAGGTATTATTAATTCTTAATAAATTTAATTAATAAAGAATGTTGTAGGAAATTTTTTGTAAAAATTTAAAGAGTTAGAAATTAAGGAATCAATAAGTCCAAAAAAAGAAAGTGACATAAAAACTATTGCGCGCACAATATTAAAGTGGCGGGCGATAGCTCTACTCTTCAGCATGAAGTCCTACCCTATTTCCTTCAGAATCTATTATAATAGCAATAAATCCAGCAGGAATTGGGGTTTTCGGGAGCACAACTTTTCCGCCAGCATGTTCTACTTTGTCCAAGACGCATTGAAGTGTAGGACTCGCATTTAAATACACCATAGTACCGTTCGATGATGGCTTGTTACTTGCCGATTGTACCAAAACACCGGTAATCCTCCCTCAAGTGGCCTGAATCACCTGTGGGGTATAGGGGAAAAAAGCCGCTTGTTCTTGTTCATCCACATGTCGCACCATCTTGATATCAAGAATGGTTTTATAAAATTTCTGTGCACGATCTATCTTCGCAACCGGAATCTCAAACCATGTAACTACATTTGTTGTCTCATCAATTTTGTTTAATAAAGCCATATTCCTACTAGTTTACGTTGTGATGAGACAAAGATGGGTATATCTGAACATTCTCAGCTGTGACAAACGTCACAAAAGTATTAAGAGACTCTCTTTCTTCGAATACGACTTAAGGTTTCGCGCGCCACACCAAAAAATGAGGCTAATTGTGATAAGGAAACACGCTGTAACATCTGTGGATATCGCTTTTCGAAAAACTCTAGGCGTTCCTGTGCACTGTATAACTTAAAAATAGTCGCCTGCTCCTCTTGTTTTGCAGCAAAAGTACGTAAGCAATTACGTCCTAAAGCTTCTATAGCAGCACTCTGATGGGAAATTTCAAATAATTTGACTTTATCAAACACTACCACTGTCAAAGGCTCACAAGCCATAATGTTATATGCTGACTTCTCTCCTGATCCAAAACTTGCAACATACGTTGCTATCTCATTCTCGAAAAAGAATCCAGTATTTTTTCTTTCTCCATCTAAGTGGTAAAAGCTTTTACAATAACCTTCAACAATGAAAAAGAGTTCGTTACAAACCTCTCCTTCTTTAAGCAGAAATTCATTTTTTGGTATGTCCGTATACTTCTGTAAGAGAGACCAGTTTTCATTCGTCAAAGGAGAAAGAGAACGCAAATATAACAGCAGACTATGCATTTCTTTCTGCATCACGCTTCTTATAATATCATTTTTCAGGTGACAGAGGAAAATTCCTTTGTACCTTGAAAAGTTATTTTCCTAAATGTAAGATATATTAATGCTACGCCCAGTATACAGACCAACCCCAATACAATGTAGGTCTCTACGGAGTCTAGCTCTTCATGTTGTTCCTGCGCAATATCTATCATCCCACTGATTGGAAATACTATATAGGATAATGCTAACCAAAGCACTAAAATGGCTCTGACGTATTGATGTTTTGCAATAAGAAAACACAATACAGCGAGGCTCAAACCTAGAAAAGCAAAGTACCCCATCTAAATGAGTTTACTATACTTAGGAAGTCCGCGACAATGCTCGTCGCTACAAGAACAAATATTATCCAATAGAAGGTTTTGCTTCTAAAAACCGCTTTTTTCATACATGGCAGTAGTGCTTAGAGATTGAATTTTCTAATAATGAATATAGAAAATTATCCTGTTAATTTGAAACAGCCACACTACAGTTAATAAAAAAGGATATGCAGAAGATGCATATCCTTTCCCAATTCAAGAAAGCGGCTAGCTTTTAAATGTCTTATCTTATTTCCGCCAAAATCATAAAGTCCTCTTTCCTTATAAAGAAAAAACCCGATAACAGCTTGTATTATCGGGTTATATAGTGTTGCGAAATTATTTCGCTTGGCTTGCGCGGATGATGTTAAGAGCGCCTCCAGCTTTGAACCATTCTATTTGTTGTTCATTGTAGCTGTGGTTTGCCAAAATTTCCTCAGTAGTACCATCAGCGTGGTGAAGCACAATGGTCAAAGGTTTATTAGGAGCGAACTCTGTAAGACCGATGATATCTATTGTATCGTCTTCAAGAACTTTTTCGTAATCATCCTTGTTAGCGAAAGTCAAGGCAAGCATACCTTGTTTCTTAAGATTCGTCTCGTGAATACGAGCGAAAGATTTCACCAACACGGCACGCACACCTAAATGACGAGGTTCCATAGCGGCATGTTCACGTGAAGAACCTTCACCATAGTTTTCGTCGCCCACAACGATTGAACCGATTCCGGCGGCTTTGTACGCACGTTGCGTTGCAGGTACAGGTCCATATTCACCGGTAAGCTGGTTTTTCACGCTGTCCGTCTTATCGTTGAAGTAGTTTACTGCACCAATCAACAAGTTGTTTGAAATGTTGTCCAAGTGGCCACGATATTTCAACCAAGGACCAGCCATAGAGATGTGGTCTGTAGTACATTTACCTTTGGCCTTGATTAACAACTTCAATCCTTTAAGGTCAGTACCTTCCCATGCTGGGAATGGCTCCAACAATTGCAGACGATCTGATGTAGGAGAAACTTCTACCACTACTGAAGAACCATCTTCCGCAGGAGCTTGATATCCTGGATCTACAACATCAAAACCTTTAGCAGGAAGCTCATCTCCTGTAGGAGGATCTAACTTCACTTGCTCTCCATATTTGTTGGTCAACGTATCCGTAACCGGGTTGAAACCTAAGTCTCCAGCGATAGCTATTGCTGCCACCATTTCCGGGGATGTTACGAAAGCATATGTGTTAGGGTTACCGTCAGCACGTTTAGCAAAGTTTCGGTTAAACGAGTGAACGATAGTATTTTTCTCTTGTTTTTCCGCTCCGGCACGATCCCACATTCCGATACAAGGGCCACAAGCGTTGGTAAAGATCGTAGCGTTCAAATCTTGGAATGTCTTCAATAAGCCGTCGCGCTCAGCAGTATAACGTACCTGCTCCGAACCTGGGTTGATACCGAACTCAGCCTTGATTTCCAAACCTTTTTCTATTGCCTGTTTAGCAATGGAAGCCGCGCGTGACAAATCTTCGTAAGAAGAGTTTGTACAAGAACCAATCAATCCCCACTCTACTTTCAAAGGCCATCCGTTTTTAACGGCTTCTTCACGCATACGCGATACCGGTGTATATAAATCCGGAGTGAAAGGACCGTTCAACGATGGTTCTAACTCAGAAAGGTTGATTTCTATGATTTGATCGAAATATTGCTCTGGGTTAGCATATACTTCAGGGTCACCTGTTAAATGCTGTTTGATGGCGTTTGCTGCATCGGCAACATCTGCACGGCCTGTAGCACGCAAATATCTTTCCATAGAAGCGTCATAGCCGAAAGTAGAGGTAGTTGCACCAATCTCTGCTCCCATGTTACAGATAGTTCCTTTACCTGTACAAGAAAGTGATTCCGCACCTTCACCAAAGTATTCTACGATACATCCTGTACCACCTTTTACGGTAAGGATACCTGCCACCTTCAAGATGACATCTTTAGGTGCAGCCCAGCCAGACAACTTACCGGTTAATTTAACACCGATAAGTTTAGGAAACTTAAGTTCCCAAGGAAGACCGGCCATCACGTCACAGGCATCAGCACCACCGACACCGATAGCAACCATACCCAAACCTCCTGCATTCACGGTATGTGAGTCTGTACCGATCATCATACCTCCAGGGAAAGCATAGTTTTCCAATACTACCTGGTGGATGATACCTGCTCCCGGTTTCCAGAAGCCTATACCATATTTATTTGAAACAGAACTCAAGAAGTTGAACACTTCCGAGCTTTCGTTTTTAGCACGTGCTAAGTCTTTGTCAGCGCCTTCTTTTGCCTGAATTAAGTGGTCACAGTGTACTGTCGAAGGAACAGCCACTTTCGAGCGACCTGCTTGCATGAACTGCAACAAAGCCATCTGCGCTGTCGCATCTTGCATAGCCACACGGTCTGGAGCAAAGTCTACATACGACTTACCTCTTTCGTAAGCCACAGTAGCATTGCCATCCCATAGGTGGGCATACAATATTTTTTCTGCAAGGGTTAATGGTCTATTCACCACCTTACGAGCTGCAGCAATGCGCTCATCGTAGCGTGAATAGACTTTCTTGATCATGTCTATATCAAAAGCCATATCTCTCTGGTTTTATAGTGTTTAACTAAGTTTCTTCAATATTAAGGATTAATTAGCTAAAATCGGTGTAAATTTTGTAAGATTTATACCTTTGACAGCTTTTTTATACTCCTCAATAGTAGGAATACGTCCTAATATGGCCGACAATACCACTACCGGTGTTGAAGCCAACAGCGACTCTCCCTTCTTACCATCCCTGTCTTCTACCACACGACCTTGGAAAAGACGTGTAGAAGTAGACATTACTGTGTCTCCTTTGGCGGCCTTCTCCTGGTTACCCATACACAAGTTACAGCCCGGACGTTCTAAATATAAAATATTTTGATACTCTGTGCGTGCTGTCGTTTTCGGCAACAAGTCGTTAAATTCAAAACCTGAATATTTTTGTAGATATTCCCAATCTCCTTCAGCTTTCAACTCGTCAATGATGTTGTATGTAGGAGCAGCTACCACCAATGGCGCTTTGAACTCTACATAACCTTTCTCTGTCTCCACATTCTTCAACATCTGCGATACAATCTTAAGGTCATCCTTATGTACCATACAAGAACCTACGAAACCTAAATCTACTTTCTTCTCTCCACCATAATAAGTCAGGTCACGGATTGTATCGTGAGTATAGCGCTTCGAAACATCAGCATTATGTACATCAGGGTCGGCAATCATAGGCTCGTCGATCTGATCTAGATCCACCACTACCTCTGCGTAATATTTTGCATTATCGTCTGGTTTCAAAGCTGGTTTCTCTCCGGATTTAATCTCCGCAATACGTTTATTCGCTTTTTCTATAAGCCCTTTTAATACACCATTGGAATTGTCCATACCTTTGTCTATCATAATCTGAAGACGAGATTTTGCAATTTCCAATGATTCTATAAGTGTATCATCCTGAGAAATGCAGATTGAAGCTTTCGCCTTCATCTCTGCAGTCCAGTCTGTAAACGTAAATGCTTGATCTGCAAGAAGCGTACCGATATGCACTTCGATAACACGGCCTTGGAACACGTTTTCTCCACCAAACTGTTGCAACATCTGTGCCTGAGTAGCATGTACTACATCACGGAAGTCTACATGTTCTTTCATTTTACCTTTGAAGGTAACTTTTACCGATTCAGGAATTGGCATAGAAGCCTCTCCCGTTGCCAAAGCCAATGCTACCGTTCCCGAGTCGGCACCGAATGCTACCCCTTTGGACATACGTGTATGGGAGTCCCCCCCGATGATGATTGACCAGTCATCCACTGTCATGTCGTTCAAAACTTTATGGATGACGTCAGTCATGGAGTGATACACCCCTTTAGGATCGCGTGCCGTGATAAGACCAAACTCGTTCATAAACTTCATCAGCTTAGGGATATTAGCTTGCGCCTTCTTATCCCAAACCGAAGCAGTGTGGCATCCCGACTGATAAGCACCATCCAAAGTAGGTGCAATCACTGTAGCTGCCATAGCCTCTAGCTCCTGTGCGGTCATAAGACCTGTAGTGTCCTGCGACCCTACAATGTTCACTTTAACACGAACATCTGATCCTGCATGTAAGACCTTACCTGGTGTGACACCTACAGCATTCTTATTAAATATCTTTTCAACCGCTGTAAGACCTTGCCCCTCCACGGAAACTTCTTTCGCAGGAGCAAATACCTGAGGAGCTGTAATGCCTAATGTTTGTGCGGCAAAAGTTTGTATTTTCTTACCGAATACTATCGCATAAGAACCTCCGGCACGGATAAACTCTAATTTTTGTGGAGTCAACGACTTGGAAAGATCGATTAACTCTTTATCACCGTTATATAATTTTTTTGACTTTGTGTTGATGGTCAATACAGTACCTGTAGCAACGGAATAAACTTCCTCTAATACTGGGTCACCGTTTTCGTTCAACACTACATTTCCATTTGCGTCAGTTTTCTTTCTCCAGTTTTTCAGGTCAATACCTATACCTCCTGTAACATCTACTGTAGTCTGGAAAATCGGAGAAATACCGTTTGTTCCGGCAACGATAGGTGCCACATTCACGAAAGGAATATATGGTGAAGACGGTCTTCCTGTCCAAAGAGCAACGTTGTTCACTCCCGACATACGGGACGAACCTACCCCCATAGTACCCTTTTCCGCTACCAACATCACCTGAGCATCCGGATGCTGAGCTTTCAACGCCGTAATTTCTTCCTGTGCTTTCGGAGAAATCATGCATTTACCGTGTAGCTCACGGTCCGAACGCGAGTGTGCTTGATTACCAGGCGATAATAAGTCCGTAGAGATATCTCCTTCAGCAGCAATATAAGTAACCACTTTGATCTCTTCCGGAACTTCAGGTAGCTTGGTAAAAAACTCGGCTTTAGCGTAGCTTTCTAAAATATCTTTTGCGATAGCATTGCCAGCCTCATACGCCGCCTTAAGACGTGCCGTATCCGCATCATACAAGAATACTTGAGTCTTCAATACTTCAGCAGCCTGACGGGCTATATTTTCATCTTCGCTTAATGCCAAATCAATCAATACCTTAATAGAAGGACCTCCCTTCATATGGGATAGCAGTTCAAAAGCAAAAACAGGCGTTATCTCTGCTACTACTTCTTGACCAAGGATGATTTCTTTTAGGAATTGAGCCTTAACACCGGCAGCTGGCGTGGTTCCCGGCAAAGTGTTATAGATAAATAAGCGAAGTGATTCTTCTCTATGTTCGTTTTGGGTATCTTTAATCTGAGCAATGATTTCTTCTAATAATTCTGCTCCATCGATTGGTTTAGGATTTAAGCCTTGTGCTTTTCTTTCTACAACTTCAAGTAAATAATCGTTGTAAATACTACTCATAAATAAATTAACTCTTTATCAATTTGAGGCAACACTATCGCATTGCCGGATTTAACCTTTAAAGTCTTTCATAATGCGTCATTTTAAAAAAAATACACATCATAATTAACTTTCTTATCTCTGCTCACTAAGCTGATTTACATTCTTAAAATCAGCTTTTTTGCTAGTGCCAAATTTAGCTAAAATCCCACTTTAATATATCTGTGGAATGTAAATTAAACCAATTTGGAATCAATCTAAACAAAATATATTTAATTACGCCAACCTGCTATCGAAATTTTCCAAATTGCATCAATAGTATTATACCGACTGCACATTCGACGATATGGACTTCAAGGACTTGATGGTTTGGATGGGATTTTCGGCATTGAAAACAAATGATCCTGCTACCAAGACATCAGCTCCGGCATTCACCAACTTTGCTGCATTTGCAGTAGACACACCTCCGTCAATTTCTATAAGCAGACTATCATTTACACCGGCTGCCAAAGCACGCAATTCCCTTACCTTGGCATACGTATGTTCGATAAATTTCTGACCTCCAAATCCAGGATTTACAGACATAATACAAACTAAGTCAATATCTTGGATCACATCTTTCAACAGTTGAACAGGAGTGTGCGGATTCAGGGCAACCCCTGCTTTGCAGCCTAACTCTTTGATCGCCGCCAATGTACGATGTAGATGTGTGCAGGCTTCATAATGCACGGTAATTACCGCAGCACCACTATCTTTACACACTTTCAAATATCTGTCCGGATCTACAATCATCAGATGCACATCCAGTGGCTTTGTGGCATGCTTGGCTATAGCCTGCATCACAGGAAAGCCAAAAGAAATATTAGGCACAAAAACACCATCCATAATATCAATATGAAACCAATCGGCTTCACTTTCATTTACCATTTTAACTTCTTTTTCAAGATTCGCGAAGTCTGCCGCCAATACGGATGGCGCTATTAAGTGTTTATTCGTCGACATGTAATTTTCTATTATAGTAATTTGGTCAACAAAGATAAATCTATTATTTCCCCCTATCAAATGATTTTGGAGATAAAGACATTTTTGCGCATTCTGCACGGGAGAAGTAAAATTTCATAGGATATTAATTACTTTTGTTATAAACAAAAATTATTCAAGCCGTGGCAAAACTAAAAATCAATTATATAGACAATAAGTTACAGAACAACTCTCCTTGGCTGAAATATGGCATGCTCGTACTTACAGTCTTGCTCATCTGTGCTTTCCTGCCGAAGCAACCGCGCTTTGAGTATGAGTTTCAAAAAGGAAAACCGTGGAATCACGAAAACTTGATTTCACCGTACAACTTTGCCATCATGAAAACTAAGGAGGAGATGGAACGTGACCGCCAGCAGGTGCTGAAAACGGTACAGCCTATCTATAACCTCAACCCTAATATCAGCAAAGAACAAATAGATCAGTTTACCACTGACATCGCTGAAAAATGGCAAAGCAGCCAGATGGATACGGTATCCTCTCTCAACATTCAAACCTACAAAAACAAAGGAATAGAGATATTAACATACATCTACAACCGTGGTGTAATATCGCTGAACAACCGCTATCAAACTAAAGGTGCCGAAGCTGATAAAATAAGCGAAACGGAAGCAAACTACAACTTCACCTTGGTAGACAACAACATTGCTACACAAAAAAATACCGCCGATTGCTTTACGATAGAAAGCGCCGTAGATTATGCACATGAAGCGATAGAAAAGGATGCATCCATCACCCGTAAAAAATGGCTACTTGAAGTTCTCAAAAACTACATTACTGTAAACTATATCTTTAATGAACATCTGACAAACAAGATCGAACAGACAGCGTTGAGCAACATTTCCACCACGCGGGGGATGGTACAAAAGGGAGAACTCATCGCCGAAAAAGATAAAATCGTAAACAACGAAACATACCAAAAACTAGAGTCTCTACGTAAAGTTTTTGAAGACGAAGCCCGCATTTCTGGAAACAAAACTTATGTTTCTCTAGGTCAATTTCTGGTTGTAGGACTTGCTATGGCCTTACTAATGGTTTTCCTCTTTTACTTTCGTCGCAACATTTACAACAACAACCGCTTACTGGCTATCATCTATATCGTCATTTTAGGCATGTTGGGCGTATTCTCTTGGGCGATGAATCTCAAAATCAGCAGTCTCTATTTTATCCCTTACTGTGGTGTGCCTATTATCTTCCGTATTCTTTTTGACACTCGTGTAGCTCTAAACATACATTTGCTGATGGTTTTGATAACAGCGCTTTTTGTGCCTAACAGTTACGACTTCGTGTTCCTACAATTTATGTCCGGACTAGTGGCCATATACAGTATCAAGACCATGGTGAAACGCGAACAGTTTTTGATCTCCAGCCTGCTCATTTTGGCTACATATATTGTAGGTCATATAGGCTTGGTTCTCACACGTAATGGATTACTAAGTAGTATATACTGGGGTGATATTCTCCCATATTTTGTCAGCGTAGGATTAACACTCCTTGCCTATCCTTTGATTTATGCTTTCGAGAAGATGTTCGGCATCGTATCAGATTTGACACTCATGGAGCTTACCAACTCCAACTCCAAACTATTAAGAGAACTCTCGCTGAAAGCTCCCGGAACATTCCAACATTCCTTGCAGGTGGCAAATCTTGCTGAAGCAGCAATATATAAGGTTGGCGGTAACTCATTACTTGTGCGTGCAGGAGCATTATATCACGATATCGGCAAAATACTAAACCCACGATATTTCATCGAAAATCAAAAGACTGGGGTAAACCCACATGAAGAATTAACTTCGGAACAAAGTGCACAAATCATTATTTCCCATGTCATTAAAGGCATTGAAATAGCCAAACGCCATAAGCTTCCAGAAGTTATAATAGACTTTATCAAAACACATCATGGCACCACCCGGGTGGATTACTTTTACAAAGAATGCATCAAAAACAACCCAGACAAGCTGGTAGATGAATCCTTATTTCACTATCCAGGACCTATACCTTTTTCCAAAGAGACAGCTGTGTTGATGATGGCCGATTCGGTAGAGGCGGCGGCACGGGCGCTCAAAGAGCCCACTCAAGAATCAATTTCGAATCTTGTAGACAACATTATCCAGTATAAACTGGACCAAAAACAGTTTGTAAATGCCAACATCACCCTAAAAGATATCAGCGATGTGAGCACGATTTTCAAAAATATGCTCATGAGCATTTATCATGTCCGGATAGACTATGATTTGGGTAAAAGAAAAGAGCCTGCAGCAGCAAAATAATTGTAATTGACAATCAATCAGAATGTTATTAAATAAAGGCAAAAAAAAGTAAAAAAATCTTGTTTTAAAGTTTGCAGAGTCAATTTTTTGCCTTATGTTTGCAATGTCGAAACACGGAAGGGTGCCTGAGAGGCCGAAAGGAACAGTTTGCTAAACTGTCGTACCGGATAACGGTACCGCGGGTTCGAATCCCGCCCCTTCCGCTAAGACAGTTAAAGCTCAACATCAGTTGAGCTTTTTTCGTTTATAACCCTTAATAAGCACATAAGATTTTGTCTGCTTGCCAAATTGAAATCAACTATCTATTTAGGAAGTAATTTGCACTGTCATAATGCGAAAAGTGCTTTCACCATCTGCGGTGAAAGCACTTTTCTATAAAATTAGATCTAAGAAATTACTCTTTTGTAAGTCTAAAATTAGCGAAATGATATACGATATCTTTGGCCGGTGCATAAGTACCAGAAGGTTCTCCTCCTATATTAATAACAATCACACGGTTATGCTTACCAATCATATTAGATAGGTCGACCTCCATATCGATCCATTTTTGCAGGTTGTTGTCTGGAATAAAATAATCGGCTGCCACAGTGTTCCATAGCTGCTGTCCATAGCTACTTTCTGTAGTGAAAGCCCATAGGTAGTTCATAAACCTAGGCCATAGCTTCTGATAATTTGCATACATGGCTCCTTGGGTAAAAGCGTCTTTGGCTGGAGCATAAACTTTAAAACGCAGCTTCTTATACACTTGCATTGAATTCATATTCCTTAGGCATAACGAAAGCGAATGAGGCAGAGCGATCTCGAGGTATCACTCTAAAGACATTATATAAGCCCTCTCCTGCAGGATAATCTCCTGGATTTACAATAAGGTCAATCTTCCAGTTAGTGGCTTGTACTGTCCCATTGATAAGATATTTCAGAGGAATCACCGCTTCATCCGGTACCTGCACTAGTTCCACTACACCACTATTGACATAAGGTTGAAGTAAGTGGTCTATTCCTAGTGAATAAGGGATATATTTAACTTTTTTCACTAGGTTGTTGGCCAGCAAATCCACCAGAAACTGGGCATTTACCTCTGGCATGTCTCCCACTCTTCTGGCAAAAGGATCGAAACTACCTCCTCCTAGGGTAGCAACGATGCCATTACGATTGTAAGATATAGTTTTCATCTGAAAGAGGTCTCCTCCCGTAAGGTCCACTTCATCCAGATTACTGAAGTAAAATAAATCTTGCAAAGTGTTTACGTCCACAGGATAGACAAGCTTTTTAATATCCGCGATAGCTTGCGCTGTAAAGGTATTTATCCCATTAGCTCTTAATATTTCTGGTTCAGCTGGCTGGAATGTACTATTGGCTAGCGGCATATTGAAAGTCACAGGCTGATATAGCTCTACGGTATCCAATATACGTTCCCCATTTACTTTCGGAATAACCTTATAATACACATCAATATTTATGCGGTCTCTAGGTGTTAGATTTGCAGCGAAAATACGTGGATTTAATAATCTTTCTCCAGTTCGTTCAACACCGGTATTATCAGTGTATTTAAAAGTCAATCCGCAATAATCCATTAATAGATGATAAGTTCTCAGTCCAATCTAGTACGGCTGCTGTTGGAGAAGCTAGCACACGTGGAGATTTAACAGCAATAGTACTTAACTCCGTTTGCGTATAAGGAATCAGCGCTATTTCCTGCGGAACAGACCTATTGCCATATTCATCTTCCGTATATACTTTGAAGCGATACAGCTTTGATACGGTAAGTCCTGTTATGTTTACCCAAGAAACTACAGAATCAATGACAATACGCTTATCATCATATTCTACTACCGTCTTCTTGGCTTTTCCCATATAGATTTTGCTCGAGGGAATTCTTCCGGCTTTAAGCAGGTCGATTTCCACCCTTTCATAGCCTACCTGCCCTATGATGGTATCGTATTTGGCAGGATAGATATCCTCTTTGCTATGGCATCATTACCCACCAAACCCCAAGTAGCTCTGAGCTTAAACATGTTCATCACCGGAGTTAGTTTCTCAAAGAATTTTTCATTTGACAGCATCCATCCCACACTCCATCATACCTACTGTCATTGCCGAGATAGTATGATCGCAAAAAGTTCTATCCCAATTGAATAGTGCTTCGAAATAGAAATGTCCATTAGCATCTCTTACAGGAGTAACATCACCGAGGTAAGGTTGACCTGTTGTCGGATTAAGCAAAAGCAGATTATATTCTTTAGTAATTTGATTGTAGGATTCCAAATCATAGTAATAAGGATTATAACTACGTCTGCCCGCATAACGGCTCCAAGTATTGGCAGACACTTTACCTTGGAATTTTAATCCCTTGGTGAAGAAATCCAAATCCTGAGAGAGTGTAGCTTGTGCAATGATCGTTGATTCATTTCTGTCTTCATAGCCTCTAACCATCTGTGCGTATGGGTTTGGCATTAAAGAACCATTGGCATAGCTACTGCCGAACAGAATATGTTCGGTAAACAGATTTTTTTCATCAGGTTCATACACCGCCGGAAAATCCACAGGGTTAATATTCATAACCATGTTAAAAATACTGGTAGCAGAAGTGTATGGACCGTTATATCTTTCGAATCGTGCCTGCAATCTTGTATCCAGTTTGGTAGTAGGCGTAAGCTTAAATAATACGTTGCTTCGCACCGTATAACGGCCTATATCTATATTGTTGTTGAAATTATTTTTCTTATCCACACGGAGTAAACCTGACTCCTTGTCCATTCCCAGCGAAACATAATAAGTAAGCTACCTGACCTCCCCCCGAAACATTGATATTTGCTTTCTTATTCGTTGTAGACTTATTGAACAATGCATCATACCAATTAGTATTCGGTTAGATCATGGCGTTCTCACCGTTAAGCGTGGATTGAATCTTTTGTTCGCTATAGAAATTACCCAATAAAGGGTCTCTCGTAATACGTGCTTGGTTGTAAAGTTTCATATAACTAACCCCATCCAACATCTCTACAATGCGGGTAGGCATAGATGTATTGGCATCCAAGCGTACACTCAACTTTACAGGCCCTTCCTTTCCGGCTTTAGTATTAACCATGATGATGCCATTAGCACCGCGTGCACCGTATAGTACCGTAGCAGAGGCATCCTTTAAGATGGAGAACGACTCTATGTCGTCCGGCTGAAGCCTAGCCAAGTTGTCTGTCGTTGCTTCAAAACCATCGATAAGAATCAAAGGAGAGGACTGATAACCAAAAGTCGTTACACCACGAACGAAAAATTGAGCATTATCCGCCCCCGGCTCTCCGGACGGAGAAAAGGAAATTATACCGGGAGTCCCGCAAAAGCTGTGGTTAAATTTGAACTAGGAATTTGTAAGTCCTTAGTATTTACAGTAGTTATAGCTCCTACGATACTTGACTTTTTCTGCGTACCGAAAGCTACAACCGTAACCTCCTCAATCGATTTGTCATCCACCACCATAGACACTTCGATTACGGATAAATTACCCACTGCCTTAAGAATAGGTTGATATCCGACCAAGGTAAATTCCAAAGTATCCTTCGGAACGGCTACAATGGAAAACCCTCCTCCCTCATCCGTGACAGATTTAACATTCCTACTTTTCGAGGATACTGTAACACTAGGTAAAGGATTTCCCGTTTTGAGATCTTTAACAATACCTGTGACCGTCTTTTCCTGTGCATATACAGCCGTAGAGCTATAATGCATTAATAATAAGGCTAAATAACATCCTATACTCAGCCTTTTCATTAGGTTGAATAGATAATACATAAACTAAGAATATTTAAGGTTAAGGCTTATAAGGTTGATAATTAAACATAATATGACCTAGTAGTTATTTCTAAAAAATAACTATTGCCACTAATCATTCATGTTATGTCGCAGTAATTATATCGAATAAAGTAACAGTTTCTTCATAATTTTACGTTGATTGGTTTTAAAATTGGTTAATAACACTAATTTACAGTTTTAAACAAGGTTTTTGTTTCTCGATAAAAATATTGAAAAAAGTAAAATAAAAAAACTTTTTATTCCATTTCTTTATCGAAAGAAATTTAAATATCCTTACCTTCTTTAAAAAAATCTTAATAAGAATTTTACAAATTGAATTATAAACATTGGGATGAAATGTCCCTATAAAACACTAACAGGGACAGTAATAAGTAAGAGGATCTATTCTTCAATGAAAAATTAAAAAATGAGGAGGCAATAAAACAGCAATATTAGAGGTTAATACTTTTTAACAGGTTAAGAAATAAGGTAGGGCAAATTCTTCCAGCAGATGTGCTAGACGAAATTCTTTATAATTTTCTTTGCTGATAAACTGTACTTCTGCCAGTTCGGCATGAGGATTAATTTTCTGACGGAGAGGTTGTTTCAACACAAATATATTACCTTGAACAATGGTGTTTTTCTCATTTACTGCATCGGTTTCGTGCTGACCTAAATAATCAAAATCTTCCGCCGTGAACTTTATGTTTAATTCTTCCCATAATTCACGCAAAAGTGCATCCATAAGTTGCTCACCCTTTTCTATCTTCCCTCCGGGCAACATATAATAGACAGAAGTTTTTTTACGTACGGTAAGCATCTCTTTCTTCTCATTCAGAAGAATGGCAGATGCAATAATTATTTTATCTCTTTCCATCCTATAAAAGTGGAAAGCAACCAAATTATATTCGGAGTAAGATATAATTTGGTTGCAAAATGTTATTATTTATTGTTGTGATACTTCAAGATAGTAGTCTAACGCAGCTACAATATCAGCTTCTTCTACATAAATATTATAAGTACAGTCGCCTATTCTTCGCAAAAGTGCAAACCCTATCTTGTTTGACTCATTCTTCTTGTCGTTTTTCATCAAGCTTAAGAAAGAATCATACTGCTCAGCTGTAAAGACATATTTGGGATATTTCGACAAAAAAGTATGAGTAATATCCTTTAACTCTCCTTCGGATAGGCCGGTATATTTTGCCGACAGGTAGGCCTCACAAATCATTCCTATGGCTATAGCCTCTCCATGCAATAGCGGGTTCTGATCGTGATACAACGAATAGCCTTCGATGGCATGACCGATGGTATGTCCGAAGTTCAAAATCTTGCGAAGACCTTTCTCTTTAGGATCTTCTGTTACGATTTTATTCTTTATTTCCACCGAACGGTGAATAATCTCTGCCGAAACTGCCGACAACTCCAAATTCTTACATTGCTCATATAAGCTCTTATCCTGAATCAGACCGTGTTTAATCACCTCGGCATAACCCGATAGCAGCTGTCTGTCGTCTAATGATTTCAGGAAGGCAGTACTAATAAATACAGCCTGCGGCTGAGCGAAGGTACCTATAATATTTTTTATGTTATCTAAGTCTATTCCTGTCTTGCCACCTACGGAAGCATCCACCTGCGACAGCAACGTCGTCGGAATGTTGATAAAGTCTATCCCTCGTTTATAGGTAGAAGCAGCAAAACCTCCCATGTCGGTCACCACACCTCCTCCCAAATTGATCATGAGAGCCTTGCGGTCTACGCCGAAATCCAGCATGGTCTTCCATACTCCAATACAAAAGTCAATATTTTTATTCTCCTCCCCCGGATCTACCTCAATAATATCGTAGTGTACTAGGTCAGGCAGGAAAGACTGAAATACAGGAAGACAATGGTCGTTGGTATTTCTGTCTACCAAAATCAAAATTTGCGAATAGTTTTTCTCAGCGATCAGTGAGGGAAGTGAAGCTAAATCTTCTTCAAAATAGACGTTATATCCTAAACTTTGGATGGGTTGCATTATACTCAAGTTTTTTGTTGTGCTAATATAGAAATATTATACGACTTGAACTTTCATTCCATCAAATTCTACCACATCACCCTGACGAACTTTCAATCTTTTGCGGTAGTCTACTTCGCCGTTATATTTCACCAAACCTTCTTCTACGACACGCTGCGCCATGCCACCGTGTTCTACCCAGTTCAGCGCTTTCATCAGCTGAATCATGGGAATATATTCTCCTTCTAACTTAAATGTCTGCATAATAAACAAAAATACGCCAAAAATTTACCAATAATGCCCATATCAGCGAAAAATATTCAAAATATATTAATTATCAACTACATTTGTTATACTAAGAAAGTATAGATGATGACACCCAATACTACACTAAATTTTGAGAATACAGAAATAGCTTTCCGTAACAAAAGTGACAAAGATCTTGAAAGAGCTTATTGGCTATTCAAACTCATAGGCTCTAGCACCTTGATAAAGATAGGTACGCCTATCACCAACTTTTCATTAAATATAGGTCTTCCAATCCAAGGATTAATCCGCAATACCATCTATAAGCAGTTCTGTGGAGGAGAAACCATTGAAGGTTGTGCTAAAGCGATAGAAGAGCTGGGAAAAGGAAATGTGACGACCATCTTGGATTACTCCGTTGAAGGAGAGGAATCGGAAGCAAGTTTTGATGCCTGCTGTAAAGAGGTGTTGGAAACCGTAAAATACGCACAGAAGAACAAGCTTATTTCTTTTTGTGTTTTCAAGCCTACAGGAGTAGGCCGTTTCGACCTTCTGGCAAAAGTAAACGCTCAAGAGAAACTTAGCGATACCGAACAGGCAGAATTTGCAGCAGTACTGAGACGCTGCAATGCCATATGTAAAGCCTGTTATGAGGCGGGTATTCCTGTACTTATTGACGCAGAACATTCGTGGATTCAGGATGCCATAGATGATATTGCTAGAGAGCTGATGGAGCGTTACAACAAGGAAAAACCTATTGTATATAACACTTATCAACTGTATAGACACGATAAACTTGCCTCTTTGAAAGCAGATTTTGCCTACGCCCAACAGCAGGGCTTTTATCTAGGGGCTAAGCTCGTTCGCGGAGCTTATATGGAAATAGAGCGTGAGCGTGCACAAGAGAAAGGCTATCCCTCTCCTATACAGCCGGACAAAAAATCTTCGGACAACGATTACAACAAAGCACTGATGTTCTGCTTGGATAACCTTGACAGAATAGGCTTCATGGCCGGTACACATAATGATGAAAGCTGCATGCTATTGGCTTCCGAAATGGACAAACGCGGCATACCACATAACCATCCACATATTTACTTCGCGCAACTGCTAGGCATGTCGGACAACCTGTCATTCAACCTTGGTGCCTCAGGATATAATGTCGCTAAATATATGCCGTATGGGCCTGTAAAATCCGTTATGCCTTACCTGTTCCGCCGTGCACAGGAAAACACTTCCGCAGCAGGACAAACAGGAAGAGAGCTAAGTCTCATCATCAAAGAAAAAGAAAGAAGAAAATCCCTCAAGAAATAAAATAATGGCTGTATATTTACAGCCATTATTTTTTGCTATGACCCTTAACGAGAAATTTCAGAAATTAGCTCAGATTGCCGAACCTTATAAAGCACTATTATTTGACGTGGACGGTACCTTGGCCGACAATATCGATGCACATAAAGCCGCCTATGTCGCCGTAGCGGCCGAATATGGAGTAACGCTCGACCCCGACCTTATTGACGAGACGGCAGGATGGCCTACCGTAGCTGTCGCCAAAGAAATATGCAAGCGTTATAAGGTAGAATTTGACGTTGAAGTTTTCTCCAAGCGCAAATCTCAAATATTTATCGAACGTTTTATCCTTCAGACACAGCCGGTAGAATATGTACGACAGGTATTGTTTGACAATGTTGGTAAGAAAAAAATAGGTATTGTTTCCGGCGGCAGCCGCTCCACACTCAATATTACACTGAAGGTTATAGACGTAGCAGGCAAGTATGAGGCTATGGTCTGTGCCGGAGACACCAAACAAGGCAAACCTTCACCCGAACCTTTCCTCCTTTGTGCACAGCAGCTGGGTGTAAAGCCTGAAGAGTGTCTTGTCTTCGAGGATGGCGATCCAGGAGTACAAGGAGCTATTGCCGCAGGAATGGGATGGGTACGGATAGACCAGCTTTAACTAAAAGCTGGTAATAATCCGTATTCCCGTATTCGTATAATCTAAATCCGACTTACGCATTTGACCGGCAGGAACCTTTAAATAAGGTTCTAACGAAAGGGATACTTTGTTGTTAATATTTACCGTTTTTCCTACCGAAAAATTAACGAAGCCCGCATAGCCTTTAGGATTGACATTAGGCTCCAACGACTTTACATGCTTTACCGTATTTTTATTTACCTCATTGGCTGCCGAAACAATTTTTGAGGTGGAAGATTGAAGTGAGCGCACCCCTCCGTTATCAATATATTGGGCCTGTCTTTCCTGATTTATAATACTTGAATACGAAATACCGGTAGAAACATATAGATTTTTATTGAAGCTATATGTCACTTCCAAAGGAATCTCTATAGCTTCCACCTTCCCTAATACGGCATTGATATTTGGCAACAACATGGTGCTTTGCACATCCCCATTGTTGGCGACTATATTTTTATTGTATAAGGAGGAAGATTCCACCACTTCAGCACTAGAGGTCTCCAGAGGGTCTTTCATTACCCCTACCGTATATGCGTTATAGGAAGCTCCCGTTCTTAATCCGATTTTATCGGTTAGACGATAGGCTAACAACATTCCCGCTCCTACATCAAATCGATCTGAAGTCTTGTATGGAGAGACATATAATCCCAATTGGAAATTATTTCCTACCCGCATCAGCTTGTTTTTCAGTGTCGTTGCACCTTTCCCTTCATAGGCAGCATAGGCTAAGGATCCACTCTCCTGACTCAGTGTGGTATAAACTGCAGGACGTTCCTTCTTTGGTGAAGTCCCAGAAAGAGAGGACTTTGAGACTGCAGTAAGAGATGGAAGTTTCATATGCTGTAAATCTAAAGAAGCATAGACCTTAACAGAGTTAACTTCCAAAGCCTTCTCTTCCTCATCCGACGGCCACGCTATAACATGTTTGGCTATATCTCTTGTTTTCGTAGATGTTGCTTCTCTATCCACTGATACTGGTGTGTGAACACGCCCTCCATTATTAGAAACTACTGGCAGTTCACTAAGAGCTTCCCTTTGAGGAGAAGTTCCCGAAGCATTGGATTCACTAGTATATACCTTTGAGTCTTCCATAGGAACCTTTTCTGTCCGCAGGACGAAATATATGGCTGCCGATGCCGTAAGCAGCAGCGCCAAGGAAGCTGCCACCTGCTTCCAACGAGAATGCATAGACCTAACCTTACCGGCCGAAGGGCGGTACTGTGATGCAAAACGCTCCCATGCTCCTTCACGATAAGGATAAGCCTCTGCGTTTTTTAATTTGTCTTTAATATCTTCTATAAGGTCCTTATTCATATTCTTTCACCCAGATATTAACTTACTTTTATATTTTCCATGTTGCCGAATTGTTGTTGATACAACATTCTAAGCTTTGCCTTAGCGCGTGTTAGATAGGTTCGGCATGTACTTTCGGGAATGTTGATTTGCTTGCTGATCTCCTCGTGTGAATAACCTTCAATCTCGTAGAGATTGAAAATGATGCGCTGTATCTCGGGCAGCTTATCCAACAATTTTAGGATGTCACTAACATCCAGCTTGCTGGTCACTGCCACACTGTCATAAAGCAAGTCAGATTCATTAACTTCATCAAGATCTAAGGCTGTTTTCTGCGCACGCAGCTTGTCGATAGAGGTATTCACTGTAATACGGGCTATCCATCCTTTGAAAGATTTCTCCAAAGCTTTTTCTTCATCCAGAATCTGAAAGTTGTCCAACTTCTGAAATATCTTCACAAAACTCTCATTGACAACATCTTCGGCTTCCATTTCATTTTTCACATAGCGCAAAGAAATAGCCATCATATACCCATAAAATTTCTTGTATATGTAAGAGTGACTCCTTTCAGATGGATGCACGAGACATTCTTCCAAAGCTAGCTTTAAAGTTAGTGGACCACTCCTTTTAAATATTTTTGGAAAAATACGCACCCGTTTACCTGAAATATATGTGTTTCCCGATTCTAAAATTAATGAATTATTGTCTATAAACACCTATTTCTTCGTTTTGTTCTTATAACGAAGAGACAATAACAAATGCTACACTAAGAAGTGAGACTCCGCATTTTTCATATTGATAAATATTAAAAAATTTGGTAAATTTAATAAAGGGGGATTGAGTTATGAAAAATATTCTTTTGCCTACGGATTATTCTGCCACTGCGAATAATGCGTTTATATATGCACTTCATTTAGCCAACAAATTCGGCGTAAAGTTATATGTGTTATATTCTTATACAGCTCCGGTATTGTCTGCCGTACATGCCGGACAGCCGGAGATGCTGTCTACAGTTTATCAGGAGATAGAACAGTCCAAACACGAGTATTCACAAAGGAAGAATAAGGAACTGATTGAGCTGGCAAAGCAGCACAACTTAAACACCGATAATACTTTCTTTCTTTTCGAAAACGACACGGTGTTAGGTAGTGTAGCCAAAACAATCCAGGATCAGGATATAAGTCTTATCGTTATGGGTGTTCGCGGCAACAATGCAGAAAGTCAGAGCACGATTGGAAGTAATACGGCCTCTGTAATAAGGAACATCCAACTTCCGGTACTCGTGGTTCCGCGTAATGCGTCATATGAAGAAATTAATAAGATTGCCTTTACAACACTCTTCAGAGAGAAAGATTTC
This sequence comes from Sphingobacterium thermophilum, assembly GCF_039541675.1. Lineage (NCBI taxonomy): Bacteria > Pseudomonadati > Bacteroidota > Sphingobacteriia > Sphingobacteriales > Sphingobacteriaceae > Sphingobacterium > Sphingobacterium thermophilum. The sequence continues at coordinate 431,133 of NZ_BAABGR010000006.1, read as the reverse complement.
GAACCGCTTAAGCAGATTGTTGATATCTCCAAGATGGTAGAAGGTCACGTCTACTGTGTGCACGTTCAGAATGAAGATTCCAATACTGTCAGCACGCTAGCACAGTCCAACAGTTGGTCCAATTATTTCAAAGAGCACAACGTAGATTTCGTTATCCTTGATAAAAAGGGCACAATAGAAGAAACCATAAACACATATATTTCACAAAACAATATAGATGTGTTGGCAATGGTGAAAAGAAACAGAAACTTTTTCGACCGACTTATACGCTCGAGTCTGACAAATAAGATGACATTGCATTCGGAAATACCTATCTTCGTATTTCACGAACATAAGGACTAAAATGGATCTAAACGCGATAAAGGAAAAATTAAAAAAAGATCAGTTACTGGATGCTGAAATAAGTAAATACACCAATCTTGTGGACGAAAGTATGCGTCAACAAGGCATACTTTTTTTCGTTCCCTTAGGGACCAGAGAAATCAAGGTCGTATTACCAGCACCTCATCATGAGAATTTTTTAGAAAATCATCCACGCCTAACATACAGTATATTACTTAACAATAAGCATATCATCGTACTCAAATAGGCGTTATAAAATATGATAACGCCTATTTTATCAGTCGGTAAGACTTGAAATATCTACTTTTGGTTTGGGAAGATTCATTGCCTTTATTTCCTGAAAGCACTTGTCAACCATCTCTTGTGTCATCTCATACACATATCTGCCATAATCCTCGTATTCCATTCTCCCGACATAAAAGAACCCATATTTCTCGAAAAAATCTGTCAGGTCAACTTGACTTACTTTACAGGCTGTTTTTATGAAATTCAGCTGGTGGATGGCAGGATTCCTTTCTGCTCTACGTCTACCTGAAGAAGTGTGATGCTCCTGCTGTTTAGCTGCCTGCCTCCTTAACTCTTCAAAAAGGTCAGCGTAGAAGTCTGAATTTTCTCCTATGCTTTCAAAATAAAGCTGAAGCTGCCAGAAGGGTACCAAACGATTAAAAACGTCCGGATCCGCTAAATAAGAAATTCTTTTCTCAATAATATTCTTCCGAGCTTTCTCGTAGTTTTTCTGTTGTGCAAGACGAGATTTGTTTCCAAAAAAACGACATACATACATGGAAAACAGATTGTTACTAACCTCTCCCAAGCCTCCCCAATTAAACATGGGTCTGGTTTGATGTACATGTCCCACTTCGTGGCTGAATCCCCAACAAGGATCGCCTTTCATTACCATATCTGGATCTGCAACCATATGCATGGCATATCCTTGCTTGTCACCCATATATGCTACCCCATCGCCATCCCTAAACATGTAATAGTTGAAATTTACTCGTGCCAGAATTCTATTCCTTGGGACTTTTTGATACTTTTCCAATCCCATAAGTCTATGTTGTCGGTAAACAAGCGAGTCGTATATCGATATGAGTTCCACTCCTCGTCCATAGGCGTATTTCTTCAAGTCATCTACTGGATATGCTATCTGAATATGGGTTCCTCTTGCATCTAGAATGGGATAGACAGCATTATAAAGAAATCGGTTCCAATCTTCGTTGTTATGCTTGGCAATATCAAAATAGCCATTCTCCTCTCCCGTAAGAAAATGAATCGCTATAGGAGGCTCTCCTTCCGGATTATCAGAGTAGTATCCTATGTAGGCTAGGCCACCATAGCTTTTAAGTTCTATGAGGTTGATACCGTTTTTCAGGATAAATTCTTGTCGATGAAGCCCCCATCCGTTAGGATCTTTGGTGGGATTTGCAGGATCTGGAGCTTTTCGCAACCAATGTGGCACGAGCAATTTTACGGTCTTTCCTTCAGCCAATCCTTTGACGAGGATAATATGCTGACCCTCTTGAAGAAACACTCCCGTCACATTCTCATATTTACTGTATCCATCGCCTATACTCAATATCCGACCCAATGTACGTGGATCCAAGATAGCCTTATATTCTGCCGCCAGATAAGTAGGCCTATAGTCATTCTTCAAGATGGCCAAGGCCACATTTTTAACAGACTCATATGTAAGTTTATTTATGCTTTTCCTAGATATTTTTTTCTTCAGCTCCAACGCTAAGCTATCTTCAAAAATTTCCAAATCCTTACGAACTTCATCGTAGATATAGCTATGCTGTGCAAAGCTTCCTGTGGATAGAAGAAGGCCTATTAAGGTGATGATAATGGCTCTCATAATTTAGTTACATGGCATTACTAAGATACTATTTATCTTTTATCAAAAAAATAGCATTCTTGAAATGATATGATATGTCAAGACCTCAAAACATTAAATTATTATTAATAAATCTCAAAAAATGTTGCAAAAACTATATGAATGGGTTAACTTTGCCAAGTATTATTGAAATAAATGACACTTTTCTTCACATACCATAAGCATTTCCATCATCGCCTTCGCGGCGATATGTAAAGTTTATTTGTTTCTACGTGAAGCAACATTTTCCCAATAGTCAGTTTATTTAATAATATTGATCATCAACAAACAATCAAATAGCCTTGAAAAATCTAAAGATAGCTATCCAAAAATCGGGTAGATTAAATGAGAAATCCGTACAGTTACTGAAAAACTGTGGTTTAGACTTTGAAAACTATAAAAGTTCTTTAATCACTACAGCAAGTAATTTTAATCTTGAAATATTATTCCTCCGAGATGACGATATTCCGGGATATGTAGAGCAAGGCATTGCAGATCTGGGTATTGTAGGCGAAAATGTTATCGACGAGACGCAAGCCCAAGTAAACTATCTGCAACGTTTGGGATTCGGCAAGTGTTCTTTGAAAATTGCCATTCCACGAGATTCTTCTATCCGGGAGCTCAAGGATTTAAACGGCAAATCTATTGCTACTTCCTACCCTGTCATCCTCCAATCTTTCCTTGATGAACATGATATCAAAGCAGACATACAGATTATTTCAGGATCTGTGGAGATTGCTCCGGGTTTAGGCTTGAGCGATGCCATCTGTGACATCGTATCCACTGGAGGAACACTAAAAAGCAATGGGTTAAAACCTTTTGCCGACGTGAGAAAGTCGGAAGCCATCCTTATAGGTCGTGATGGGCTAGAAGACAATCAGACGGTTGCCGAACTCCTTCAGCGTATACAGTCTGTACTACGTGCCAAAGAGACCAAATACGTTGTGCTTAACGTTGAGAGGGTCAACCTACCAAAGATTACCGAGTTGCTCCATGGCGTGAAAAGTCCTACCGTAGTGCCTTTGGCGGAAGAAGGCTGGGTAGCTGTACACACCGTCATTTCGGAAGAGGACTTTTGGGGTAAAATCAATGTGCTTAAATCTGCAGGAGCACAAGGTATAGTGGTAATGCCTATTGAAAAGATTATCTTATAATGCTAAAGAAGTATAAATACGAAGAGCTGACGGCTGCAGATCTACAACAGCTGGTCTTACGCAACACCGATCCAAATCAGGCTATACAGTCTGCCGTATTTGAGATTATCGACAATGTACGTCACAACGGAGACAAAGCCTTGAAAGACTTTGCAGCTAAATATGATCAGGTGCAGCTGGACAAGCTGTATCTAGATCAGGAAGAGATAGAATCGTTGGCTGCAACGATCCAGCGCGACCAACAGCGTGCCTTGGAGATTGCTTTTCAGAACATACACAAGTTTCATAGTTCACAAACCAAGCGTGAGCGTGTCGTAGAAACCATGCCGGGTGTAAAATGCTGGCGTGAGCCACGTCCGATAGAAAAGGTAGGTCTATATATACCGGGGGGATCTGCAGTACTTCCTTCTACCCTATTGATGCTTGGGGTGCCCGCACGTATTGCCGGATGTAAAGAAATTGTAGTATGTTCTCCTCCCCAAAGGGATGGCAAGATAAATGGTTTTGTAGCATATTGCCTCAAGCTGTTGAAAATAGAACGCATATATCTCGTAGGAGGAGCTCAGGCCGTCGCCGCCATGGCTTTCGGTACCGAAAGTATTCCTAAAGTGGACAAAATTTTCGGCCCCGGCAATCAATTTGTCACCAAAGCAAAAAGCCTCGTACAAAGTCTCACCAATATAAGTATTGACATGCCTGCCGGCCCGTCAGAAGTGTTGGTCATCGCCGATGAGACAGCAAAACCATCTTTTGTCGCTGCAGACCTACTGGCGCAGGCAGAGCACGGCGCAGACAGCCAGGCTGTATTGGTAGCTACTGACAGCAACATCGTTGATGCCGTCAACGAAGAGCTTATGAAACAACTAGAGGTGCTACCACGAAAAGAAATTGCCGCAAAAGCTATTGCCAATTCTTATGCAGTTATTACCAAAGACTTGAAAAGCGCTATCCACTTTTCTAACCTGTATGCGCCGGAACACCTTATTATTGAATCCGACTATTGGCACATGGTAACCTCTCTAATCCTAAATGCCGGTTCAGTGTTTTTGGGACATCTCACTCCCGAAAGTGCCGGAGATTACGCATCAGGCACCAACCACACACTTCCTACATCGGGATATGCACGTTCTTATTCCGGCGTCTCGGTAGATTCCTTTATAAAGAAAATAACCTTTCAGTCTATCTCCGAAGAAGGTATTCAGCAGATAGGTTCTACAGTAGAGATTTTAGCCGAGTTAGAAGGTTTACAGGCGCATATAAATGCCGTAACCATAAGAAAAGAAAAATAATTCATTGTTCTTATATAAAAAGGGAGAAGCTGAGTTTCTCCCTTTTTATCTTACGTTTAGAAGACTATGTTGTGTCGCCGTAAAAATATTTCGGAACACAATATTAATTTCGTTTTCCCGCTGAGCCCCACTTATTCCCAATAAAGGAAAGATATAACACACCTGCTCACGAATATCTTTTACTATAGCTCTTGAAATGGAAGCTATTTCGTCCAACAAGCGAGGATCAAAAGCCTCATGTGTTAATTCTGCGAAGGTCCATAACTTAAGGATAAGATCTTCTATTTTTACTACATCATTTTCCAGCTTTTGCTGTAAAGTATCTACCAGACGGAAATGCTGTTTGCTATATTGCTCGGCCCACACTGTGTCTTTAGCCTTTTGGAAAAAATACTTTTCTGTAAGGTCCAAGAAACGCTTATACATGCCTATATAGTTGGGCAATAGTGTAAGCTCAGCAAACGTCATGAAAGGAATACGAAAAAGAGCAGAGTCCACTTTTCTCTCCTCTGGGATTAATCTAAAAGCATTAGCGGCAGACACTACAACATTATCTAAAGAAAAGCTATGTGATGCTGTACATTCCAAGCCAAAAGTATTCCAATCATAATGTATAAGCACATGCTCTCGTGGCACAAAGAAAGAAAAGATCACGGGTAGTCCTTGTCCATCCACACGGGGCATTTGCCCATCATACACTTGTGCATTCAAGGTGAAATGGGTAAGGTGAGGTGCTCCCGTAGCATATTGCCACGTCCCTGACAGAGTAAACCTCTTACCATCAAAGACCGCTTTACCATTGGCACGGCCGCTCCCTCCAAAACATACTTTAGGATTCTGAAAAGTCTCTTTGGCCACCACCGGATCCATATAGCCGGCAAACATGTTAGCTCCAGAACAGAGCGTTATTGTCCAAGCCATCCCCCCGTCAACGTACGCTAAATCTTTAAACAACCTAAATCCCTCTAATAAGCTATAAGACAATCCATTATACTCTTTGGGAACCCATATATTAAACCAGTTGTTCTCGTATATGATACGGAGTTGCTCTTCAACCAGCTGTTTGGCGGCTATGCTTTTTTGTTGAGCCTCCTGCAAAGATATGATCGTGTTTTCGTTTAGTTGCATGTTAAATAGTGTTTTGTTCTTTCATTATCGATTTCCATTTGAAAAAACCGAAGATGGCTACTGTAAATAAAAATAAAGTCAGCGCTGCAAACAGATATAGCTCTTTGTGAATCAAAAGAGGAATGGCTAACGCATTACTGATATTGAGTAATATCCAGTTTTCTATCTTTCGTCTGGCCAACAACCACATTCCTGCCCACGCCGTGGACGACACCCAAGCATCCCAAACAGGCACATCGGAATCCGTAAAATGGGTGAGCGACAAAGACAGGATGAAGAAGCCTACAACCACTATAGCCAGCACTATCCCCCACTCTTTGGCATTACACCTTGTGATAGGCTGCTCTTTTGCTTCCTTGTTGGTTTTCCAGTACCACCACCCATAGACACTCATAATCAGATAATACATATTCAGGGCTATATCAGCATACAGCTTTGCCCCGAAATAGATATACATTCCGGAAATTATGCCGAGAATTCCAAAAAGATAGTTCGAAACTTTATTGTTTTTGCTAAGAAGTACTTGAATGATGCCGCAGAGCACCGAGAAGCGTTCGAGCCATGACGTGGCCTTGGCAGCCTGAAGAATTTGGTCTAAAGTTTCCATATAAGTGAGTTTTAAAGTTAAACATCACTTATGGAAATGCTATGTCAAAGCTAACAGATATAATCCCTACGCCAGCATTACCTGGATCAGGTTCCTTCCACTATACGGAATTGGGTATAATCTCAGCCGAAAAAGTAGAGCCGAAGCTCTACTTTAGCACCCCATAAGTATTTTTATTAGTCCATTTTAAGTACGCGTTGCGAATGCGCACGAACTTCATTGCAAAGCTCTGGATTGTCGTTCAGAGACTGCCCCCATGAAGGAATCATCTCACGAAGTTTCTTTCTATATTCCTGAGATTTTGCTCTTTCAGGGAAACATTTTTTCAACAACTCTATCATTATCGCAACAGAGGTAGAAGCCCCTGGAGAGGCACCTAACAACGCTGCAATAGAGCCGTCAGCACTAGATACAACCTCTGTACCGAACTCTAGAATACCGCCATGTTTAGGATCTTTTTTGATGACCTGCACACGTTGTCCCGCCTTCTCAATAACCCAATCTTCCATCTTCGCGGTAGGCATGAACTGTTTCAAAGATTCCAACTTATCTTTTGGTTTCTTCATCACCTCCGTAATCAAATATTTTGTCAGCGGGATATTATCCAGACCGGCAGAAATCATCGGTTTGATATTAGACAATTTGATGGAGGCTGGTAAGTCGAAGTAAGAACCTTTTTTCAAAAATTTAGTCGAAAAGCCCGCATAAGGCCCAAACAGAAGAGCTTGTTTGCCATCGATGTATCGCGTATCCAAGTGAGGTACGGACATCGGAGGCGCCCCTACCGAAGCTTTTCCATAAACTTTGGCTTGATGTTTCTTGATAATCTCTTCATTAGTACATCTCAACCATTGACCTCCTACAGGGAAACCGCCATAACCGTTGGCTTCAGGAATGCCTGACTTCTCCAGCAACAATAAGGAGTGGCCTCCAGCACCGATGAAAACAAATTTCGCTTTAACTTCACGCTTTTCACCAGTCTTAAGGTCTTTGATTTCCACTTCCCATCTTCCATCGTCCTCACGTTCTATATCTTTTACTTCCTGATTCAAAGAAAGCTTAATATTATCTTTTTTGCTTAAATGAGCGATAAGTTCACGAGTCAAAGCTCCAAAGTTAACGTCTGTACCGATTTCCATACGCGTTGCAGCCATGAGTTCATTACCTTCACGCCCTTCCATCATCAACGGCACCCATTTCTCCAATACCGCTCTGTCTTCGGTATACTCCATACCTTTGAAAAGAGTCTCTTTCGTCAAGGTTTCATAGCGAGTCTTCAAGAACTTCACATCCTTCTCCCCAAAAACGGCACTCATGTGTGGCACCTTACGGATAAAATGCTCCGGATTCTTGATGATACCCTTCTCCACTAAATACGCCCAAAACTGTTTTGAAATTTCGAACTGCTCGGCGATTTTGATAGCTTTTTCAATCTTAACAGAACCATCCGGCTGTTGAGGTGTATAGTTCAACTCACACAAGGCAGAGTGTCCTGTACCCGCATTGCTCCAAGCGTCAGAGCTTTCAGCAGCAACTTGGTCTAAACGTTCTATTATCTCAATATCGACATCAGGATTAAGCTCATTGATCAGCATACCCAAAGTAGCACTCATGATACCACCGCCGATGAGCACAACGTCAACTTCTGATTTTTGTTTTTTCTTACCCATGACTACTTAAATTGAAGCAAAATTAATATTCGTAACGCTTTAGAACGAATGATTTTGTCAAAATTTATTCATATATCAGAAAATTTATCAAAATCTGTAGCCAATCGTTGAATATGTGAAAAAGGGTGTCATTTTCTAATAAATTACCACAATTTCAAAATTTGTGTATTTTTGTTTGCGGACAACACAGAAAAATGTTGTCGGATCAAGGATAGTTTAATTGACAAACAATACATTTAATATATGAAATTATTAGAGGGAAAAACTGCTTTAGTTACCGGTGCTTCAAAAGGTATCGGACGTAAAATCGCCGAAGTATTTGCTCAACAAGGAGCTAATGTAGCTTTCACATACCTTTCTTCGGTAGAAAAGGGACAAGCGCTTGAACAGGAATTGCAAGCATATGGCACTAAAGTAGTAGGATATCGCTCGGATGCTTCTAAATTCGATGAGGCAGAAAAATTGATCAACGATATTGTTGCTGAATTTGGAACTATCGATATTGTGGTGAACAATGCCGGCATCACCAAAGACGGTCTTTTATTACGTATGACAGAAGAAAACTGGGATGACGTATTGAACGTAAACCTTAAATCAGTATTTAACGTTACCAAAGCGGCATCAAAGGTGATGATGAAAAACCGTAAAGGGGTGTTCATCAACATGTCTTCTGTGGTAGGTATCCAAGGCAATGCTGGTCAAGCAAACTATGCAGCCTCAAAGGCCGGAATCATAGGATTCACCAAGTCGGTAGCTAAAGAGTTGGGGTCTCGCAACATCCGCGCCAATGTTATTGCCCCAGGATTTATCCGTACAGAAATGACTGATGTATTGGACCCTAAGGTGGTAGAAGGCTGGGAAGCAAACATTCCGTTAAAGCGCGCCGGAACAACTGAAGATATCGCTAATGCGTGTCTTTTCCTTGCGTCGGATTTGTCTTCGTACATCACGGGACAGACTTTATCCGTAGACGGTGGTATGGCATAAAACCTCCTTTGATTATAAAATTAAGGCGTCTTGAGGCTAATTCTTCAAGACGCTTTTTTTATGATTATATTTGCACGGTTATGATTACTAAAGAAGACGTGTTTTCTATCCGCAACGACGAAGATTTCAATCGTGTTGCTCTTGAGCTATTCCATTATCAGTTTCACCATAATAAGGTGTTTCAGCAATACGTAAAATTTTTGCCAGTCGACACGTCTGACATTTATCATTATACGCAAATTCCTTTCCTTCCTATTCAGTTTTTCAAAACCAAAAAAATAACGACAATAGATACACCTCCGCAGATTACCTTTACGAGTTCGGGAACGACGGGGATGAGTACTAGTCAACATCATGTTTTTGACTTGGAATGGTATGAGAATAGTTTCCGCAAGACTTTTAAAGAATTTTACGGCAACATTGAGGATATAGCCATCTTGGCTTTGCTTCCTTCCTATCTCGAGAGGGAGGGTTCCTCATTGATTTATATGGTAGATGACCTTATAAAATCTTCACAACAACCGGAAAGCAACTACTTTCTTTATAATCACGAGGAATTGTACGCTACCCTCTACCACTTGAAGGAAAAGAGAATCAAGACCATACTTATCGGTGTCACCTATGCGCTGTTAGACTTTGTTGAAAAATATAGAATATCTTTTCCAGAGCTTATTGTGATGGAAACGGGCGGTATGAAAGGCAAACGGAAGGAGATGATTAGAGAAGAATTGCATCATATTCTTTGTCAAGGTTTCGGCGTACAGAAAATCCATTCGGAATATGGCATGACCGAATTGCTTTCTCAAGGCTATTCCCATGGCGATGGGCTTTTTCGTGCCCCAAAGTGGATGAAAATTCTGGTTCGGGATACGAACGATCCGCTGACTATCCTCCCAGCAGAAAACAGTGGTGGAATAAATGTTATTGATTTGGCTAATGTGCATTCCTGTGCCTTCATCGCCACACAGGATCTGGGTAGAGTCTTTGAAGATAATTCCTTTGAAGTGCTCGGTCGATTTGATCACGCCGATATTAGAGGTTGCAACCTGTTAGTACAATAAAAAAGGGAAGTTCTTGACTTCCCCTTTTCTCTTCCATATTTATCGAGTAAATGTGACAAAATAAACTTTATCACTACTTTTGTCTTTATATTCAGCTGTAAGCTCGGAATAGTCTACGGATAAGAAAAATAGAAAATACGAAGCAAATTCCGTTCTAACTGTCAAAACGTGTGGATCAGGAATTACAGTTGTTCCATATTGAATGCTTGTCACATCGTAAGCATATCTTGTCTCGCCATTCACTATAGCGGCAAGATCTCTAAATTCAACCTTTTTAACAGCGGCTAATGTATTATTAAGTGGAGTCAATGTTGTAGCTCCAGTGCTAAGATTTGTTTCCTTCAGAAAAAATTTATTTACATGCCAAACTTTACCTGTCATGTCGGCATTGATTTTTTCTTTTACTTCTGTCTGACTGATGAACTTGTCCTCATCGCTACTACAAGATGTTGTGGTTAAAACTCCCAAAAGGCTACACGCTACAAATAAAACTTTTAAATATTTCATAAATTTCATAAAGAATGGTGATGCGCAAAGCTATATAACATATGATTAAAAAAGAAGTATTCTTTAAAATTAAAATTCATTATCTATCAACAAATCACTACAAGCACAAATTCGATTTTGAGACTATTTACTTCTACTTATTGTAAACTTCTATCTTCAAAAGTATTTCCAGCACGTAGCTCACCTGTTTCATAACCTTTTTTGAACCAATACATACGCTGTTGCGATGTACCATGGGTAAAGGACTCTGGATTAGAATAGCCTTGGGCTTGTTCTTGGATATGATCGTCACCCACTGCGGCAGCAGCTCTCATACCATCCAGAATATCGTCATACGTTATCTCTATACTTGTAAGTTTATTGACATAATGTGCCCACACGCCGGCATAGAAGTCAGCTTGCAACTCTGTCATCACTGAAATCTTATTATATTCTCTTTCACTCAACTTAGCGCGTAGAGCGTTAGTTTTACTTAAGGTACCAAGGAGCTGCTGCACGTGATGTCCTACTTCGTGTGCAATCACATAAGCTAAGGCAAATTCTCCCTTCGCACCAAATTTAGTTTGAAGCTCGTTGTTGAAGCTCAAATCAAGATAGATCTTTTGATCTGCAGGACAATAGAAAGGACCGAATGCTGATTGCCCAACGCCACAACCTCCCGTCTCATATGCATCTCTATACACTAAGAGCGTAGGCTTCTTATATGTCAAACCTTCTTCCTTAAAAATATATTCCCACACCTCATCTGTGCTGGTCAGTACCACACGCGAAAAGTCCAACAGTCTATCTTCTTCCGGCGTGGATTCCACGACGGCGGACTCTGACGAGTCAAGCTCACCTCCTTGTTGCAATTGTTGCAACAGCTGAGCCGGATCTCCTCCCATAAATAAACCTATCAACAGTACTATTATTCCACCAATTCCACCAAAGGCTATCTTTTGTCCTCCGGACATACCTCTGCGGTCTTCTACATTACCGTTTCTTCTTCCGCCTTGCCATTTCATGATTTGTCTATTTAGATTCTTAACTTCAATAATAAAAATAACAATATTTTGGTAGAATAACCTTCCTAGCTCTCCTGTTTTTCAAAAAGCGTAGATATATGTTGAATCATTCTTATGAAAGTCCATGAAAATAATTGCGAGATAAGAATGAGAACAGATAGGCAAATTTGGAAATAAATTCTAAGGGTTTAAACACCCTTAAAATCTATTTCCTCTAACTCTCTATAATACTGGAGATATCGCTGTATGGCTTCTCTTTTCTTGATATCTAATGGGTAGTCCAAGTAATTGGTAAGATATTTTTCGTAGTTGAAATCTGGATTTTCAGGCAACTCAGGGATAATCACGGTAGGATTGGAAACCCCTATTTTTAGTGCTTCATTGAAATCATTTATAAAGTTTTCCGGCAATTTTTTGTTCGCCACCCATACCGCAAAGGCAAAAGGTAATCCTGTAAATTCCTTCCATACTTCTCCTAAGTCATATACATAAGGAACTTTGTCTTTTTGTGCAAAAGTGCGATCTCCTATCAACACCCAAGCGTCAGCATCACCTTCCATGACCACTTTCACGTCTTTCTTCCAATAGTGCTTTAAAAGAATACGTGCCAAACCATTTGAGGTTCTCGACTGATGGTCCAATCTTAGGCTTTCTATCTCGGCTATCGGCTTTGATGAAAATACGAATACCGAATCTACCGGTCCATCCGACCCAATACAATAGTCTGTCACGATGTGATGGTTAGGAATCTTTGATAGTGCTGCCACCGGAATGATACCTAAGTCGGCTTCGTCGTGAATAACCTTGCGGGCGCATTCTGCCGGAACATCCACACTCAAATCAATCTGCTCTAACAACTTTGCTGATGCTTTAATACCATGCAAAAACGGTAGTGAGTTTGTGTAACTTACTACCGATACTCTAATTTTATTCATTCCAACCCCTCTAAATGTGCAACATTATAATAATCTATGATTTTGAATTTTTTATCTTCATATTCCAACACATATAAGGAAGTATTCGTGTGCGGAAAGTCATCCATCTGACATACCGGAACATCCGTAAGATGACATAAGAGGATACGCAAGGCACGTCCGTGCATACAGACCAAGACATTCTTCTCTTCTTCCTTGCTAAGGATATGCGCTATGGCTTCTTTTTGACGGGCAACCAGTTGATTGGGTGATTCACCGTTTTCTATACAAACGTCCAGCTGGTTGTTTCTCCAAGCTCCTACAATCTCCGCAAACCCCTTCATGATGGTTTCATCCTGCACCTTACCTTCATAAATCCCCCAGCTGATCTCATCAAGGCCGGGCAGCTGCTCATGAGGAATATTGAGCTCTGTGATGAAACGCTCTACCGTCTGGTGTGTACGCAACAATGTGGATGTATAAACTTTGTCAAATGGAACATGCTTGTAGGCATTAAAGAAAGCTTCTGCCTGTTTCCATCCGTTTTCGTTTAGCGGGGTGTTTACTCCTCTTCCTTGTACTATACCTCGTAAATTAAGATCTGTCTGTCCGTGTCTGATAAAATATAAAGTCTTCTTCAAAGCTTAAAGTCTTTGTTTAATTAACAACAGGTAAAGCGTAGTATTTGTTGGAATTATCCTCTTCAAAAACATAATCCTTATAGTCTGTGATGACATTATATAAAGTATCACGCTCTATAGGATGTCTTCCTACATCTTTAATCAACTTTACAAGTTCTTTGGTGCTCATCGCGGGATTTTGCTCTTCTGCTCCCGCCATAGAATAGATTTTGGTTGTATCATCCAAGGTACCGTCTATATCATCCACACCATAAGCCAAAGAGAGCTGTGCAGTATTACGCGATATCATAGCCCAATAGGCTTTGATGTGCGGGAAATTATCAAGGTAGATTCGGGCAACAGCATAGTTACGCAAGTCTTCCACCACAGACACTTCCGGCACATGCGCCATCTGGTTGTCTTTGTTTCTAAACTTTAACGGGATGAAGGTTTGGAAGCCTCCTGTTTTATCTTGTAGCTGACGCAGACGTTCCATATGATCCACGCGATGCCAATATTTCTCTATATGACCATAGAGCATAGTTGCATTGGTGTGCATCCCCAACTTATGAGCCTGCTCATGAATATCCAGCCACTGTTCGGCTGTACATTTATCGTGCGCAATCTGCTCACGGATTTCTGGATGAAATATTTCGGCACCTCCACCCGGCATAGAATCCAAACCACATTCTTTGAGATATTTTAGTCCCTCATAATGCGAGAGTTTGGCCTTTTTGAAAATATAATAGTATTCTACCGGAGTGAGTCCTTTGATATGCAAGTCGGGACGGTGCGCCTTACAGCGTCTGAAAAATTCCGCATAAAACTCAAGGTTTTGTTTAGGAACAACGCCTCCGGTGATATGTACCTCCGTTACCGGCTCGTTATCGTATTTTTTGACCACCTCCATCATAGCATCTACATCCATCTCCCATCCTTCTTCACGTTGCTTGATCAGACGCGAATAAGAACAGAATTTGCAGTCGTAAACACAAATGTTCGTCGGCTCTATATGGAAGTTACGGTTGAAATAGGTATAATCGCCATGTTTTTTCTCACGGATATAGTTGGCTAATACCCCTAGATAGTTCAAATCCCCCTTCTCGTACAATATCACTCCCTCATCAAAGGTAATGCGCTCTTCGGCAAGTACTTTTTCAGCTATTCTTTTTAAATCTGCATCCAGATTCGGATTATTTATTAAAAAGGTTAGCTTTTTTTCAGCCTTCATAAAAATCTCCCTTCTTACTCAAATATATTAAAAACAACACAAAAGCCGAACCTTAGTGCATTTAAGCTTCGGCAAATTGCTGCATATCAATCAGTTTTTTATATAAACCGTTTTTGTTTATCAATTCTATGTGTGTGCCTAATTCCACGATACGGCCACCTTCCAACACGACAATCTTGTCGGCATTTTGAATCGTACTAAGCCTATGGGCTATGACTACTGTCGTTCTATTTTCCATAAGCTTATACAGCGCATCCTGAACAAGTCTTTCGGATTCGGTATCCAAGGCTGAGGTAGCCTCGTCTAATAACATGATTGGAGGATTTTTTAGTACGGCACGTGCAATACATATACGTTGACGTTGGCCTCCCGACAGCTTTGACCCTCGGTCACCGATGTTGGTCTGGTAGCCTTCCGGAGTCTTCATAATAAATTCATGAGCATTAGCGATTTTCGCCGCGGCCTCCACCTCTTCCTGTGTAGCTGACTCGTTGGCGAAAGCTATATTGTTGAATATCGTATCATTAAACAATATAGACTCCTGATTCACCGTACCAATCAAGGCACGCAAAGAATCTTGTTTTAATTCTTTAAGATTTTTGCCGTCGAAGAGAATTTCTCCCGCCGTCACGTCCATAAAACGAGGAATAAGATCAATCAAAGTAGACTTACCGCCGCCCGAAGGTCCTACCAATGCTACAGTCTGTCCCTTCTCAATAGTAAGATTGATATCGTATAATATCTGTTTATCGCCATAGGCAAAGTCCACATGATTAAACTGAATAGCCGATTCAAAAGAAGAAACCTCAACTGCATCCTCTGCATCTTCAACCTTATTTTTCTCGTCAATAAGGTCCAACACGCGCTCTCCTGCCGCAATTCCGTTATGAACGTTCGAAAAGGAATCCGTCAGCGCCTTTGCCGGACGCATCACCTGCGAGAAAATGCCTATATATGTGATAAATTCTGCTGCCTGAAGCTCTCCCGTACCTTCAAGCACCATATAGCCTCCATATAGCAGGATGATAGCTACCATAATCACGCCCAACAGTTCTGACACAGGAGAACCCATCTGCTGACGACGCGCCATACGACGCATAACCTTCGAGTAATGCTCGCTTTCAGCATTGAATCGTTTTTTTACGAAGCGGCTGGCATTGAAAGCTTTTACTATTTTCACTCCCGTAAGTGCCTCGTCCAAATACGAAATCATCTTTCCATAAGACTCCTGACCTTCTTTAGCCTGAGACTTAAGTTTTTTGACTATCCTCGAAATGACAAACGCGGACACAGGAATGACCAGCAACGAGAAAAAAGTAAGCTTGGCCGAAAGGGAAAAAAGAACTACCAAATAGGCTATCAACTGAAGTGGCTCTTTAAAAATAACCTGTAATGTAGCTGTAACAGAAAACTGTACCACCTGAACATCAGACGCTATTTTGGAAATAATATCACCCTTTCTCTGGTTGGTAAAATATCCTAGATGCAAGTCCATGACATTGTTGAAAACGGCTTTACGCAAGTTCAACAATGTGTGGATACGAAGATTTTCCATGATACGCTGTGAGAAATAGCGGAACAGATTGCTGATAAATACCGAAAAAACTATCACCACGCACACATACTTCAATGCTTCATAAGGCCCTAAGTCGTAATACAACTTATCCGTATAATAGGTGAACCATCCTCCAAGATCGCTGAAGCTTGTAGGTTTGGTAATAACCTCACTTGCTGTTACCTCTACATCTCCTGTTCCCTTAAAAAGGACATGTAGAAGAGGCACTAATAAAGCTAGGTTGAGTGTCCCAAAAACAACAGCAATAATAGTGCACAATATATAAGGAATAGCGTATTTCTCTATTGGCTTTGCGAAGGATAATAATCTAAAGTATGTTTTCATTCAATAAATTCTCGTTAAGCAAAAGTACTAATTAAGCTTTTGCTTTGAAAGGATTAAAAATTTATACATTAAAATTGTTGCAAAGCGCTGATAAAATAAAGAATATAAAAACTCAGGACAATTCTGTAGTATTATTTCATTAAACTGATTTACTTTTTATAAATTTAGCAACAAATACAAATTTTGATGGAAATTCAGGTTGCGAGAAGATTACAGCATACGGAAGAATATTACTTCTCCAAAAAGCTTCGAGAGATTGATGAAATGAATAAGGCAGGCGCTCAGGTTATCAATTTAGGTATCGGCAGTCCTGACCTTCCTCCTCATCCGGAGGTGATTAAAGTATTGTGTGAGCAGGCGGAGCTGTCTAACACCCACGGCTATCAAAGCTACAAAGGAGCTCCAGCATTACGTCAGGCTATTGCCGAATGGTATGAGCGATATTATAGCGTTACGTTAAATCCTAATACAGAAATTTTACCTCTTATCGGATCAAAAGAAGGGATAGTACACATCTGTATGACCTACCTTGAGGAAGGTGATGAAGTATTAATCCCTAATCCAGGTTATCCGGCTTATATGAGTGCCGTAAAAGTTTCGGGAGCTACTCCTGTGCCATATACTTTGAGCCCCGAAAATCACTGGCTCGTAGATTTTGAAGCGCTGGAAGCGCAGAATCTGTCGCGCGTAAAGATGATGTGGCTCAACTACCCGCACATGCCTACGGGTGCTCTAGCAAATAAAGAGTTTTTTGAGAAGGCTATCGCTTTCGGAAGAAAACACAATATACTCATCTGTCATGACAACCCATATAGCTTTATCCTTAATGAACATCCAGAAAGCATCTTGAGCGTAGAGGGTGCTAAAGAGGTAGCTATAGAACTTAATTCACTGAGCAAGTCTTCCAATATGGCGGGCTGGCGTGTGGGCATGTTGGCAGCCAGTGAGCAGCGGATTAATGAGATTCTTCGTTTTAAGAGCAATATGGATTCAGGCATGTTTTTGCCTTTACAGCTGGCAGCAGCCAAGGCACTCAGCCTAGATAAATCCTGGTATAGCCAGCTCAACAAAGAATATGCTGCCCGCCGTGAAAAGGTTTATGCCATCATGGACATTTTGCAATGCGATTACGACACTAATCAGGTCGGACTTTTCGTATGGGCAAGAATTCCTAATAACTATAAAGATGCATACCAACTCAGTGACAAAGTACTTTACGAAGCTAAAGTATTTATTACACCGGGAGGTATTTTCGGATCTGCAGGAGAGCAGTTTATACGCATAAGTCTTTGTGCCAATAAAGAAACCTTGGACAAAGCACTAGAACGTATCAAAGCAAATCTTTAACTCTTAATTTGAAACATTACTTATGAATATAGCAATTGTCGGAATAGGGTTAATAGGAGGTTCCGTTGCTATCCGACTACGAGAAACGAAATTTGCCGACAAAATAATCGGAGTTGATAAGAATGAGGTCAACCAGAAAAAAGCCATACAGCTAGGATTGGTAGACGAAATCATGAATTTGGATGAGGCCATCAGCCAAGCAAAGGTGATCATCCTCACGACACCCGTGGATGCCATCCTCGAGCTGGCTCCTTATATCCTCAATAAGGTGAAAGACCAAGTCGTAATCGACATGGGGTCAACCAAAATTAACATTCTTCACAAAATTGACGACCACCCTAATCGTGGTCGCTATGTGGCGGCTCACCCTATGGCCGGAACAGAATATTCCGGTCCCGAAGCGGCTCTACCTAACCTATTTAAAGACAAAAATATGGTGTACGTAGACGCCTTCAACTCAGATGAAGATGCTTTCGAATTGGCCGACTCCATCACGGACGTGCTGGAGATGAAATCCATCTTCATGAATGCGGAAGAACACGACATGCATACAGCGTATGTTTCTCACATTTCTCATCTCACCTCTTTCGCCTTGGCTTTGACAGTATTGGAGAAAGAAAAATCGCAAGGAAGAATTTTCGAGCTGGCGGGTTCCGGTTTCGAGTCCACAGTCCGACTGGCTAAGTCATCTCCTGACATGTGGACCCCTATCTTCAAACAAAATCGAGAAAACGTTCTGGAAGTACTTAAAGAACACATCAAACAACTGCAGAATTTACACGACAAGTTAGAAAAAGAAGATTATGAGGGACTTTATAAACTGATTAAGAAATCAAACAAGATAAAACGTATAATAAAGTAAAAGAGGGCTCGTCCCTCTTTTACTTTTTATCCTCTATATCGTTCTACCAGAACCATCAAGGCTATACTCAATACCAGACGTTCCTCATCAATAGGCAATGATGTAAGCTTATTTACCATAAATTTTCTACCAAAGAAAGATGGCTCTTTTCTAATTTCATATAGCACTTGCCCGTTATGATCATGCAAATGATATGTAGGATTCAAAATATATCCTGACAGACCGCCTAAGATAGGAATACCGTCAAATAGACTATCCCAAAACTTAACAAATGGATTTTTCTCTTCTATCGTAAAGTCGTGATTGTCTTCCGCGTCCATAAGCTTGAAAGTAGACTTCCATAGCGAACGTAAGCTTTTGCGGCGAACCTTGCCTATAGTTCTTCCCTCGGTATTGGTGATGGTAAATGTCTGCTGAAAATCTATAATTTTGTTGGAAATCAATTCATATAACAGCTCACTCTTGCTTTCATCCCGGTAAATTTTAATCTGATCCCGCAACGCCAATAGCTTTTCCCTTGCATAAAAAATCGGAGTTCCCAAGGCATCACGGGCTACAAAATCATTTGCCAACGTCGTAATTTTAAACGTAAAACGTAAGGGATAATGATATATGCTCATGTTTTCTTTCTTTTATGAGAACATAAAATAAAAAAAATCCTGAACATATAATTGTTCAGGAGCATATTAAGTCTTTTCAAAAAATTAATATTTTATTTTCAAGAACCTAAAGACTTTCGACCAAAGCCAAATGGGACCTATCCATAAAAGTCTGTTAAACGAAGAGCTGCTAAAGGTAGGTTCTCTTCTGCTGTATAGCCCAAGCCCCGCCAATCCCACTAAGGCCAAAATAGCTGTCACCAAAACCACAGAAGGGCCACCATCTTTTTCTAGATATTCCAGCTGTACAATAAAAAAGCTCATTATCCCTATCGTAAAAAGAATGGCATACGATAAGGTCGGTGCTATCTTCAGATAAATATAAACTACTATAGCTATATAAAATGAAGCCCAATTCAGATAGGTATGGGCATTCATCCTCTTTAAAAAATCCAACTGAGGAAACGGAATCATCCAAATCAATCCTAATACCCCGAAAAATGCCAGCGTAAGAAATACTGCATAAACAACTTTATTTCCCTTGAAAGTATTATCCAACTCCTGAAAATAAACATCAACTTTACGTATTTCCTCCTGAGCAAAGGTTGTTTTTTTCTGTGATTTCTTCATACGACAAAGTTAGCCAATAAAAAGAACATAAAAGCTGTTATACATCGTATTCTTCCTCAAATCTCAAAAATATTGTGTAACGACAAATAATTTTTCTATATTATATTTGCAAAACCAAACAATTATTAACTACCTATTTTATGCAAAAAAAATTCACTTTCAAAAGCAAAAAAAATTATAAGACAGCAGATAAAAAGGAAGAGTCATTAAAAAGTTGCGGCAGTTATTATTTGATTTATGATTACAACTCCGGCACTATTTCTTATGCTCACCCCGCATTTTGGAAGATAACAGGATATGATCCTCAGATCTTCGATATCCAAACTCTCCGAGAGATTATCCATCCGGACGACATGGAATATATAATAAAATGTGAAGAAAAAGATATAACCTTTAAGAATAAACTATCAGAAAATCAGCTTTTCAACTATATTTTTTCCTATTCCTATCGAATTAAAACAGCATCAGACACATATATTACCGTAAGACAGAACAGCCAAGTCCTTGAGCTGAATCCTCACGGCGAAATATCCAGATGTTATGTCTCGCATCAGCTTATAGAAGAGTTCAGAACAAGATCTGAAGACGATTATCGTATCTACGATAAAGCGCACGGTTCTTTTATAGAACCGAATACACCTCTAAAACTGACTAAGCGAGAAATGGAAATCCTGCAATTAATCAAGGAGGGCTATAACAGTGCGGAAATTGCTGAAAAGCTTTGTACTAGTAAATACACTATAGACACACACCGCAAAAACATCCTCAACAAGACCAATTCTGCTAACTTTATAGACCTGATACGAAAGTTAAATTTATATAAATAGAAAAAGCAGGGCCTGCAGTCCTGCTTTTTCTATTTATAGTAGTGATTTATTATTTCTTATAGTATTTCATAGCTTCGGGAAGCATAGCTTGCAATTGTGCGATACGTCTAGCATCGCTAGGGTGCGTACTAAGCCATTCAGCTGTCGAAGCTCCCGATTTTGACGCCGCCATTCTTTCCCAGAATTTGATAGCTTCGTTAGGATCGTAACCAGCCATTGCCATAATAATCAGTCCCGCTTTATCGGCTGCCAACTCATCGTTACGGCTGAATTTCAACATACCGATCTGGCCGCCTATACCGTACAAAGAATTAAATACGGCGATACTTTTGTTGTTGGACATCTGGGAAGCAGCTCCAAGAACCTGTGCTCCCAGTTGCAAGGCAAGTTGGTTAGATACCTGCGCTACCGAATGTTCTTCCAGCGCGTGAGCAATCTCGTGCCCCATTACAGTGGCAAGACCGCCGTCTGTCTGCGTAACTCTCAAAATTCCTGTATAAACAGCCACTTTGCCGCCCGGCATACACCACGCGTTGAGCTCGTCATTCTGAATAAGGTTGAACTCCCAATTGAAATTAAATTGATCTGCTCTTCCAATTTGCTGTAAATAACGTTGTGTAGCTGCAGCAATATTATTCCCTACACGTTTGACTGCCGTAGCTTGTGTAGTCCCAGTGATTACCTTTGTAGAAGGGTCAGATAAAAATTCTTTATACGCTAAGGTAGCCTGCTCATTGATAGTCTGGCTATCCACCAGCTTCAAATATTTTCTTCCCGTAATGGCTGAAGTAGCACATCCAAACAATGTTGCACCCAACATCACTATAGATGCATAACGAAAGATCTTTTTCATATTATCCTTTTTACACTTAACAACCCTAATAGAATCCTTATAGCAATAATGATTCCGAAAATTGATAAATGAAACTATTTTGTTGGCTTTTTGAATAAATACATTTTAGACTCTTTACCCTTGAGAAGTCTTTCGATATTCTTTTGGTGGGTGATAAGTATGAGAACACAGATGGCTATAGCATAAAGCATCAAAGATGGTATAGTGGTCTTAAAGATGAATGCCAAACTCAAAGGAAAGGTGAATCCCGCACTTATAGAGCTGAGCGAAACATAATGCGAAATAGATAGACAAACAACAAAAACGGTAACACAGCATAATGCTGCCAACGGATGAATGGCTATCACCATACCAAACAGTGTGGCAACCCCTTTACCTCCACGAAACCCAGCAAATACAGGGAATAAGTGTCCCAAAACGGCAATCACCCCCAAAGCCAGCTGAAAATTGACAAAATGCGTAGAGTCTGTTGTACCGACAATGCTGGAATCTAACAGATGAGGCAGATTGGTTGCTGTCCATCCTTTGAAGATATCAATAAACATCACCATACTTCCTGCCTTTTTACCCAATACCCGAAAGGTATTGGTAGCACCGGCATTACCACTTCCATATTCCCGTACATCTACCCCATAAAATGCTTGTCCTAACCATACCGCAGTAGGGATAGAACCAAACAAATAGGCCAGTATAACTATTCCTATTAAATATATTGATATCATTAATTTCCGTACTTCAAAATCAAAATTACTAAATAAGCTTGGCTTTCAAACTTAGATCCAAACTTTTTACCGAATGTGTCAACGCTCCTACAGAAATGTAATCCACTCCTGTCTCTGCATAGTCCCGGATGGTATTCAGATCTATTCCTCCTGAAGCTTCGGTAATAAGACGGCCATCCACCAAGGTTACTGCCCTTCGCACATCTTCCGGCGTAAAGTTGTCGAACATCACACGGTCAACCCCCTCACAGTGTAGCAGTTCCTCCAGCTCTTCAAAATTTCTCACCTCCACTTCAATAGGTATATGCACATTGTTCTTCTCTTTGTAAGCTACCGCATTGTTCACGGCATTGGTAATAGAACCTGCATAATCCACATGATTATCTTTGATTAAAATCATGTCGTAAAGACCAAAGCGATGGTTGGTACCTCCTCCCAATACTACGGCACGCTTTTCCAAAAAGCGCAATAGTGGAGTAGTCTTGCGTGTATCCAGTACTTTAGCGTTAGTACCTTCCAATTTCCTGACATATTCCGCTGTGCGCGACGCAATACCGGACATACGTTGCATCACATTAAGCACCAGTCTTTCAGCTTTCAGAATGGAATGTATCTTTCCTTTAACATACAATACTATGTCGCCGTATTTTACGGTACTTCCGTCCTCAATAAGAACAGTTATTATTAAAGAAGGATCAATCTGCTTGAAAATTTCTACCCCTACCTCTACTCCTGCAATAATACCGTCATCCTTCACCAAAAGTTTGGCCTCTCCCAACTTGTCTTCCGGCAAAGAAGCCAAAGAGGTGTGGTCTCCTTCTCCTACATCTTCACGTATAGCCTGATTGACAAAATCAATCAATTGCTGCTTATATGTAATATCCATTTCTTGTCATTTTTATGCAACATCCTTCTTATTCGAAGACCTATAGCATATCCTATTCTATAATGATTTCCGATATATAGTTCGTGTTTTTAAGATTCACCAGTTTTATTAAAATACGAATTTCCTTACGTTGTACTTTTGCCTCATATATAATAAAATTGGAGTTACCATCTTCTAATCTGGAAGTTTTCTTCAGATCAGAAAATTTATTGTCTTTAAGATAATCAGCTATTATCCACTCTGCTTTACTTTTGTTGGCCACTTGCTCTTCTCTATGTAAAGAGAGCTTTATGGAGGAGGTAAAATGTTGGCTCAACAACTTTACATCACCGCTGCTAAGCGCCTCATTTATATCCTTTTCTATATTTTGAACCAACAAAGAAAAGCAGTTCAGAAAAAGTATCAACAATACCTTCATACCCTTAAAATTAATGCGAATATATTAATAGCATGGGTACGCTACAACTATATTTTTATAAATATACAGTTTTCCGTGACAAATAATTTTGACGATGAGCCTATAATTACTATGCTTACAATTTTTATATTTGTGTGTGGACAACTTAAATCAAAAGAAAGTAGCCTTAATCATCCTGGATGGATTGGGTTATGGCAGAAACGATAATTCGAACGCTGTTTTAGCAGCCCAAACGCCTTACTTAGATTCCTTATTAAAGAAATATCCGAATTCAAAGTTAGAAGCTTCCGGAGAGGCCGTGGGGCTTCCCGAAGGACAGATGGGCAACTCCGAAGTAGGTCATATGAACCTTGGAGCAGGACGCGTGGTGTATCAAGAATTAGGACGCATCAACAAAGCGGCACGTGAAGGAGCTTTTGAAAGCCACAGTGTTATTCAAGATGCTTTCCGCTATGCGAAAGAAAACAACAAAAAAATACATTTCATAGGTCTTGTCTCCGACGGGGGCGTTCACTCACATGTAGGACATCTCAAAGCCTTGTGTGATGCTGCAAAAGCAGCGGGCTTCACCAACGACCAAGTGTTTATCCATGCTTTTTTGGACGGTCGCGATACAGACCCTAATGGTGGTATCGGATATATCAGAGACCTAGAAGAGCATCTTTCACATTCTGTAGGAACTATTGCTTCTGCTATAGGTCGTTATTACGCTATGGACCGCGACAACCGCTGGGAACGTGTAAAACAGGCCTATGACCTTTTGACAAAGGCTGTAGGAGAAAAAGCTACAGACTTAACAGCGGCTATCCAAGCCTCCTACGACAACGGGGTGACGGACGAGTTTGTCAAGCCTATAGTCCTCACACAGGCTGATGGAACTCCAAGAGCGGTCATCGAAGAAGGTGACGTAGTATTTTGCTTCAACTTTAGAACAGATCGGGGACGTGAAATCACCATCGCTCTTACTCAACAGGAATTCCCTGAACACGGAATCAAACCGTTGAACCTCTACTATGTCACTATGACAAGCTATGATGACACATTCAAAGATGTGAAGGTGGTATTCCAGAAAGAAAATCTTACCAATACGTTGGGAGAAGCCTTGGCAAATCAAAGCAAGACTCAGGTAAGAATCGCAGAAACAGAAAAATATCCGCATGTAACCTTCTTCTTCTCGGGAGGACGTGAAGTGGAATTTGGCGGTGAAAGACGCATTTTAATACCTTCACCTAAGGTAGCGACATACGACCTTAAACCCGAAATGAGTGCACCAGGCATTGCGGACGCTATCTGTGAAGATATAGAAAAGAATCAGCCCGACTTCATCTGTCTCAACTTCGCCAATCCGGATATGGTAGGTCATACCGGTGTTTTTGAGGCTGTAGTGAAAGCTGTAGAAACGGTAGACTCCTGTCTACAACAAGTGGTTGAAAAAGGATTGGAATACGGCTACTCCTTTATCATCCTAGCCGATCACGGAAATTCCGAATTCATGATCAACGAGGACGGCTCTCCAAATACAGCACATACGACCAACCTTGTTCCTTGCATCCTTATCGACAGTGAGTTTACAAGGATTGAAGACGGCAAATTGGGAGATGTAGCTCCTACTATTTTGAAACTCCTTCATCTCGACATACCAGCAGAGATGACGGGCAACGTTTTAGTAAGCTAAAAAATGATCAGCAAGTTGATTAAATATACAGTGATGAGTGTGGCAGCGGTAAGCTCTTACAGCTGCCATTCTTCTTTTGATGATCATTCTCATGCTAAAGAAATAAATATTCCTCAATATTTTAAGCAGGAAATCCAAAAGCTGGAAAAGCTGAACCCTCAGGTTTCCAAAACTGTAAACAACAACGATCAAAAAGAAAACCGCATCGTCGAGAATATAAACTGGGAAAAAGAGTTGGCACAGTTTACCACGATAGACCTTAACAAAAACAATTTCGACAGTATGACGAAAGACAGTGTAAACAAGGTTGTGACATACAGTCTTTCCAACAAAAATAAGGATACATTAATTGTGAAGGTCATTTACGGAGAAGACGAAATTCAAGCCTTAGACATCAAAAAAAGAGTAAACTATATCTTATTCTCCAATGACGAACGCCTTTACTATGAATCCGGCAAAAAATACCTTCTCCAAAAATCCCAACATATTCTGGGTTTAGGAGAAAGAAAATATTATATCGAAGGAAATATCCAATAAAAAACGCCTAATTAAAAATTAGGCGCTTCCTATATTTTACTGTTCTTTAGAACTCTACATGAATAATAGAGGCCAACGGTATTAGAATACCACTTTTAATCTGAATATATTTATCCGTTGCCGACCACACTGTTGTCTCTACCCTCAGAGGTCCATCTTCCGAATTAAAAACAATTGTTGTCTTGGATTTGAATTCGTTGCCCAATCGTTGGGCATCCATAAGTTTACCTTTCAACTCTTCTGTACGATCTACTTCCGCTGCTATGATCTTGTGGTTTACTATATCTTCTTTATCTATTAATGTACCTATCATTGCTCTAAATTTTTTTAAACTACATTAAACCCACATGTAATAGTAAATATAGATAATTTAAAAATAAGGATAAAGATTGCAGTGTCACAAAAAGTTTTTTATTTCGTAACAATAAGAGTACATTTAAACAGGTTGCTGTTGCTATTGATAAATAGGTTATGCTTTTCCGGATAAAGCACCTTTAAACGGGATTTGAAATAATCTATCAAAGGAATATTTTCCTGACTTTCCAAATAATGATTGACCCTATTGCTGACTTCCATCTTCAACGTATTTCCTTCTTGGGTGACACGCACTTTCATAGGTAATTTTTGCATGGTGTTATACCCATTATGAAGAGCATTCTGCACTAAAGGATATAAGATGAAAGGGTGTATGAAGAAAGGTTTTTCATCATCCACAGTATATTGCATCTTAGTGAATATAGGTTGGGGAGAGGAGCCTGCAAACAGCTCAACAAAGCGTTGCAGACGGTCAAGCTCTTCTTTGAGAGGTATCTCAGCTTCCTCTTCAACTTCAAGGACCTCCTGCAAATAAGCATTTGCTTTTTCCAAAGCATGCTGTTTACTCAGATTCAACAGCAAAACCTTGTCGGTCATGGCATTCTCCAAGCTTAACTGCGCCTCGAATAACATCTTCTCCGAGATCGCATTTTCTTTTTTGCCGAAAAAGTTTGACAAATAATTTTTCATATTATTCCAATCCTGAAACACCCCCTGACACCACCAACTTCATCGCATCGGTAGCAGACATATTTAACTTTGAAACGTATTTTGAGTCTACCACAACCACCTGACCAGCAAAAGAGTAGGAATACGGAAAATAAACAATCACTTCACCTTCCAATCCAATCTTATGTAGGTCTTTTTGGGTTAGAAAGCCGATTTTCTTCAGTCCCATGTCATTTACCTGTACTAATACCGGTTCGTTAAATTTTTTGGCGTCTCCTACGAAGGCTTCCGTAAAATCTTTTATAGATGAATACAAGGTATTAAACAAAGGAATCCTATTAATGGTTCTGCTCAGCCAACTTTGTATGGGAGTCGTAACCAATGTCGTAAAGATAAATCCCACCAGCACAAGAAGAAGGATTACGGTAAGGATACCTATGCCCGGAATATATAATGGATGGCCGTGTTCATCTTCCAAGAAATGTTGAGAAATATTCAAAGCATTGTCTAAGGATGCGACAATCCAGATAATCAAGAACACAGCACCAGCCACAGGTACTACCACCAAAATACCTTTGATTAGATAATATAATAATCGTTGAAATATCTTACGTAACATAATGCCAAATATCCTATTCGTAATAATAAACTCTTTTTACGCGTGATGAAATTCCTGTAAGCAACTCATAAGGAATGGTTCCTATGTCATTGGCAGCCTTCGCCAAATCCGGGAAGACTATAACCTCATCTCCTTCTGTTGCATCAATATCGGTAATGTCCAACATACACATATCCATACAGATATTGCCCACCGTACGCACCACATGTCCGTTGACCATCATCTCGCCGACTCCATTGCCAAAACGACGGCTATATCCATCCGCATATCCTATCTTCACTGTAGCAATAACACTGTCTCTGCGTAATCTTCCCTTTCTGTCATAGCCCACCGTTTCTGTCATCGGTAATCTTTTGATCTGTGTTATGGTCGTTTTCAATCTACCCACTTCTTGGAGATCAAGAGCTGTGGAGGTCATGTCATACCCGTAAAGTCCAATTCCAAGGCGCACCATATCCATATGTGCTTCCGGATGATGAACTATGCCTGAAGTATTACAAATATGTCGAATAAAAGAATATCCTATATGCTTTTCAATCTTTTTTACCAAACGCTGATACAGACTTATCTGTTGTTGAGTAAAAGCCAGAAGCTGAGGGTCTCCAGCTCCCACAAGATGCGAAAAGGCAGACCTCACCTTTACCCGGCTCTGACGCAACAGTATTTCCAGCATTTCGTCTACCTCATGTTCCATAAATCCCAGTCTATGCATGCCTGTATCCAACTTGATATGTACGGGATAATCCGTCAATCCTTTGGCTTGTAGGTATGCTATAAATGCTTTGAGCACACGTACAGAATATATCTCCGGTTCAAGCTTATACCGCACTATATCTTCAAAAGCGCTTTCATGTGGACTTAAGACCATGATAGGCAGCTGTACTCCCGCTCTGCGCAGTTCTGCCCCCTCGTCCGCAAAAGCCACGGTAAGATAATCTACATTGTTAAACTGTAGCATGTTGGCTATTTCGAACGACCCGCTTCCATATGAAAAAGCCTTAACCATCACCATAAGCTTAACATGTGGTGCCAGCTTGCTTCTATATTGCTTCAGATTATGTTCTAAGGCATTCAGGTTGATCTGCAGCACAGTTTCGTGCGACTTTTCGGTCAATAGCTTACTCAGCCTCTCCAATCTGTATTTTCGGGCTCCCTTGATGAGAACTACAGACTCTGAAAAATCATGCTTACCTATATTTTGCAATAGTGTATCTGTATCGGGATAAACGGTCCGCTGCGTATCTGATGACACAAATATGTTGTCAAGACGAGAGCCAATGAAAATTATCTCTTGAAGACTACCCAAAGAGAGCAGCTTTTGCAACTTCTCTTGGAATTTTGGCGTCCATCTTTCCCCCTCAAAATCGCTAAGGATAAGCTTCTTTTTAGAATATTGATTCTGTTGACTCAGAAAATGCAAAGCAATTTCCAAGGATGCCAAGTCATTGGAATAACTGTCGTCAATAATGCTGCTGTTGTTTTTCCCCTTCTTGAGCTGAAGACGCATCTCCAATGGCTTAAGCTCCATCAATCTCCGCTGAATCTCTTCTTTGTCATATCCCATTTCAAGTAAAACCAATGTGCACGTAAGCATATTATCCAAAGAAGCTTTATCCTTAAAAGGCACGCTTAGTACAAAAAAATCATCTTGATATCTTAGGCGGATATCCGATTGACTATTATTTATTTTAATATCGATTATTTGCAGTTTATCTTTATCTCTATAACCCCATGAAGGTGACTTTTCTGGCTCTCGAAAATCCACTAATGCGTTTATTGGAGCAGAAATAACTTTTAGGGCATTGCGAAAGAGTTTCCACTTCTCCTCCAGCTTTTGTTCTTTGGAATCAAACCCCTCTCTATGTGCTGTTCCCAAACCGGTAAAGATGCCCCACGAGGGTTGAATTATCCTTTCTAGGCGCGCCATCTCTCCCACCATACTTATCCCCGCTTCTATAATTGCTAGATCCGCTTGGTTAGGTAATCCCCATACCGATAAAGCTACTCCCAGCTGTGAATTATAACTTTTAGGACTCTGATAGATATGATTGTCCTTCCGCAACATCTGCGTAAGCCACTCCTTGACTATGGTCTTGCCGTTACTTCCCGTAATAGCTATGACAGGATACTGAATATGCTTTCTATGAAAAGAAGCAATCTGCTGCAGAGCTTCCAAAGCATCCTCTACCCAGACAAAATTTGCTTCCGCAAAGGAAGAAATATCAAAAGAAAGATCTGTCAGTACAAATGTCTTTACTCCTTTATGATAGGCATCTGCTATATAATGGTGGCCGTCACGTTGGTCCTTGAGAGCAAAGAAAATGCTGTGCTCTCCATCCCTAATCTTGCGGGAATCATAGCTAAGGGTGTCTATGAGGAGCGATGGGATAACTATTTGTTTCCTGACAGGCTGAATACTATCAAGAATTTCGGATAAACTGTACATAATGTGTATTTCAAAACAAATTTCACTATAATTTTTTATAAGTGTATCATTTTTTCAAGATTTGTAAGGTCATGGATAAGGAGAGAAATAGGAAAGTCTACACTCCCCTGCAGGCACGCTTGAAGCTAAAAAGTTACTGTGCTTATCAAGAACGATGCCAGCAAGAGGTAAGAGATAAGTTATATGAGTTGGGACTGCACCAAGAAGAGGTCGAGAACATCATAGCCTATCTTATTGAAAACAACTTTATCAATGAGGAAAGATTTGCTAAGGCCTTCGTACGAGGGAAATTTCGGATGAACGATTGGGGAAAGATAAAGATCATCCAACATTTGAAAGCCAAACGCATCTCTACCCCCCTAATTAAAATTGCCCTTACCGAAATAGACGAAGAAGAATATATTGCCAAGCTTGACGAACTTATCAGAAAGAAAGTCGACAAAAGCTTGAAGAAGCTTTCATATAACGAAAAAGCCAAGATAGTCCGATATCTTCAAGGTAAGGGTTATGAAAACGACCTGATTTTCCAACGACTTAATTTTGACAGTGACTAGATGCTGTAAAACATGAATACTTTTTATCCCCTAGAGACTTATCTCTCCGAGGAAGATTGAATAAATCCTGCAAAAATATTAAGTCTGATAATCAAATGGATGACTGAAAAGAGTAAAAAAAGTGCTATTTTATTTTCAAAAACATTTGGCAAAACTGGATTATAGCTCTATATTTGCATCATCAAAACGGAAGGATGCGATATCCTCTAACTTTTGAAAGACAATATAAGCGAAAGTAGCTCAGTTGGTAGAGCACAACCTTGCCAAGGTTGGGGTCGCGAGTTCGAATCTCGTCTTTCGCTCCAGTGTCGCCTAGGTGGTGGAACTGGTAGACACGCAGGACTTAAAATCCTGTTCGCCCTAAAGCGAGTGCGGGTTCGATTCCCGCCCTAGGTACTCAAAGCTCGACCATAGTCGGGCTTTTTTTTACCCTTTGCTTTTTAAGTGGTATATTTAAACATAAACTATTAACCAATCCATCAACTTATGAAACAATCGTATATACTATCGTTATTCCTATTTCTTTCACTAAAAGCTTTTAGCCAGCAAAATCCTGTATTTCCAGGCTATTATGCAGATCCGGAAGCTATCGTATATAACAACACTTATTGGATATTTCCGACCTATTCTGCTCCTTATAATCAACAGGTCAAATTTGATGCTTTTTCCTCCAAAGATTTAGTAAACTGGACTAAGCATAGTAACATATTAGATACTGCGGAAGTTAAATGGGCAAAAAGAGCCATGTGGGCACCCTCAGTGATAGAAAACAACGGCAAATATTACTTCTTTTTTGCCGCAAATGATGTACACCAGGGAGAAGTTGGGGGAATTGGTGTTGCAGTAGCCGACAAACCTGAAGGTCCATATAAAGATTTGTTAGGCAAGCCTTTAATAAGTGATATCGTCAATGGAGCTCAACCCATAGATCAATTTGTTTTCAAAGATAAAGACAGAACTTTTTATATGTATTACGGTGGTTGGAGACATTGTAACGTGGTGAAACTCAGCTCAGACTTTACTCGATTACTACCTTTTGAGGATGGATCCTATTACAAAGAGATCACGCCACAAAGCTATGTCGAAGGACCTTTTATGTTCATGAAAGACGGCAAATATTATTTCATGTGGTCCGAAGGTGGTTGGACAGGACCAGATTACAAAGTAGCTTACGCTATCGCCGACAATCCTTTAGGCCCATTTGAACGTATTGGCACTATATTAGAACAGGATCCTCAGATCGCCACAGGTGCGGGACATCATTCTGTTATAAAAATTCCAAACGAGGACAAATACTTCATTGTCTATCATCGAAGACCTTTGGGTAAAAAAGAGGCTCATGAAAGAGTAACATGCATTGACGAATTGAAATTCGATAAGGATGGAAAAATTATTCCTGTCAAGATGACTTTTTCGGGGGTACAACATCCTTTAAAATAAAATTAAGGAGCTTCCTCTTGCAGAGAAGCTCCTCAAATTATCAGGTTTTATTTAACATTTTATTTCTTAGTTGCCTTGGGCTTGATACGGCTGGGTTTCACCCATTCATCCCAAGTGCTTCCCCAACCTATGTAATGGATCTTAAAATGCCCGTCCTTATACTCTAAGATTTTGGCATTATACCAGCTGCCGGACCATTCCACCAACACTTCCTGACCAATTTTAAAGTCCGCCGGGATAGGCTCCTGATTTTCTTTCATATCCTTCGAAGAGGATATTACCTGCTTTTCTCCTATGCGCGTACCCGTTGCTGCATGATCTCCCACTTCTCCGAACAGCAAAATCAGTTGATCTGTCTCTTCTTTATACCAAAAATCGTATGTATTCTTCCGTAGATTGGAAATACGGTAATAGGTCACCCCCACTTGCGCATACCAAGGCTTTACGATTTCCACCGTACCGGTATAATCGCCCCAAGTGTATTGCCCATTAGCTTGGATTGTTAATGTGTTCATGGCTGCACCGGGTTGGTACACCATCTGAGCCCGGTTGTCTGTCGTGGCCACATAAGTGACTGCCCCTGGAATCCAAACATCCCATTTTCCAACCACCTCACCGGATACTTTTTGAGCACGTACCGGTGACACTAGTCCTATCAAAAAAAAGATAAGTAGATGCATTGCTTTCATAACGTAGATTAATAATTGATTTGTAATTATTTACTAATTTAAAAATAGCTAATAATTCAATAAAATTCATTGTTTTGGAATAAACCAACAAAGCTTTGTCTCGATTAATTCTTTTTCATTAAATTACACTACTAGTAAAATATTTTTATATTTGTAACACTAATACATACGGTTATGCTAATCTCACGAATTTGGTTTAACTTCTAAGATCCGCCTTCTTACCAAGGATCTTATTCTTTACTGGGTAGCACATTATTGGTGTTTTACCTTTCTGATGTATTATTTTCACTTTAAAATATTATTAATGTATGGGAAAGCCGAAATGGTTTAGAACCTATTTATTTATTTGGAGTGGACAGTTTGTATCCATGTTGTCGAGTTATGCTGTCCAATTTGCTATTATTATTTGGTTAAGTTTGGAGTATAAGTCTGCTCAGGTATTAGCCTATGCGGGTATAGCAAGTATATTGCCACAAGCCATCATCGGACCTATAGCAGGCGTATATATAGACAGACTAAACCGCAAAAATGTGATGATGCTGTCGGATGCATTCATAGCGGTATGTACATTCGTCATTCTTGTAGTATTAAAAAACGGGGCTATCAATCTTTTTTGGATTTATATTTTATTGGGTTTACGTTCCGTCGGTAATGCCTTTCATACACCAGCACTGCAAGCCATCGCGCCCCTTCTCGTTCCTCAAAACGAATTGATTCGCGTAGCCGGCATAAATCAAATTATACAATCCGTAACGAGCATTGCCGGTCCTGCAATAGGTACACTAGCGATAGCCTCCTTCCCTATATCCGAAGTGCTATATCTGGATATAAT
This sequence comes from Sphingobacterium thermophilum, assembly GCF_039541675.1. Classification (NCBI taxonomy): domain Bacteria; kingdom Pseudomonadati; phylum Bacteroidota; class Sphingobacteriia; order Sphingobacteriales; family Sphingobacteriaceae; genus Sphingobacterium; species Sphingobacterium thermophilum. The sequence continues at coordinate 397,926 of NZ_BAABGR010000006.1, read as the reverse complement.
AGGCGCTGTATTGGCTATTACTTCATTATTGTTGGTACGTATTCCTAACCTTGTTGCACAAAATAAGGGCTCTCTTCTTACTGTATTATACGATTTAAAAGAAGGATTACGAACCGTATCTCAAAATAGAGGACTGAGCCTGCTCTTCTTTTTTGCCATGGCCATCACTTTGGTGGTCATGCCTGCCGCCATCATGTTTCCCTTGCTTACAACAGGACATTATGGTGGTGGAAAATGGGAAATGGGTCTCATAGAAGTAGCTTGGGGAAGCGGTATGTTGATAGGTGGAGGCATTCTTAGTGTCTTCAAATTTGAAAGCAGCAAGGTAATGCTAATCAATACTATGTATACCTTGTTGGGGCTCACATTATTGGCTAGCGGTTTACTACCCGAAGAAGCCTTTATCATTTTTGTAATAATAACTATCGTGGGAGGCTTAAGTCTTTCCGTTTTCAATGGCTGTTTTACTGCCATTGTTCAGATAGAAGTAGTTCCCGAAAAATTGGGACGTGTATTCTCCCTTTATTTCAGCTTAGCTATTTTGCCTAGTCTGATAGGACTATTATTTACCGGCTGGATTGTAGATACCATAGGCATTAACCAAACCTTCATCATCTGTGGACTGTTGGCCATCGTGTTAGGACTTGCTGCATTCACCTTCCCAACACTTATGCAATTAGGAAACAACAAAACAATAGACAATAATGAAAACTAAAGAAATAATTGAAATAGCAGAAAAACATGGATTATTATTGAATGAAGAAATGTCATTCAATAACATGGGAATAGATTTTCAAGTTGGCTTTGCTAAAGATCGAAACGGTCAACAATGGGTTTTACGACTTCCAAGAAGAAAGAATCTAATAGACCAGATCAGAACAGAAAAAAATATACTTGAACTTGTATCGCAATATTTATCCATACAAGTACCGGATTGGAAAATAGCCACCGATGAACTCATTGCTTATCCTTTATTAGAAGGAAAGCCAGCCCTAACATACGACCCTGTGAGCTACGAAGTAACTTGGCATATGGACAAAAATGGTGAATGCTATATGGACTCTCTAGCCAAAATATTGGTAGAGATACATTCTATCCCTGTCGAAGAAGTGGAAAAACGACAGCTGAAAGTTCTAACTCCCGATCAAAGTAGAAAAGAAATCTCCGACAGATTAGCTCTTGTCAAATCCGAATTGGGCATAAATCAAGAATTGGAAAAAAGATATCTGCAATGGCTTGACAACGACAGATTGTGGCCTACATTCAACCGATTTATCCACGGCGACCTCTATGCAGGCCATATTTTGATCTTTCCTAACGGAAAAATTTCCGGAGTAATAGATTGGACTACCGCACATGTCAGTGACATTGCTCAAGACTTTTCGGGACATCTAACAGTCTTTGGTGAACAAAGCCTTAAATCTTTAATCACAGCTTATCAGCAGCAGGGAGGACTAATTTGGGACGCCCTTTACGATCAAGCGGTCGAAAGAGCGGCAGCGGCACCTTTAGCTTATGGATTTTTCGCCATATCCATCCAAGACGACAACCATATAAAGGCAGCAAAAACACAACTGGGTTCTTTATAATCTACAAAACTCTGCTAGTAGCTAGCAAAGTCTTTACTGAAGTTCGAAAAGTATAATTTTCTTTTGGTGCATAGTATTACGCATAGCTTTCTCACGTACAACAGGATCAGGACTATTTATCAACGCATAATACTCTTCCGGCACCACCTGCCACGATAGACCATACTTGTCCTTAAGCCATCCACAAGAACCTTCTTCTCCTCCATCGGCTGTCAATGCCTCCCAATAATAGTCTACTTCCTCCTGATTTTTACAGTTGATAACAAAGGAAATAGACTCATTAAACTGGAAAAATGGACCTGCGGCCAAAATGCTGAACTCCACTCCTCCTATTTCCATGACTGCTGTTTCAAAGCTATCCTGCCCTCCTATTTCTTTAGCTTCTGGCGAATTATCATAGCGATGATATTCCTTTAGCTTTCCATCTCTGAAAATAGAGAGATAATAATCTACTACCGCTCGGGCGTCCTTTTCTACCCACAAACACGGGGTGATTTTCTGCTTGTCCATATCTGTATCTTTTGACCTTACTATCGAAGGCTGATTTTTAGAAGATTGTTGTCCTTAGACGGACATGTTAGAAAAAAGATCAACACAGGTGATATCCTATATCCTTTCATCATAGTCATATTATGACCATGCCAGCGCCTTCATCAAAAACATTTAAACCAGCCCCTTGTTTAATTCATTCATAAAAATCTTTTACTACATTGTTAAGACACTACCTTCTGTAAAAAATATAATCCGTCATTATAGGTTCAAGACCATATTTCCTAAATTCCGTAGCTATCTGTGCACGATGATAGGTGGAGTGGTTGATGACATGAAATAAAATATCTCTAACAGTATTCTGAAAGGCCTCGCCTTTGGTATTATTATAATATACGATAGTATTTAAGTCCGACTGTTCAATAATATGAATGGACACATCATAATTCACTGTATCTACAGTTTTAAAAGTATCCATATTATGTTCTTGCCATAGCCCATAATCGGGCTGAAAACCACTCATTCTCTTAATCCAGATATGATGGGCGTTCAGGATATGAGAAAATAATGTAATAGCCTTCGAAGGAAGCAAACTTCCTTTCTTCTCAAAATCCTCGCAAAGCTGTTGGTTAGAATGGTAATTATAAGCATATAAATCTTTAAAAAAATCTTTCATATTATGTTAAGAAAGGATCGTATGTGTTATCAAATAAGCAATTCTTCCATAAATCTAAGCAAAAACTGTTGTTAGCAATCTATGTCCCCAAAAAAAAGGTCAAAGTGTTATACTTTGACCTTCCTGTATTATATATTATATTCCTTATCTGAAGTTATAAGTAAAACCTACAGTTGCAGCCACTCTGCCTTCAAATTTATTTCCACCCTTTTCACCATCGAAGGCATCTCCAACGATATTACCCATTATATCAAGATTTAAGTCCCATTTATCCGTCAAACGGATTGTTTGGATAACACCTAAATTAGGACTAAACTTAGTTTCTTTTTGCTTATTTAAACCAGCCATAATACCGATACCTGCATAAGGTATTAGGTTATAGGTACGGTTTAAGTTTACATCATATGCATCGTTACTCCAATGGAACATCAAATCGGCATGAGCATGTATATAGTTAATCTTTTGTCTGTACAAGTAGTGAGGAGCATCAATAATCATTTTATCACTTGAGGCCAAAGCTTTTGTTTGTGTCAAACCAACAATCTGACCTCCATTAATAGATCCTCTCACACCAAAACTAGGATTCAACCATTTACCTACACTAACACTTATAGTAGGAGTTATACGCTTGCCAAAGTTTTCTTGTTTATCATGGTCTCCCATAAATACTTGAGCACCAGCATTCGCTGAAGCGAACCACGTCTCAAAGGAATAATAGCCTCTGTAACGAGGATATTTCTCTACAGGTTCATTAGCAAATGCCATCGAACCAACGACCATTGACAATAAGAAGGATAAAAATTTATATTTCATAATATTTAGTTGTTAGTTATTGAACTATCTTGTGGCAAAGATAGCAGTTAATTCTAAATTTCTCGTAAAAAAACAAACTACCCTTTTAAAAAAATATAATCTGTAAGGATTTTCTTACAAATAACCTGGGATCCACAATCCTTTATGTAATTTTATACTCGCATAAAACATGATCAAGGAATGAAAATTCTACATACTGCAGACTGGCATTTGGGAAAACGATTGGACAATTTTTCCCGTTTGGAGGAACAAATCGAAGTAATGAACGAAATCATTTCGATTGCCGATGAACAAAACGTTGATTTGGTTTTGGTAGCGGGCGATTTATTTGACGCTTTCCATCCCAGTACAGAAGCCATTGATTTGTTTTACAAGACTGTAAAACGACTGGCCAAAAACGGAAAACGACCGGTAATTGCCATTGCCGGAAACCACGATTCTCCAAGCTTCATCGATGCACCAGATCCTTTGGCCCGTGAATGCGGAATCATTCTCATCGGATATCCCAACCAAAAAGTGCAGGAATACGCATTGGAAAACTTCCGAATCACGAAATCCGAAAAGGGATTCCTAGAAATTCAACTGAATTCCTCTCCTATGCCTGTTCGAATTTTGCATACTCCTTATGCCAACGAAATTCGTTTAAAACAATTTTTGGGCGAAAATAGAGAAGATGAATTGAATGCAGTTTTAGCCGAAAACTGGAAAAATTTAGCCGATACTTATTGCGACGATAAAGGGGTTAATCTTCTTATGGCGCATTTATACATGAACAAAAGAGGAGGAGAAATTTTGGAAGAACCCGAAGGTGAAAAACCAATTAAAATCGGGAATGCCGATATGATTTATTCCGATGCCATTCCACCTCAAATTCAATATACCGCATTGGGACACCTACACGGTTTCCGAAATATAGGAACGGTTGAAAAACCCGTGATTTATTCCTCTTCTCCCCTTTGCTACAGCTTTAGCGAAGCCGGACAAAAGAAATACGTTTCTTTGATTTCGGTGGATGAAAATCGAAATCTTTCTTTTGAAAAAGTCGAATTGAAATCGGGCAAGCCTTTGCATCGCAAAACTTTCTCAAACTTAGAATCGGCTTTGAATTGGCTTTCCGAAAATCAAAATGCTTTGGTAGAATTGACCCTCGAATCCGATACCTTTCTGAAAGCCGAAGACCGCAAAGCGCTTTATCAAACCCACCAGGGTATTATCCACTTAATTCCCAAAGTCAAAAATCAAAATCAAGGTTCAGAAGATGTGCAAGAAATTAACCTAAACAAAGACCGTCGTGAATTATTTCGAGATTATTTTAAATCCAAAAACGGAGGTCAAGAACCGAATGAAGAAATCATGAATTTGTTTAACGAAATTCTAAATGCCTAAACCATGCTTCCCATTCAATTAACCATAGAAGGAATTTATTCGTATCAGGAACGCCAAACTATTGATTTTACGCAATTAACCGATGCCGGGTTATTCGGTATTTTCGGTTCGGTAGGGTCTGGAAAATCTTCCATTTTGGAAGCTATTACCTATGCTTTATATGGAGAAACTGAAAGATTAAACTCTCGCGACAAGCGAACTTACAATATGATGAACCTGAAATCCAATCGTTCCTATATCGAATTGGAATTCAAAAATCATGAAGACCGTTTGTTTAAAGCTACGCGTGAATTCAAACGAAATTCCAAAAGATTTGAGGATGTAAATACGCCTATGGCTAATTTATACGAATGGAAAAATAACGCATGGATTCCTTTGGAATCAACCAACGTAGAACCCATTATTGGTTTGAGTTACGAGAATTTCAAACGAACTATTATCATTCCTCAAGGTCAATTCAAGGAATTTTTGGAATTAGGGGAAAAAGACCGTACCCAAATGATGATGGAGATTTTTAACCTTCATCAATACGATTTATACGACAAGGTCAGTGCATTAAGTTCCGAAAACAAGACCAAATTAAACCAGTTACAAGGTCAAATGGTAGGATTTGAAACGGTTTCTGAAGAGGAAATTCAAGCTCAAAAAAAACAGTTGACAGAGGCGAAAAAGGCATTTGATTCTACCAAGGAAGAATTCGATTTGAAATCGGAAAGATTTCAGCAGTTAAAAACTTTAAAAGCTGAATTTGAAACACTTCAAAAAAAGAAAAAAAGCCTCACCGAGATGGAATCTCAACAGGAATCCATAAATGCGGTAGAGAAAAAATTGGAGGAATTTGAACGTGTGCAAGCCTTATTTGCCCAAATTCTCGAAACACAGAACAAGGCAACCTTGGAATACCATGCTAAATCCGAGGAAGAAATACGGGAATTGGAAACTTTGAAAAATTTAGAAACTCAGATTCAGGAAGTACAACAAAAACTCAATGAAATTCAACCTCAATTTGAGGCTTTAGAATTGAAAAAAACGGAAAAAAATGATTGGGAGTTAATTCTGAAAATTCAAGAAGCCAAAAAGGATATTGATAACTTAATATCCGGTTCGCAAAAGGGATTGGAATATGTAGAGGAAACTAAAAATTCGGTTCAAAACCTCAAAACGCAAATCCAAGAATTAGAAGAAAAAATCGATTCTTTCGGAAAAGAAATCATCGATTCTGTTATTTTGATGGAAGTTGAAAAATGGTTTCTTCAAACCCAAAACTTTCAGGAATCAAAGGCTAAATTGCTGAATTCCATTCAAAATAAAAATGAAAATCTTCAAGAATTAAACAATCAAATTAAAACTTTATATAAATCCACTCAATCATTTGAAATTAAATATACTAACAAACAAAATGAAATTGAATTAAAATCAAAAGAAATTGACAATCAACGCCAGCATTTATTGGTTCAGCAACAGATTTCCAATTATGCCGTGGAACTGAAAGACGGTGAACCTTGTCCCTTATGCGGTGCATTGGATCATCCGAATATTGTTCAAGTTGAAAATGTTTCGACTCAGTTGGAAGAATTGCAAAATCAATGGAACCAATTGGAGGCAGAACGTAAATACTGGCAAAATTTAAAGGAACAAATCGACCGAATCGAACAACAGAAAAAATTCATTCAGGAAAATTTAGAAAAGGAAATTGGAGAGCTTAAAAATCTCGAATTACAAATTTCCGAGCATAGGGAGAAATTCCATTGGAAAGAATTTCAAGCCGACGATTTCTCAGGATTTGAACAAATCAAAAAATCCAATCAAGAAAAGCAAAATCAAGTAAAATCTTGGCAAGCCCAACTGAAAGAACTTCGATCGCAAACCGAAGAAAAATCGAAGTTGCTAGAAAAAGCTCAACATAAATTGGAGGAATACAAGCGCCGGGAAACAGCCAAACAAGCGGAAATTCAAACGAATTTATCCTATTTAAAATCCTTAAAATTTGAGGACTATCAAAGCGTTTCATTCGAGAAAATTCAGGCTCAAATTCAAAATTTAAAGCAATCCATCTTGGATACTGAAAAAAATCATCAGCAGTTTACCAAACTTTTCCAAGAGCTTACGCCTAAATTAGCTTCGCAAAAGACTTTGGTGGGAGGCATCCAAAAACGAAAAGCAGAAATTGAATTTGAACTTAAAACCATAAATGAAAAAATTTCGGAAAATCTTTCCCTCAGTGGATTGGATTCTTTGGAAGCTGTGAAAACGATTTTGAGTCAAAATTTAGATGTAGCGGCAATACGTCAACAAATTCAAAACTACCGAATTGAATTATCCACTCTTCGCAATTCAGTTAAGGATTTAGAATCCAAATTGACAGGAAAAAATCTGGACGAAGAAGAATTTGCCAAGGAAGAAAGTCTTTTGAAAGAAGTAGAAACCCGCCTTCAAACAGTCACCGAAACGGTCGGAAAATTACAAGCTGAAATCAGTCGTTTGGAAGTAGAATTTGCAAAAAAAGCAGAACTCTTAAAAGAACAAGCCAAGCTTCAAAAACGAGAAGAAAACCTCAAAACCTTATCGAATTTGTTCAAAGGAGCAGGATTTGTTCAATATGTTTCATCCATTTACCTGAGACAGCTTTGCGATAATGCCAACATACGTTTTCATCGTATGACGAGAAATCAATTGAGCCTTCAATTATCTGAAAAAGGCGACTTTGAAATCATCGATTATTTGAACGAAGGTCGCTCTCGAAGCGTGAAAACTTTATCGGGTGGACAGGCATTCCAAGCCTCTTTAAGCTTGGCCCTGGCTTTGGCTGAAAGCGTGCAATCCCAGGCAAAATCCGAGAAGAACTTCTTTTTCATAGACGAAGGATTTGGTACGCAAGATTTGGAATCAGTCAATATTGTCTTTGAAACTTTAACCAGTTTACAGAAAGAAAACAGAATCGTCGGCATCATTTCCCATGTGGAAGAGCTTCAAGAAAGAATCCCGATGGCACTTCGCATCACCAAAGATGAAGAAAAAGGAAGTCAAATTACACTTATTAATTAAGCAAGTCAACCTCAAGTTGGCTTGTATTATTCTACATGTACAGCTGTCAAGCCGCCATCAACAACAATCTCTTGGCCATTGATATAGGATGCTTTATCGGAAGCAAGGAAAAATACGGCATTAGCAATTTCTTCGGGTTGAGCAAATCGGCTAGCTGGCACGTGATGTATCATCTTTTCGTAGCGTTGCTGCCCTACCAGCGTCTCATTAAACTGATTCGTGCTTGTATAGCCAGGGCTTATGGCATTCACCCGAATGTGATAAGGAGCCAACTCAATGGCCAACACTTTTACTAAATAAGAAATTGCTGCCTTGGACGAAGCATACAACGAAGAAGTCGGAAGACCTCTAAAGTGAGTCCATGATGTATTTATAATTATATTACTTCCCTTGTCCATTAGAGGAAGTAACTTCTGTATTGAGAAAAATACTCCTTTGTAATTGATTGAAATTAGTTTATCAAAGTCATCAAAGCTGATTTCCTCGAATTTTTTGAACAATCCTATTCCAGCATTTACAAATAATGTATCCAATGTGAAGGTATGATTTTTTACGATAGAGGGCAGGTCATTTAAATCTTCTATATTAGATACATCTGAACGAAAAACTCTAAAATAGGGATATTTCTGTTCTACGTCTTTAAGTTTGGATAAACTTCTGCCTGTGATAAGCACTTGATAACCCTCTTCGAAAAATCTTCTTGCTGTTGCCAATCCTATTCCCGAACTCCCTCCTGTAATGAGAATAGTTTTCAAACGGTTGTTTCCCATAGTTTTTAATTGGTATAGTACGAAAGTTCTTAAATGACAAACAAGTCCGATAGTCTTTCCTGTCCCCTTACTATACACGTTCCTTCCTCGCACAGATTAAGCGCCAACGACAATTAGCTTTCAACTTTTTTATTTGTGCTAATACTTATTCTATTCCAAGCATTAATCGTTACGACAGCCATTATAATTTGCGCTAAATAGTTCTTATCGAAAAGTTTTTCGGCCTGCTGATACGTATTTGTGCTTAACCCGTGCAGGTGTATTAAGGTAATTTCTTCAGTAATAGCCAGAATTACCTTTTCTTCCTCACTAAATAATTCTGTTTCCTTCCAAGCATTGAGCAGGAAAATACGTCTAGCATTTTCGCCATTTTTTAATGCTTCCTTAGTGTGCATATCAATACAAAAAGCACATCCGTTTAACTGCGAAGCTCTAATTTTAATGAGCTCTAGATGTGTTTTTGAAAGTTTTGAATTTTGCAAATAGTTCTCCAAGCCAAACATTATCTCATATGCCTGTGGCTCCAACTGTTGAATATTGATTCTCTTTTCCATAATTTATACACAATTAAGTCTAAGCAAAAGTAAAAAGGACATCTCCCAAAAATCTTAAACCATTTTAAGATTGCAATTTACTTTTGATCTCACTCAAATATTCAGGGGTCATATTCAAGTAAGAGGCTAACAAATGCTGGGGAATCCGTCTTGTAAATTCAGGAAAGTGATTATTAAAATGATGATAAAATTCCTCTTTTGAAAAATCATATAAATATTTTGTCCGCATTTGCAAAGCAGCATAAGCCCTTTGATAAATCATGCGGTAGTATCTCTCTAGCTTAGGAAAATCCTCTAATAGAAGCATTTGATTCTTGAAATCTATTTGCATTACACACGTAGGCTCAACAGCTTGAATGGCAAACTCTGTAATTCCTTGCCTCTCAAAAGCAGCATAATCAGTAATCCACCAATTCTCTATCGCAAATTGAATAGTCTGCTCCACTCCTTTTTCCCCAATGAAAAACATTCTCAGACAACCTTTCAAAACAAAAAAATGATACCTACACCTACTGTTCAATTCCATTAACTTTTCTTTCTATGAAAATTCCTTTAACTGAAAGTAATTTACGATTTCGGATTCTTCTTCGGATGTTAGTTCTACAAACCTTTTAAAATGTCGTATTAAATCATATTTTTTACTTTCTCCATGTGTCATGTGGCAGCTATTTTTAATTGGTTTTTCAGTAGACTCTATATCGTCCTTTTTGATAATTGGACAGGTTCGGATTATTGAAGTTTCTTTAGACCTAAAGCCAATAAGCTAAGAACTATCAATATAACGAAAATGTAGTTTACCCCAGTATGCTAGTATCAGCCCCCCCAATGCCCAAGGCCAGCCACTGCAAGATTAAATACTGCAAAGAATGAACATAAAAAATACGAGATTGTAACCAATATCAATAAACTGGCCGGCATAAGCCGGCCGAATTTACTAAAGTTACACTAATTTCTGAGACAAGACTGCTGGCAGTGATTTGGTTATGGCTGCAACAAATTTGAAAGGCTAAGTACTAAGAGTGAGATAATCGGCAACTCCTTATAATGCTTCAATTTACTTATTTTCAACCTGTCCTAAGTTTATTCTAATTCGCTCATCAAGAAATAGTAAAATGAAGGAAAGAACACACATAATTAGCGAATTATAAAAGTGATAGTACTCTTGATGTGCCATGTGAGCGGTAAATGCTCCGATGACGAAAGGGAAGAGAAGTAAGATGCCCAACGTTCTCAGTTGTGATTTGAATAATCCCGCAATAACAAGCAGCACACCTATTATCTCTGCTATACCTATAGCCAGTGTCCAAGTTGTATCAAAACCTAATGACTGCATACTTTGCACCATGCCTGGATAGAGTATGATTTTTTTCGTGGCCGATGGTGCAATGATATACAAGTACCATAGGTAACAAATCCAGTATAAAACGGCTTTAGAATTAGTTTTCATCAGATATCGGATTGTATTAGAAGAATTCCACGTTTCGTGCTTTATGTTCGTACAGATCAATCAGATTTTGGTATTCAGCAATCTTAGTCTTCATCGCGTCAATGGTTCCTGTAGTCAAAGGAAGACGAAATGTTGGAACATCTTTATCTACCGCTTCAATGATAGCCTCGGCTACTTTAACCGGATCGCCAGATTGTTTACCATGAAGACTTTTTGTATTGCTTCTTATGTCCCCTGCCGTATCAAAGTACAGAGGCAATTTGTTTTCGGCATATTTTACGGACGTTCCGAAGAAATCTGTTCTTAGTGCACCTAATTCCGCTAACATCACCTTGATGCCAAAAGGTTCTACTTCTTGCTTGAGTGATTCTCTCATTCCTTCCAAAGCAAATTTGCTTGAAGCATAAATACCATTTCCCACACCTGCTAGAATTCCCACACGAGAAGAAATTTGGATTATTGTTCCACCGCCTTTTTCGCGCATGTGAGGTAGCACAGCTTGGCAAAGTTTCCATACCGCTATGACATTCACTTTAAATTGATGGATGATTTCGTTTTCTGAAAATTCTTCAATCATTCCAAATGCACCATAACCAGCATTGTTTACTAACACATCAATCTGACCATATTGATTTATAATGGCGTCAACAAGAGAGGAAATCTGTTCTGTGTTCGACAGGTCAATGATAAACGCCTTGGCTCCTAAAATTTTTTCAAAATCCGCTTTGTCCTGCGCATTGCGAACAGTACCTACAACGATATCTCCCTTATCTGCCACTTGTTTGGCAAGTTCCCTGCCTAATCCTTTTGATACACCTGTTATCAACCAAACTTTTCTTTCTATGATGTTCATAACCTTTTGATTTGATGATAAGACAAAAGTATTTTATACCTTTACTTTTGGCAAGTACTTACAAAATTGTATGTACAAACATTTATTGCTATGAGAAAGAGGAATTCAACTAATTTTCTGAATGAGGTAGACCTTTTGCAGAATTGTGGTATGTTCTATACCATCTCCTTAATTAGTGGACAATGGAAGGTAGGAATCCTTGCTGCTTTGTTGGAAAATGAGACGTTACGTTATTCCGAGATAAAGAAAAGAATAAATAACATTACTGAGCGGATCTTGATCAAACAACTCAAAGAATTGCAGGAAGACGGTCTTATTATTCGCAAAGATTATTCAGAAGTGCCACCAAGGGTAGAGTACAGCATAAGTGAAAAAGGAAAGAGCCTTGAAAAAGTGCTGTTAACATTGCACGATTGGGGTAAAAAGCATAGGGAAAAGCAGCAAGCTTCATAATAAAAAAGAGGGCAAATCTCTTTTTCTCGACTTGCCCTCTTTTTAGTGATCCCGCTGGGACTCGAACCCAGGACCCATACATTAAAAGTGTATTGCTCTACCAACTGAGCTACGGAATCTTTAATTCTTTCGAATCAACTTCCTTGTTTGAAGTGATGCAAAGATAGCTATTTTGAGCGGTTCTACAAACTATTTTGCATTATTTATTGTCTTTCACACCAAACTTATTGATACTTAAATCAATAAATTTTAGGTCTATTTATTTATCGTTTATCGTTCGCCACAACATATCCTTCAGCTGTAGAATATTTTTTCCCGAAACTGACGAAATGAAAAGATAAGGCACGCCTTCTGGAAGTTCGGCTTTCATCTCCTCCTCCAGTTCATCGTCCAGCATGTCAGATTTGGTGATGGCCAACAAGCGAGGTTTAGCCATCATCTCCGGATTGTATTCTCTCAGTTCATTCAAAAGGATATTGTACTCCTCCTTTATAGTTCTATCCGTATCGGCGGGCACCATGAAGAGCAACACGGAGTTGCGTTCGATATGTCGTAAGAAGCGGAACCCTAAACCTTTTCCTTTGGATGCTCCTTCGATAATACCGGGAATATCGGCCATGATGAATGATTTTCCATCGCGGTAACTAACTATACCTAAGTTAGGCACTAGCGTTGTAAACGGGTAGTTGGCGATTTCAGGTTTTGCAGCAGACACAACGGACAGTAAGGTCGATTTTCCGGCATTAGGAAACCCTACCAGTCCTACATCGGCCAACACCTTCAATTCGAGGATAACCCACTGTTCTTTACCTGGCTCTCCCGGTTGTGCAAAACGTGGTGTCTGTAAGGTCGCAGACTTAAAATGCCAGTTACCTAAACCACCACGACCTCCAGCTGTGAGGATCTTCGTCTCACCATCTTCTGTAATTTCGAACAACACCTCTCCTGTTTCGGCATCTTTAGCAACCGTACCTAGCGGCACTTCCAATATCACATCTTTACCATTCGCTCCAGTACGGAGTGCCGAACCTCCCGGCTGCCCGTCCTCGGCAATGATATGTTTTCTGTATTTCAGGTGTAGCAAGGTCCAGTGATGCGAAGAACCTTTTAGAATGATGTGTCCTCCGCGTCCGCCATCTCCTCCATCTGGTCCTCCTTTGGCGGTAAATTTGTCGCGATGCAAATGTGCAGAACCTGCCCCTCCGCGTCCTGAACGACAACACACTTTTACATAATCAACAAAATTTGAACCTTGAGCCATAAAATACTTCTCTTTCTTAATTACGCTTTATAACTATCGATAACAGCACATAGCTCGGCGAAAATCGTCTCGATTTCTCCGATACCATTCACTTTGGTAAGCTTACCTTGTTTTTCATAGTAAGGCAATACATGAATAGTCTTGCTGAAATATTCTTCAATACGTTTTTTCAATTTATCTGCTGCATCGTCTGCACGTCCTGAAATCTCCTGACGTTTAGCGATACGTTGTGTAAGCTCCTCTTCGGTAACATCTAAAGCAATCACCCCCGAAATGGAACTGTTGATACTAGCAAGGAAGTTGTCCAATGCTTCCGCTTGCGCTACTGTGCGTGGAAAGCCATCAAAGATAAAACCTTTCGCTTGAGGGTTCTTTTGGATTTCTTCCTCCAACATAGCTATGGTAATGGAATCAGGTACAAGATTACCTTCAGCGATAATTTGACTTACCTGTTTTCCCAATTCAGTTTGGTTTTTGATATGTGCTCGGAAAATATCCCCCGTCGAGATATGAACCAAATTGTATTTGTTGATAAGTTTTTCAGATTGAGTTCCTTTTCCCGCTCCTGGAGGACCAAATAATACAAGGTTTAGCATAATTTGATTATTTTACTTTGTACAAAATAAAAAGCCTAATCCTTTATGAATTAGGCTTTCAGTTAACTAAGTGCATTCCAAGGGAGTCGAACCCCTAACCTTCTGATCCGTAGTCAGATGCTCTATCCAATTGAGCTAGGAATGCTTCAACCATCACTTCCGGGTATAGCCTCTTCCGTTTTGGTGATGCAAATATACACTAAAAAGCCTTTAGTTCAAATTTTTTTCACCTTTAATATACATTATTTTTTCGAAAATCAACTAAGTCCATGACGCTCAACCACAAAAAAAGGAGAGCATTTTAGCTCTCCTTTTTAAGATTTATTAAACAAATACTAGTGTTTGTCAATAAAATGCTCATTTGGCACATAGTCAGCCACCATTTCGGCAGCATAATCTACTTTCTTGCCTTTACTGAAGCGGTGTTTCAGGCTATCCATAATCGAATACACTACCGGTACTACCACAAGGGTTAAGAACATGGACGACAGTAGACCACCGATGATTACGATGGCAAGACCTCTGTTGATGTCGGAACCTTCTCCTTGCGCAATAGCAATAGGAATCATACCGAACACCATGGCTATCGTCGTCATCAAGATCGGACGAAGACGGGCATGGTTGGCCGCCACCAAAGCGTCGTGTGTATTCATGCCTTCTTCCTTACGGTGGTTAGCAAAGTCCACAAGCATAATCGCATTTTTGGCCACCAAACCAATCAACATGATAATACCCAAGATGGTGAAGATATTTAATGACTGGTTCGTCAACGCCAACGCCAATAAGGCACCGATAAATGACAATGGAATTGAGAATAATACCACAAAAGGTGTAATAAAGTTGTCATAAAGGGCTACCATCACCAAGTACACCAAGATTAAAGAAGCCATTAAAGCAATACCCAATGTACCGAAACCTTCAGCTTGGTTTTCCATGTTACCGCCCCACACGTATGATACTCCCGGTTTACGTGGTAATTGGCTAAACTTAGCTTCCCATTCTTGTGCTACGGTACCTGTAGGGCGCCCAACAACCCCACCTTGTACGGAAACAGCAGGCGACTTATCACGACGTTCCAACATCGTTGGACCTGAGCTATATTCTACATCTGCAAATTGCGACAACTTAATAGCCGTTCCCTGACTGTTGATAAACTGAAGGTTTTTAACGTCTTCAAGGCTTGTACGTCCTTTATCATCAAACTGAATGTTGATATCGTATTCGTTATCCCCGGCGCGAAACTTATTGTCCGTATTTCCGGAGAAAGCTGTCTGCATGGTTAAACCTACCGTCGCAATGTTAAGATTCAAGGACGTCATCTTATCACGATCCACTTTCACGGAGATCTCAGGGTTACCGCTTTCCGACGACAACTTAACATCCTTGGTTCCCGGAATTTCTCTTAATAGGTCGGCCGCCTGCATGGCAAACTCCTGTGCATCTTCAACTGTTGAAGCGATAATAGTAAGCTTCAAAGGCGACTGCTCAGCCCCCATGATACCTACCGGTACAGTCTTGATTTTGGCACCTACAAGCTGTGGAAGCAACTCATTACGTAATTGAACCGAATACACTTTCGAGTTCATACGACGTTTGGCTTCATCGGTAAGGATAACCTGGATTTCGGATTTATAGCGTGTTCCTGACACTGAACCGAGACCACCATCCGAAGACTGCCCTACAGTAGTGATGATTCTTTCGATTTCCGGTTTGCTTGACAAGATTTCTTCCGCCTTACGTGTTAAGATGTTGGTTTTCTCGAGAGAAGCATCTTTCTCTAATTCAAATTGTAGGTAGAACTCACCTCTATCGTTTGAAGGAAAGAAGTCCGAACCGATAAATCCCGCAGGAATCAAAGCTATGGATACGACAAACAACACAAGAGAAATCAGCAACGTAACCACTTTATTTACTCTTGTGCGTAACGCCCATTTCAAAATATCCGAAATTTTATGTGTAAAGGCATCAAGTCCTGCCTCAAAGCCGTGAACAATCTTTCCAAAGAAAGAAGTTTGGCTTAAATATTCTAACTTACCAAAACGGGAGTATAACCATGGCACTACGGTAAAAGATACCAGCAACGATAACATAGTCGAAATAATTACCGTCACACAGAACTGTGCCAAAATATTGGCCACCAAACCTGTAGACATCGCAATAGGCAAGAACACCACCACGATTACCAATGTAATAGCCGTAACGGTAAATCCAATTTCTTTAACTCCGTCAAAAGCCGCTCGCACTTTATTTTTACCCATCTCCATATGGCGGTGAATGTTCTCGATAACCACGATAGCGTCGTCCACGAGAATACCTACCACCAATGACAGACCTAGTAAGGACATCAGGTTAAGCGTATATCCCATCAAAAGAAGCCCGATGAAAGTAGCAATCAGCGACAATGGGATTGCCACCATCGTGATAGCGGCATTACGCAATGAATGTAAGAAGAACAACATGATGAAACCTACCAATACTACGGCTATCATCAAGTCATGAATCACGTTATTTGCCGCAATCAAGGTGAAGGTAGATGTGTCGTTAGCCACCATGATTTTTACACCTTGTGCTTCATAGTCCTTCTCTACCCCACCGATAAGATTACCCTCATCATCATATTGAGCTATGGTTTTACGCACCAATTCGGATACGGCTACGGCGTTAGCGTCCGATTGCTTGAAGACTTGCAACATAATCGTGTTCTTACGGTCCACACGGGCAATCTTTTCAATTTCCGTTATGCCATCCTGAACATCAGCCACATCCTTCAGGTATATTGTGATTCCCTTAGGGGTGGTAATAGGCAAGTTGCGCAATTCCTCAATACTTCTCACTTTTCCCGCCAAACGTATGGTCGTTCTATTTTCTTTAGAAGCCACATTACCTGTAGGGAAGTCCATATTGGATGCTTGGATGACCTGTTGGATAGTGGAGATGCTCAATCCATAGCCCTGCAACTTGTCAGGATCCACTTTCACCTGAATTTCACGTTGCTCACCACCGATCATATCCACCTTAGCCACACCGTTGATACGAGCGAAAACAGGCTGTATCTTTTTATCCAATAAATCATACAGTTCTTTCTCCGAAAGATTAGATGTTACGGCCAAGTTCATGATAGCAACATCATCCAAGGAGAATTTGTTCAATGACGGTGTCTTAGCATCTTCCGGAAGGTCGTTGATCACCGCATTGATTTTACGTTGAGCATCGGTCAACAGGAAGTTTACATCGGCACCATTGTTTAAGGTAACCATCACCACGGACACCCCTTCTAAGGAGGTGGATTCAATTTTTTTAACCATCTCCAAAGAGGCTACCGCATCTTCAATCTTTTTGGTAACGGTATTTTCTACCTCTGTAGGTGAAGCTCCCGGATATACCGTCTGAATGGTAATCACGTTTACCTCAAACTTAGGAATTAACTCATACCCCAGTTGAGAATACGAGAAAAGCCCACCTAGTGTCAAAATGATGAACAACACCAAGATGATACTAGGTCGTTTTATCGATATTTCTGAAATTTTCATAATAGCTATTTACCCAATCTTACTTAATAATTTCGATTGCAGTTCCGTTCAATAAGTTAATTTGACCTGAAATAATCACCACATCACCGGCATTAAGGCCGCTAACGATCTCGATTTTATCGCCGAAGCTTCTTCCTGAAACTACTTTAGTTTCTACAGCTTTACCGTCCTTAGCCACGAAAATCGTGTTGTCCGATACAGAACCCACGAATGCTGCACGTGGCACCACCAACACATTAGCAGTACTGTTACCGCCAAAGTGAGCTGTTCCATACATACCTGCGCGCAACTCATTGCCTTTGTTAGGCACTTCAATTTCCACAGGGAAATTTAAGCTTCCATCCGACTTAGGAGCAATGAAAGTAATGCGTCCGGTGTAGGTTTTGTCGTTATAAACACTAGCCGTAACATTTACAGGTTGTCCTACGGCAAGAGTAGCTACATTTTTCTCATCCACGTTAACACGCAATTTCAATGAACTAACGTTCACAATCTCGAAAGCCGCTGTTCCTGGATTTACGTAAGATCCCGGTTCTATTTTACGGGAGTTTACGATTCCTGCTACCGATGTTTTGATAGTTACATCTCCAGCAGTAAGTTTAGCACTGCGAAGGTTGTTTTTCGCGTTTTCAAAACTTAATCTTGCTTGGTCCAATTGTTGTTGGGTAACCCCTCCTGTTTTGAAAGCACTTTCAAAACGTTGTAGATTCTGTAAAGCATTATCGTAATTCGCTTGCGCGTTTGCTACGTTCACATTCAATTTGTCGCCTTCCACGACAGCCAATGTTTGTCCGGCAGATACATACGAACCTTCGTCAACCAACACTCGCACCACACGACCTGCTGTTTCAGCTGCCACAATCACTTCCTGTTTAGGTTCGAAAGTACCATTTGCCACATAAGACGCATCTACCGTAGCATTTTGTGCAGTATCTACACGCACTGCCACATATGCATTGGTTTTGGATGCTTCTTGTGTAACTGCGTCGTTCTTAGCTTTATTCTTTTTCAAAATAAAGAAAATACCACCTATTGCTGCTGCGATAATAATTACCGTAATTATTGCACGTTTCATAAAAATATATTTAGTCTATTATTCGTTTACTAATGATTTCAATTCTCCTTTAGCTTTGATCAATTGAATTTCAGCTATCTTATAGTTTAATAATGCTGTATTAAGGTTATTTTGAGCATCAGCATAAGCACGCTCTGCATCAAGAAGTTCTGTAAGTGTAGCTAAACCATTTTTATAATTATTCTCTGTGTCTTCCAATACCTCTTTGGCCAATGACACGTTACTTCTGTTGGTGTTAATAGTAAGCAAAGAATTCTTGATTTGCGCTTTGGCGTTGTCATTTTCCAAGCTCAAGCCCAGTTTCATATCTTCCAAAGAGACTTGTGCCTGACGGATTTGAATATCGGCCTGTTTAATCCTTGCTCTAGTAGAACCACCTGTAAAAATAGGAATTGAAAGGTTCAAACCAATACTGGAAGTTTTTGGCCAGAAGAAATCTCCTCCTATAGGAAAGCCTTTACCGAACCCACTCCAACCGAAGTCAGCTCCCAGCGATAGACGAGGATACAAGTCGGCAACTTTAGACTTCTTGTTCAGTTCCAATAGTTCGATTTGTTTCTTGGTCAAAAGAACTTCTGTACGGTTGTCAATATTAGCTTCCTCCAAAGCGATGTTAGCATCGACCTCAAATGTATTGTCCGGAAGGGTAATATCTTTATCCATAGGCATGCCAATGGCGAACTTCAACGCATTTTCCTTAAGCTCTAGGGCGTTCACCACGATCTGGCGGTTGGCAATCAGGTTGTTAATCTGTACGTTCGTTCTGTCCAAGTCAATCTGCTTACCTAATCCGGCAGACACCAGACCCGCAATGACATCTCGGATTTTAGTCGTACTATTTAAGTTTGTTTCTATGGTTTGTAACTGCAATTGAGTTTGATACACCTCGTAATATGCAGTCGCCACACGTTCTATTAATTGCTCATCGGTCAACTGTTTATTGATAATATAAAACTCTCGCGTGGTGGTAGCGGCCTTCAGACCGGTGAATACCGATTGGTTGAACAGTTGTTGGTTCAACGAAACTACTCCCGTAGCATTCCACGGTTGGCCCATTTTCACCTTGTTCACCACACCTCCCATATCAATAGCCATTTCCGGAATGATGACATTGTATTTCAAACTTCCGGCAGCATTGATCTGAGGCAAGGCCGTACCGCGCACCTCATCAATCTGATATTGTGCATTTTCTAAGTCTAAGGCAGCTTTCTTAGCTTCTGCCTTATTCTGCAAAGCATATTTTATCGCATCTTTCAGTGTTAAGATTTCTTGCGCATCGGCATAAGAAAAACTAAACATCCCGGCTAATAAAACAGCAATTAATCTGATCTTTCTCATCGGTTATTTATTAGTAACTATACGTTCTTGAAAAATTAATTTAGCGGCGTTAATCTGGCTGGCAAGTATCTTATCTACATTTTCCAGGTTTGGAATCTTGCAGAGTATATCTTCTATAGTGTAAGTCAAGGTCAACCCACGGATGATATCTCCAAAGATGGCACAAGACTCTTCGATATTATCCAACTTCAACGAGCCGTCTTCTACGGCCTTCTGCACTAGCAACTTCATCAAATCCAAGTCTTTGGTATATACCTGTTTTATCACTTCAGAAAGCTCCAAGCCTTTTAACCAATCCAGATTTTCATTGATATAAAGCATATAATGCTTTCTCATATGTTCGGCCCGAAATTTTAAGATGGCAAATAATGTTCCTAAGAAATCACCATCATACGCGGCAATCATTTTCTCTTCCGCAGAAATCAATTCATGTGAGATGGAACAAATCACATCTTTAATAAGCGCCGTCTTATCCGGATAATAATAATATAGATTAGCCTTCGTGATTTTTAAATCCTCCGCAATCTCATTCATCGTGGTCTTTGCAAAACCATAATGCGAGAAGCGACGAATAGCAGCCTCTATTATTTCTTCTTTTCTTTTATCCATTTTAAACTTTTTAACTTTTGACTTTAGCAAAAGAATGGTCAAAAATAAAAAAAGTTTAAACACAAACTATTGTGTATTTAAAAAAATACAATGCGCTGACAAAAAAGAAACAGAAAATGATAATACTACGAGAAAAGCTTGAGGAACTTTTTCTTATCCAACTTATAGAGACGTGCGGCCCTATAAGACACTCCGGTCTGGAATTCATCCAATTCCTTAAGATACCCGAGATTACTCATCTTCTTTCTGAAGTTCCGTTTATCTAGTGTTTCACCGAGTATGGACTCGTAAACTTGCTGCAATTGAGTTAATGTAAATTTTTCAGGAAGAAGCTCATAAGGAGCCATAGTATAATGCAAGTTTCTTTTCAGTTTGTCTAGTCCAAGACGCAGGATTTCATTATGATCGAAGGCAAGTTCCGGCACTTCGTGCACATCAAACCACTTAGCCTGACGCATATAGTTTGTCACCGGTTTTATCTTGTGTTTAACCTCGTCATACCTTACCAAGGCCATATAAGCTACCGTAAGAATTCTACCTTCCGGGTGACGCTTGAGTCCGGCAAGAGCGGCCAACTGCTCCAGATAAATGTTTTTCAACCCCGTATGTTCGTACGCTATCCGGTTTACAGCATCTTCCATCTCTTCATCCTTATTGACAAAATAACCCGGCATTGCCCACCAATCACGATAAGGGTACTCGTTGCGCTCTGTGAGCAATACTTTGAGCTTACCATCATGAAAGGTAAAGATCAGACAATCTACTGTAAAAAACGACAACATATGTAGGTTATATTAAGCAGTTACAAAATCATATGCGATATTAATCAATAATCATAAAATTTAAAAACAAAAAATATGCAAACATAGATTGTTACAACAAAGGAAGTCACCAAAATGCAAAAATCTCACAAAAAATGCATAAAAAATTTAATAGTGTAAAAAATACACATTATATTCGTATTTGAACTTAAACTGAAACCACATTGAAAAAGATAAACAGAATTGGAGTTTTTACTTCAGGTGGCGATGCGCCTGGCATGAATGCAGCGATCCGAGCTGTAGTGAGAACTGCTATTTATCACGACATTGCTGTAACAGGAATTTACCACGGATACCAAGGTATGATAGACCGCGAGTTTGTAGACATGAACCGCAGGTCCGTAAGTTCTATCATCCAAAAGGGAGGAACTATCCTTAAATCCGCGCGGTGCCTAGATTTCAAAACGAAAGAAGGTAGAGAGAAAGCTTACAACAATATAAAATCCCAAGGTATCGATGCATTGGTAGCTATTGGGGGTGACGGCACATTCACCGGTGCCAAAATCTTCTCCGAAGAATATGATATCCCTGTAATGTGTATTCCGGGAACTATAGACAACGACCTTTGTGGTACTGACTACACCTTAGGTTATGATACAGCCAACAATACCGTAATAGAAGCAATAGACAAAATACGCGACACGGCTTCCTCGCATAACCGCGTCTTCTTCGTAGAGGTGATGGGTAGAGATTCAGGATGCATTGCCTTAAGTGCCGGCGTGGGTGGCGGTGCGGAAGCTATACTCCTTCCGGAGCTAAATTCCGGCATTGATGACCTATTGGATGAAATATATCTGGCAGAAAGCCGCAACAAAACTTCCATGATTGTTATCATTGCCGAAGGTGACAAAAATGGAGGAGCGTACAATGTTGCCAAAATTGTAAAAGAAAAAATTCCGCATCTTGACATAAAAGTTAGTATATTAGGTCACTTACAACGAGGTGGTGCTCCAAGTAGCTTTGACCGCATCTTGGGAACAAGAATGGGATACATAGCAGTCAACGAACTTCTGAAAGGCAACAGCAAGGCCACTGTAGGTATCCGCGGCAACCAAATGGTTACTACGCCTCTTGAAGAAGCCCTAAACACTAAAGAACTGAAACTAGATGACGAATTGTTGGCGATAGCCAATATAATGAACAAATAGTTGAGCCATATGATTTTAGTTATTTTCACCGGATCAAGATATGCAGACTGGCGGCTTGCCGAAAAAGGCAAATTGCTGCACGGCTTTCGCACAGTGGGCATCAATCCTTATATTCAAGATGAAAATTTCATAAATCAGTTGCTCAACAAAAGTACAGACCTGCTATATAATGCAGAAAAGATAAAGAAAATATTCTTTTTCGGTGCGGGAGCTTCTTCAAAAGAAAGACAGGATAAAATCGCCAACGTATTTTCCAACTTCTTTAAAAATGCCAAGGTAAAAGTCTCACATGATTTGGATGCCTCAGCCCTTTCTACTTTGGGTGATGACAAAGGTATCGTAGGAATCATCGGATCAGGCTCCAATGCCGCCTATTATACAGGGAAGAAAATCGTAGAAAACAACTATGGATTGGGCTATATCCTTGCAGATGAAGGCTCAACAAACTGGATAGCTCAGCAAGTGCTGCGCGACTTCCTTACCGACGCCATGCCGCAGGGTTTCCGCGAAAAGCTCATAGGAAAATTCAACTTAGACCGTAAGATTATCCTAGAAAAGCTGTACAACAGCCCTAACCCCAACTTGTTTCTGACATCGTTTGCAGACTTTTTCTACGAAAACAAAAATGAACATTATCTGGCCTCCATTATAAAAAAGGGACTGGAAACGTATATTAATACTTATATCCTTCCTCTGCTGGACCAATATCCGGACGCGCAGATAGGACTTACAGGGTCGGTAGCGTACAACTACCAGGATTGGCTGCTAGATTTAGCCAAAGAACATCATTTGAATATTAAAACTATAGTAAAAGAACCTATTCAAAATCTAATAAAATATTACATAAACAAAAATTAAGAAAATGAAAATTGGAATTAACGGATTTGGCCGTATCGGTCGTTTAGCATTTAGAGCTGCTGTAAAACGTGATGATATTGAAATCGTTGGTATCAACGACTTAGTAGAGCCAGATTATATGGCATATATGTTGAAATATGACTCTACTCACGGAAAATTTGACGGTACAGTAGAAGTAAAAGACGGTAATTTAGTTGTAAACGGTAAAACTATACGTGTGACAGCTGAGAAAGATCCGGCTAACTTGAAGTGGGATGAAGTAGGTGCGGAAGTAATTATCGAATCTACAGGCTTGTTCTTAACACAGGAGCTAGCTCAAAAACACATCCAAGCAGGCGCTAAAAAAGTTATTATGTCTGCTCCAGCAAAAGATGACACCCCCACTTTCGTTATGGGTGTAAACCACAAAGAATTAAAAGCAGACCAACATATCGTATCAAACGCTTCATGTACTACTAACTGTCTTGCTCCTATCGCTAAGGTATTGCACGACAAATTCGGTATCATCGAAGGTTTGATGACTACTGTACACGCTGTGACAGCAACACAAAAAACTGTTGATGGCCCTTCAGTAAAAGACTGGAGAGGTGGTCGAGGTGCTTACCAAAACATCATCCCTTCTTCGACAGGTGCTGCAAAAGCCGTAGGTTTAGTATTGCCAGCCTTGAAAGGTAAATTAACAGGTATGTCTTTCCGCGTGCCTACTGCTGACGTTTCGGTAGTAGACTTGACAGTTCGTCTAGAAAAAGGTGCTTCATATGAAGAAATCAAACAAGCGATGAAAGAAGCTTCAGAAGGCGAATTGAAAGGTATCTTAGGCTACACAGAAGACGAAGTAGTATCTACTGACTTCTTAGGCGATGCACGCACTTCTATCTTCGACGCTAAAGCTGGTATTTCGTTGAATGACAACTTCGTAAAAGTTGTATCTTGGTACGACAACGAATGGGGTTATTCAAACAAAATTATCGACTTAGCACAAGAAGTTGGTAAGTTTATCTAATAGAGATAACAATCGTAAACAAAAAAGCATCGGAATTCCGATGCTTTTTTGTTTGTCTATAATCTTCTAAAGGGAAAACCTTGCCCCTACAGCAAACCAGCGCTTGGGCATCAATACTGCACCGGACTCCACATACTGGGCATTGGCAAGATTACTCATCTCTACATAATAATCCAACTTCCCATATCGGTAGCCTAGGTGCAGGTCAGAAATAAAATAGGGATTATTCAACTCGCGCTCTATCCATCTGTTAGCCGAGCTGAATGTCCAATTCGAACGTCTATAAGAAAGACGAAACAAAACCTGATGTTTCAAGCTCTCCAAAACATATTTGGAGTGTACATCCTCCTGATAGCTCATCTCTTTTGGGTTAAGATGATTATACCCTACCACAAGGTTCAACTGTTGATCAGTAGAAAAAATAAAATCTTTTCTTAAGTCTATACTGTAACCATGAACCTTATTGCTTCCAAAGTTGTATGGCTGAAAAGGGATGTCGGTCAAATCCTCTCCTGGAGTATGTGCTTGTTTGATCCAATCTATAAAATCAGTAATCTCTCGATAGAAATAACGTCCTTCTAGCCTCAATCCGGCCACCTTCCCTTGTATCGATGCCTCATACTGCCAAGCAGATTCCGGATTCAACTGCTGGTTACCTTTATTCATAGGTTGATTTAGATAAAGGTCTGTAAAGGAAGGAATACGCTGGCTGGCACCTACATTCACATTCAATTTCCAATCTTTATTAAGTGGGAAGCCCATATCCATTCCCGGATATATCTGCCAGCCGTAATCTGTATTGTAGTTACCATAGGCTCCTAGATGAAGGCCTACTTTAGAGAAAAGTTGCGTCCTATATTCCAAATAAGTTCCTATGTTTGATCGGAAATGCTTACCTAGATTATTGCTGTTCACCTGCTCATCTCTATACTCTACCCCTATCCCCAAATCGCCGAAATCCGTTGTAAATCTGCTATTCAATTCCACCGCAAAAGCATTATTCTTGTGTTCGGAACGCGCCTTACTCAGATCTTGTCTATAATAGCGGTAATCATCCTTGTTAAAACGATTTGATATACGTGGACTTAGATAAAACCTTTTTCCTAGATAATGTTTGGAAGCAACATAGGTAAAAAAGGTTTTCACGATTTCATAGGATTCCCTATCACCAGGGTATGCATAATAACCGTTAGCTCCGAAAGCGTTGTTAATATAGCCTGCCGCCCACTCTAGTGAATGTTCATCCTGCAGCTGATAGCTTCCTTGATAATAAGTACGTATATCCTCCGTTTGACTGTTATAGCGCTGTCCATTCGACTTTTGTGAAGAAACGGAGAACAGGTGTTGGTGATTCTGTTCTACAAGCTGACCTACCACTTGCATACCTCCAGCGCCATATCTGCCTTTTCCGTCTCCTTCTTCCTTCTTTTCGAATGAGGAGCCCAATTGTATATGTGCTGACAGCCCACTTTTAACATCCTTTCGTGTAACAATGTTGATCGCTCCGGTCAATGCATTAGCCCCATAAACACGAGCCATAGGCCCTCGCAAGATCTCTATACGCTCTACTGCATCCATGGCTATAGGAATATTCATAGTATGATGGCCCGTCTGTGGGTCTGAAATTTTTACACCATTGATTAGAATCAACGCCTGCTCAAAAGAACCACCGTCAATACTTATATCTGCCTGTGTACCGAAAGGACCACGTTGTCTTATATCCATTCCGTTAGCATAGGCCAACACCTCATTGATAGATTTTACCGGCAACCGCTTGATATCTTCATTATTAATGATTTGGATATCCCTGCTCCGTTTGGAAAAAGGAATCTGTAACCTGTTTTCTGAAATCACTACCTCAGCGATGCTGTCTTGAAGCTTTTCAAATTTCTGTGCATGCGCCATAAAGAAAAAATTAGTACAGGTGATGAATAAAACACTGCGTTTAAGTTTCATAATCTTAAATTTTTCGTCACAAAAGTCTTATCTTTCTCCATCAAATAGATAGTCCAGTTTTATATCCATGAATAGTCCAGTTATCAACAAACTCCTGCCGTACATCAAATTGCAACGCAACGACAGCACCCCTCTTTATCTTCAGATTGCTCAAGGTATTGTAAAAGCCATTCAGGTTAAGATTGTTCTGCGCGGAGAAAAGCTTCCGGGGACGAGACTTCTTAGCGAACGGCTGTACATCCATCGCCAGACCGTGGTAGCAGCATATGATGAACTGGCAGCGCAAGGATGGATAGAAATTCTTCCACAGCGTGGGGCTTATGTCACACAGCAGAAAATAAAAGCACCTCACCCCCCAATAATTACCAAGGAGGAAAAAGAGAAACAGCTACCATATCAGCTTTATTCCAATCCTGTACTCGATTTATCTTCCAATGTTCTTCACTCCTCTCTCTTTTTGACAGATGGTACGCCCGATTACAGAACCACAGACCTCAAATTGTTGAACACCTTTCTTAGTGCGGCTTCGCAAAGCAAATGGTTGTTAAATCAGCTCAACAAAAACATTCATTCAGAAAATGAAAATCTTAAAAATCAACTGATAAACCTTCTTCTTATTCAGAAAGGCATTGCTGTTAATGCCGAAAAAATTCTCGTTACCGGAAATCACAAAATAAGCACGTTGTGCATTCTGAGAACGCTGATAAAGCCGAATGATATTGTTGTGGTCACCCAGCCCGGTCATTATTTTATAAACATGATGCTGAAAGATTGCGGAGCAAAACTATATACTGTGTCTCTGAACGAAAAGGGACTAGACATAGAAGAGCTTAAGTCAATTCTTGCAAAAGAAAATATTAGAGCTTTTTATATTCATACGAACACATTATATCCCACCGCGCGGACTTTATCGGAAGAACAGAAAAAAGAGTTGATCGCTTTAGCCAAAACATATGGCTTCGCAATTATAGAAGATGATAGCGGAACAGATTTTATTTTCGACCGACAGTCTCCCACTTCGCTCATTCATCATGATGACCAGCATACAGTCGTTTATCTTAATAGTTTAGAAGGCTTGCTTCCCCCTCCTTATGACATGGGATATATTGTCGCTCCCTCATCCGTTATCCGAGAATTACAGAAAGTCAAAAATACCTTACAATCCACCTCTTCGCCCTTGATAGAACATGCTTTAAGCGAATACGTAAAAGAAGGTTACTTTTTGCGTCAAGCACAACGGCTCACCAAATTATATCTTAGGCGCAGAAACCAGTTCAGCGTCCTTTTGGATTCTTATTTTGACAGAATTATAGATTTTAATCCACCTCATATGGGCTTGGCATTTTGGGTGGAGTTTAAGCAGAAAGTGCCTTTACTGACCATATGTCGCAACTGTGAAAGAAAAGGACTTACCATACCACAACATATCCTCTATCAGGATAAGTATATCACAGCCATGCGTATAGGATATGGACACCTTAACGAACAAGAAGCAGAAAAAGCTATAAAAATTTGGAGTGAAGGGTTTTATGAGGTATTATACCAATAAGGCTTGCCATTAGGCAAGCCTTATTGGTTATTCTTGTTATTTTCCTTCGAAAGCAGCCAGCCACTGCGGGCGGAACGAAGCATCTTTTTCAGACATCTCGAAAGATTTCTTATACAGGTCGAGCGTAGCAAAAACTTCTGCTGGATCTCCTACAGAATTTTCGAAGAACAACTTAAAGCTATACGTAGCATTCTTACTCAGATCTACAGCCACTGTATTGGAAGAAAAGACAGTAGGTAAGATCGCTTCGGAGCTCATCTGGCCTGCTGATTCCATACCGAAAATGGTGGATAATGCTCTTACCAAAGCATTGGATTCTTCGCCTATAGAAGAAATTTTGATAGCCCCTTTAACAAATCCGGACTCTTTAGGACGGCCTTGACCGTCAACCCCCGGTTCTATATTTTTCAAGACTTCTACTTTCATTCCTACGGTATCTTGGTCGAAAACCGATTTGGCTACGTATACTTTTGAAGAATCTGTTTCATTCTCCTCTACAATACGTAGGAAGAAATATTGCTTTTGGGCATTTTTATCATTGGTGAACTTCTCTAAGGGAAGACCTTGGTCTGACTGTCCTTTATTGGAAGAATTGCCACAACCGGACAATGCCACCATCGCTGCGAAACCAGCAGTCAAGAAAATTTTTGCTATGTTCATGGCAATAGAGTTTTATTATAGCAAATTACGATAATGTTTTATCTTTTTAAAGCGTTATACAAAATTTCTACTGGATGGTAGGACTTACGTGCCGCGCCATCCTTGATCTGATGACGGCATGATGTTCCCGCCGCAGCGATTAGGACATCCTCTTTAGCTGCGCGAACAGCCGGTAACAATACCAATTCGGCAACCTTCATCGAGATATCATAATGTTCCTTCTCATAGCCGAAAGAACCCGCCATACCACAACACCCGGAAGGGATAACCTCTACCGAATAATTCGTCGGCAACGATAACACTTTCTCCGTATAACCTACGAGATGGAAAGCTTTTTGGTAACAGTGTCCATGCAGCTTGATATGCTGTTTTGCGTCAGTAAACATATCGGCTGTAATATTTCCTTTATCTATCTCCTGTGCCAGAAACTCATCCACCATAAGGGCATGCTGTGCTATTCTTTTGGCATCTTCCAACAAAGGTTTATCCACCAAACTCAAATACTCATCACGGAATGTAACGATGGCCGAAGGTTCGATCCCCAGAAGCGGTGTTTCTTCCGAAATTTTATTTTTAAGCAAAGTTACATTTTCGTTTGCCAGCCTTTTAGCCTCCTTCACAAAGCCTTTGGAAAGATAAGTTCTTCCACTTTCTTTATGGGGTGCAAAAAGCACCTCATAGCCTAAGGCAGTAAGCAGCTTATACGCGGTCTTACCGATGTGGGTGTCGTTATAATCAGTAAACTCATCACAGAAAAGATAAACTTTCCGCTTAGATGGTTGTGTTTTCTGCTTTTTTATCCAGCTTCTTAAGGTTGTACCACTCACTTCCGGCAAGCTTCTGTCCTGAGCAAATCCCAACACCGATTTGATAAGACTTGAAGTCAATTTGTTTTGTGCAAAGAAATTGTATACTGGCGCCACCATAGCCCCTAGATGTTGGGACTTCGTGAAATTGGCAATAACCTTGGCGCGGAAAGGGGCTCCATTAGCATCATAATAATGTTGAAGGAATTCGGCTTTCATCTTGGCCACATCAACACTAGATGGACATTCTGTTTTACAGCCTTTACAGCTTA
This sequence comes from Sphingobacterium thermophilum, assembly GCF_039541675.1. Taxonomy (NCBI): domain Bacteria; kingdom Pseudomonadati; phylum Bacteroidota; class Sphingobacteriia; order Sphingobacteriales; family Sphingobacteriaceae; genus Sphingobacterium; species Sphingobacterium thermophilum. The sequence continues at coordinate 368,369 of NZ_BAABGR010000006.1, read as the reverse complement.
AACAAAGGTCCATTACCTCTTTCAGCTCCTCGTGATCAAAGCGGTTTTCTTTAGTCGAATTTGTCAGAAACTGACGCAACATATTAGCACGGGCACGTGTGGTGTCCTTTTCATTGCGTGTAGCCATAAACGAAGGACACATCGTTCCTCCAGTGATTTCGGTCTTACGACAATCTCCCGAACCCGAACATTTCTCTGTAAGACGCAAAATGCTTTCGTCTTTCGTAAAGTCAAAATAGGTCTGGATTTCCTTGCCATCAATTACCTTATCATAACGCAAGGAAGAGTCCATCGGTGGCGTATTTACAATTTTATTGGCATTAAAGATGCCTTTCGGGTCAAATACATTTTTCACCTCCTGCAGCAAAGCATACACTTTCTCTCCTAGCACTTTGCCGATAAACTCACCACGTAGCCTACCGTCACCATGTTCCCCGCTAAGTGAACCATTGTATTTCAACACCAGGTCGGTGGTCTTTTCTAAAATAGAACGAAACTTACGCTTACCTTCTGCGGTTTTCAGATTTATGAACGGCTCAATATGCAATTCTCCTGCTCCGGCATGAGCATAGTACGAGGCATGCACGCCCTCTTCCTTAAGAATTTGTTGCACATCCGCTACATAGGCAGGTAGATCTTTCGGCGATACCGCACAGTCTTCAATGAGGTTTACCGGTTGTTCGTCTCCAGGAAGATTTCGGATTAATCCCAGCCCTGCCTTGCGCACATCCCATACAAGGTTGGTCTGTTGCACTCCCATCACTAACGGATAAGCGTATCCCAGCCCTTTGGAAATCAGATCCTGCTTCAAAGCCTCTGCCTTGCGGACGATTTCTTCTTCCTTGTCTGCACGGAACTCCACTATCAGTAGAGCTTGAGGATCACCTTCGATAAAAAAACGATTATACTGATATGTCGGATGACCTACCGTGAAGTCAAGAATATATTTATCTACCAGCTCCGACGCTTCCGGCTTATGTTGCAATGCAACTACATTACCATGCATACATTCCACCATATCGGAAAAGTGTACACATAGCAAGCCTATCTCCTTAGGGGGTAATGGACGTAGTTTGATCTTGGCCTCTGTCACTATGCCTAAAGTTCCTTCCGAACCGGCCAACAGATTACAGAGGTTGAAAGGTTTTGTCGTATCTACCAGAAAGTCCAATGCATAGCCGGTATTACGACGGGTAATATCTTTCTTCGGATAGCCCGAATTGATTATATCAATATTTTCCTTATTAGTCAATAGGTCATTGAGCTGACGGTATATCTCTCCTTCTCTGTCCTTCTGTGCCAGCTTAGCAAAATACTCCTGAGGTTCTAAAGCTTTGAAAACAACCTCTGATGCATCGTTCAACAAAACATGAGCTTCCAGCAAATTGGCCCTTGTATCCCCCCAAACTATGGAGTGCAACCCCGATGAGTTATTTCCAATCATCCCACCAATCATTGCACGACTGGCCGTGGAAGTTTCAGGACCGAACATCAAGCCGTAAGGTTTGAGATAGGCATTCAGGTCATCACGAATCACTCCTGGTTGCACACGTGCCCATCCTTCCTCCACATTCACCTCAAGAATTTTATTGAAAAATCTCGAAATATCCACTACAATACCTTTTCCTACAACTTGGCCCGCCAAAGAAGTTCCGGCAGTACGAGGAATTAAAGTGATTTTATTTTCGTCAGCAAAACGTATTAAGGTAATTAGGTCTTGCTTGGTATACGGAATAGCTACAGCTAAAGGTTTCTCCTGATATACGGAAGCATCCGTAGAATAAGCTACCAACATGGTATGATGCTTAGGATCCCATTCCCTATAATACAACTCCCCCTCTAATTCGCTATTAAGCTTTTCTAAAGATATTGACATATGAATAATAAAATAATAAGCTTTACACTAAAACAAATCTAAGCAAAGATTGTTATTTTTGATAATAATTAGCCCAAATATTTAACTGTTTATACGTATTCTAAATTAAAAACCGCACAAAACCGCAAAAACCACTGCATTTTCTTGCAAATTTATTAATACAAACCTTACATAGACGAACAAAATTCTTTATCAAAGAATAAATTTTGAATTTTATTCGATATTTATGTATTTTTGCAGAATGAAAAAATTAGAAATTAATTTAGACCATATAGATTATCAGATATTGCGTATCATGCAAAATAACGCGCGAACCAACAATGCAGATATCGCGCGGGAATTGGGTATGGCTCCTTCGGCCATACTAGAACGTGTAAAAAAACTGGAGCAAAAGGAAGTCATCTTACAGTACAATGCTAAAATCAATCCGGCGGCATTAGACCAGAATCTCTTATCATTTATCTTCATCAAAACTTCCGACATTATTGGTGAACAAGGTATAGCCTACCTATTGGCCGAAATTCCGGAAGTTCAGGAAGTGCACGACATTGCGGGAGATGATGGATACTTGATTAAAGTAAGAACCGCAGACGCTGCCGGCTTGGTCGACCTCATGCGCAACACTTTAGGAAAAATTGAAGGTATCATTTCTACACGTACAACTATCGTGTTGGAGACAATTAAAGAAGAACAAAAACTTGTTATTCCGACTGTTTAAAATGGAAGAAAGTAAACCATCGATATTAAGCGTTATCCTCGCCTATTTAGTGGTCTATATAGTGTGGGGGTCCACCTTTTTCTTTATTGAGGAGGCATTACGCTCCTTCTCGCCATTTGTTTTGGGCTCTATCCGTTTTCTTATTGCAGGTCCATTATTAATGGGGTACTGTGCCTTAAAAGGATACAAGCTTTTCAATAAAGAAGATGTCAAGCAGGCTATTTTTGTAGGGTTCTTACTGCTGTTTGTCGATATGGCCTGTATCATATGGTCCGAACAGTACATTTCCAGTGGCATCGTTTCCATCTTATCGGCAGCTACCGCTATTTGGTTTGTTCTGCTAGATAAACCAAAATGGAAAGAAAACTTTTCCAGCATCCCAACTTTATTGGGATTGTTTTTCGGTTTTGCAGGTGTCATTATGCTCTTTGCCGAACAGATATTTGCCAATACTGTTGCTGAGGAGACGAAATCGCAAAATATCACCGCTATGGGCGTCTTAGTAATGGGAACCATAGGCTGGACGATAGGCTCCCTGTGGTCCAAATACAGCCAGAAAGGTAAGACTACCAACAAGAAAAAAGCACTGAATGTAATGGTGAAGACCGCCTGGCAAATGCTGACTGCCGGGGTAGCTTTCACGCTGGTAGCTCTGTTCAATGGAGAGTATTCCCGTTTCGACTACAAGGCAGTACACCTTGCAGATTGGGGGGCATTGCTGTATCTAGTGACGATGGGCTCTATCCTAGCTTTCAGCTCCTACATTTGGTTGTTGCAAGTTCGTCCGGCCACGGAAGTGAGCACATATGCCTATGTGAACCCTATCGTTGCCTTGCTGCTCGTACATTTCTTCACCGATCATGAGGTTACCATACTTCAGATTATGGGACTTTGCGTGGTCTTGGTTTCCGTACTTCTTATGAATTGGAACCTGTATAAAGACAGTAGAACCATCCGGGCAATCCGTTATCGCAAAAAACTTAAACGTCTTAAACATATGGCACCAAAGAGTAGTGTGCCTCGCATAGTGGAAGTTGCCGAATTTCAACGCAAAGAGCTTTCCAAAGCTGAAAAGAAAAAGCTCAAAGAAAAAGAAAAACAACAAAGCCAAGAATAGTTTTTAGATTTATTACTGTACACCTTCAAGCTTCATGGAAGATCAACCGTAGCAATACAATCTCCTATGAAGCTTTTATTTTTGTATGAAGAAGCTTAACATATGATACTTAAAGCCACAGAAGACATTAAAAAAGATGTATTAAAACTTTTTATAGAAAGATGGAATACGGATTTTATGGTTTCAAGAGGCAAGGTGCATTATGTTGCTGACTTGGAGTCTTTAGTGCTCATTGAAGAAAACAGGATTGTAGGTCTGCTGACCTATACCATGGAAAACAAAGAAATCGAGATAGTTTCTTTGGACAGCTTCAATGAAGGACACGGTATAGGTTCTGCCCTATTGGAAGGCGTTAAAGAAGTCTTTCTCCATTCGGACTGTCAAAGGCTATGGCTAGTGACTACTAATGACAACCTGAGAGCATTACGGTTCTATCAAAAAAGACAATTCACAATTACCGACATACATCTAAACGCTGTGGATCATGCCCGCAAAATAAAACCCTCCATCCCTTTGACAGGTTACGATAACATTCCCATACAACATGAAATTGAATTAAGTTATTTTAAGCTCACCTCCTTTTCCAAAAGCCGATAAATTGTTATATTTATAAAGGAGGCTGTATCAAAGCCTTCCAAGACCATATTTTCACACAGTTAACGGTAACCAATTCTTTAAAGCTAAACTGTTTATTTATGAAAATTAGAACCACTGTACTTTGCCTACCAATTAAAAATTCGGAGAGAACTAAGCATTTTTACGAGCATGTATTTGGCCTTAAAGAATTAGATAATGAAGAGGGTATTGTGACAATAGAGCTACCACATCTTTCTCTCTTTTTGATGGAACAGGCTGCCTTCGAAGAATACAGTAAACGTGCACGAAGATTATCGTATTTTCCTACCAACCAAGTAGGAGCCTTTATAAGCTGTGCTTTGGACTCGCAAGAAGATGTAGACCTAGCCCTGCAAAACGCACCTCTCTATGGCGGTACGGCACCTGCGGAAGCAACCATAGACCGCAAATATGGAGGTTATATAGGTTATATAACCGATCCGGACGGACATCTTTGGGAATTGGTGTATCCACAGCAAAAATAACATGTGCATACAAGCTAAATCCAAGATATGTATAGTAGCGGGAGATATCACCACAATACATGTTGATGCTATCGTCAACGCGGCAAATTCTCAACTTTCAGATGGAAGCGGCGTAAACGGTGCCATACACCGTGCCGGAGGTCCTACCATCTTGCAGGAATGTCAAAAAATAATTGCCAACCGGGGTATCTGCCCCACCGGCGAAGCCGTGATTACTTCGGCAGGAAATCTTCCTGCCCAATACGTAATTCACGCCGTGGGTCCTATATGGCAAGGAGGATCTCAACACGAAGAAGAGCTTCTCGCCCAATGCTATTATAGTGCTTTAAAGCTGGCTACTCAATATACATGCAAGACAATGGCTATTCCTTGCATCAGCACCGGAATCTTTGGCTTTCCAAAAGAAAAAGCAGCAATTATAGCCATACGAACTATAATTACATTCTTACAAAAAGACTCCATTTTAGAAAAAATTAATTTAGTTGCTTTCGACAAAGAAAACTTTGACATCCTTTCTGCTGCGTTAGCAAACTATTAATTCAAGCATAAAACATATGTGCACTTTTTTTGTTATTCCAATAATCCTACATAAACATCAATAAAGATGCAAGAAAACCTGCTTTATGAATTTTCTATAGACCAAAAAAAGAATATCATTAATGTCCGGCGTGAGTATGAAGCTCCCCTCAAATTGTTGTGGGAGGCATGGACATCTGAAGACTTTCTGGACAGGTGGTGGGGACCAAAACCTTGGAATGCTGAAACAAAAAGCATGGACTTCCGGGAAGGGGGCCAATGGCTGTACGCCATGGTAGGGCCGGATGGTGAACGTCATTGGGCTAAAGCTAAATTCAGCCATATAGAACCTCAACTTTCCTTCTCTTATAGAGGGTACTTCTGCGACGATCAGGGAGTGACGACCCCTGAATTGCCTCAAAACGACTGGCATATCTCTTTTCACGAAAACAACACCATTACTACTATCAAAGTCACCCTGCTCTTCAGTAATACAGAGGCTCTAGAACAGACTATGGGAATGGGTTTTAAAGAAGGATTTACTGCCGGATTAAATCAGCTCGAAAGCCTTTTGGAAAATCTTAAAAAATGAAGGTATGCAAAATTTATCACCACAAATAATCAAATATCAGGAAGGATTATCTGCCGAAGATAAAGCCATTTGCAATCTTTTGACACAAACTATATGTCAACATCTCCCCGAAGCAGAGAACAAATTATGGCACGGACATCCCGTATGGTTTCTGGAAGGAAATCCTATCGTAGGCTATAGCAAAGAGAAGAAAGGGCTGCGCCTGATGTTTTGGAGCGGTGCCGACTTTGAAGATGAGACTTTAATCCCAGGTCCAAAATTTAAAGATGCTTCCATCTTTTATCAGACCATACAAGAAATTAGTTTGGATGACTTAAAACGATGGTTACTAAAAGCGAAAGATATTCAATGGGATTATAAGAATATTGTAAAGCGAAAAGGAGTCCTTGTAAGACTTAAATAACATATACTCTTTATACGCAAATACCATGAAAAACCTATTGACCTTAACGTTACTGCTAATCTGTTGGGCCTGTCGTCCGAACACAAATTCTTCAACAAATGATATGGGAAATGCCGAAACCCTCTCCGACAGCCTATCAATGACAGACAGCTTATTGTTTGACTTTGACAAGTTTCCTATACAAAAAGGCAGCTTAGGTCCCTTACACATAGGTATGACAATAGAGAAAGCGGAAAAGCTTTTTACAGGACTTATCAAAGGCGAAGATGAGGCCGGTAACTTCGGTTTTGATGGCGGGGGAAAAAGCTATCTCTATTACCTGAACAAAGAGCTCGTCTTTGTGCTTATCCCCAAACTGGAAACGGACACCATTCTTTCCATTGTCGCTATCCATAATAACCTCACTACGACCAATGGACTTCATCCCAATGCTAGCGTGCAGCAAATTCAAGCCCTCTACCCTGATATGATTGTCGAACATGATCTTCTTAACGGATGGGAAATCTTTCATGAAGCTACCAACCAATGGCAGTTTGTCTTTATTACGGATGAAAATGAGCGCATTGGCGACTATCCTGACTTGGACGCCCCTTCCAAACCTAAGCGTCTCCAAATCCAGGCCGATTGGATAACGATATTCTAGCGTCCTAGTTTTTTCGGAAAAAATTCTTATACTAGTAGCTTTCAAACTATTCCAACAGCAAGACCATGGAAGTCCTAGCACCAAAGGATTGTAACAACGCACCGAAAAAACGTATCATCAAAGAGTTTACCGAAGCTCTTTGGAGTCAACAGTGGTCTGTGCTAAGGGCTATGGTGGTGGAAACGTTCACTTTTGAAGTGGCCGGCAAGCTTCAATCTTTTGACTTCGCGGCACTACAACATGAAATTCCCAGCAACCACTCTTTCTATAAAATGGAACTAGATGCTGTCATCACCCACGGTGCTTTCGGAGCTTGCCAAGGAAAAATACAGTCAAAAGTCTTGTGTCTTGATTTCGCTTTCTTTCTTAGCTTCACATCCGCAGGAAAAAATACCATCAAACATTTGAAAGTACATCTTTCTTCAGCCTATTAAAGCTCGTTTTCTGCTATGACCAACTTATTAGAATATCAAATACGACAACTTTTTAAGATTTCACCTACACAAGATATACAGGCTATAACCTCACTGTTCAAAACAGAAAATATAAAGAAAGGAGACTTCTTTCTACAAAAAGAAAAAGTAGCGAACAAGCTAGCCTTTCTTCAGGAAGGCTATATCAGGATTTTCGTGGAGACTCCGTATCGGGAAATCACCCAATGGGTTTCTACTCCGGGATATTTCATCACCGACTTACCTGCTTTTATGTACAATAAACCTTCTCGCTGGAACATGCAAGCCTTGGTGGACTGCCAGCTTCTTGTCATCACAAAACAAGATTACCTACAAATCCATAACATACTTCCAGATTGGAATGAAGTGGAAAAACATTTTATCATTCACTGCTTCACCACCTTGGAAGAACGTATATATTCTCATATAGCTATGAGTGCGGAAGAACGCTATCAGCTCTTTTTCCAAAATAACAAAGACTTATTTAACCAAATACCTCTGCAATATATCGCATCCATGTTGGGTATAACTCCTGAAACACTGAGCCGAATAAGAAAAAAGCTACTTTGATTTCTTGACATTTGTCAAGAGCAATATGCTCTTCTTCCGAGATCTTTGTAAGCAAAAGAAAAATTATGATTACAAAGACTATAACAACTCAGATTCAGATCCAAGCACCTGCAAACAGGATTTGGCAAATATTAACAGACACGGCATCTTTTCCTTTATGGAATCCATTTATAAAGGAGTTACAAGGAGAGTTAAACGTCGGAAACAAGATAAAAGTTCGCATTCAAAGCTCACCGAACAGCGAAATGACGTTCTCCCCTAAAGTGACTATGATGGAAGCAAATAAGTCTCTACAATGGTTGGGCAAGTTAGGAATATCGGGGCTATTCGACGGAAGACATCATTTTGAAATTGTAGAACATGCAGATGGAACTTCTACCTTTATACACAAAGAAACCTTCCGTGGACTTATCGTACCTTTTTTCAACACAAAAAATACAAGATTAGGGTTTGAAGCTATGAATAAGGCTCTAAAAAAGAAAGCTGAAAGGCAATAATATGCATTCGGACAGATCAAGTCCGAATGCGTTAGTATTACATCTTTCCTACAACAACTTTGTAGAGCTTATCGTAATCAAAATATTTAATAGCTATGTCCTGCACTTTTGCTGGAGTCATGGCCTTTAATACATCCGAATAATATCTGTAATAATCTAAAGTCAACCCAGAGAAATAGGTAGCTTTAAATTTATCCACATGCGAAAAGATACTTTCCAGACTACCAAGCATCACTCCTTGCATGTAATTGCGAACTAAATCCACTTCTTCCTGCTGTGGAGGTTCACTTCTGAGCCTGTCAAATTCTGTTGCGATTTCTTTCAACGTATCTTGAGTGGAAGCTATCCCCACTTCTGTGGCAATAGTAAAAAAGCCCGTGTATTTCAGATTACCTACATAAGAACCTATACTGTAGGTGTATCCTTTCTCCTCACGAATATTACGCATGAGGCGTGAGCCGAAGAATCCTCCAAACAAGGTATTGACAAACTGTAAGGCAGGGAAGTCTTCATGAGCACGTCTAATGGAGGTGGTTCCCAAACGAATAGCGGATTGCAAAGCTTCGGGTTTCTCTACCACTACGACTTCCGTTGTATGTGCATCAAAACTAAGAGCATTTGCGTTAAGCTCTTTCTGTTCGTTTTTCCAATCCTCACCGAAATATTGACTAACCAAATCCAGTATAGGCTTATCGACTCTTCCGGCAATAAATAACGTACAGTTAGAAGGATATATCTGATGCTGGAAAAGATTCAATAGCTGCTCACGTGTCACAGCATCATATTTTTCCTCTGTAGGCAATACACCATAGCGCGTTCCCCGAAAGACAGCATCATAAAAGTATCGCCGTGCCAATACGTCGTTTTTCTGGAGCGATATTTGGAGGCTTTGCTTATTGTTACGTATATATGTACTCAACTCTTTCTGTGGCAGGCTTGCATTCCTAAGAATATCGGCCACTATCGGCAAAACCTTATCTGCATATTTATGCATCGTGTATAAGGTTAACGATGTATGGTCTAAGCTGTATTCCGGCATCAGGTAAGCGCCATAAAAATCTATAGTATCGGCAATTTCCTTTGACGAAAGAGTTTGAGTCCCCTCCTTCAACATGGAAGACAGTATTGGATTCAGATAGGCCAGCTCTTCTTGCGTATAGATATTGGCAAACGTAACCTCAAACTTTAGCAGATCCAAGCTTTCAGCTTGAAAAACAAAAGCTTTAAGTCCATTTTTATATACTATTTCTTCCGGCTGTATAATCGTAATATCCTTGATGCTTTGAAAAGCCGGAGGTACTGTTCTATTCAACATGTTCTTTAGCGTTTGATTGATAATAAAGGGTCGATGAATTTTCCTTTCTAAATACGGCATTGGCTACGCGAAGTATATCCTCGGAAGAAACAGCACTATATTTCTCCACTTCCCTATTATAATCTTCTGCCTTGCTCAACATTTCAAAAAACGCTAAGTTCATTGCCTTATCCAGAATGGAGAGTTCGGAAAACAGCATCGTAGATTCTACCTTGTTTTTCACTTTCTGAAGTTCCTGCTCCTCAATACGCTCTTCTTTCAGCCGATCCAGCTGTTGCCAAATATGTTGTTCGGCCTCTTCCAATGAAAGATGTGGCAAAGGCTTTCCTTCTACGACCACCAAGTTGCTGTCTATACATCCCATCATATAGGCATTGATCTCGCTGAAAAGCTGATGCTCTTTCACCAGTGCACGGTACAAGCGAGATGAAGCACCTCTGGACAAGATATCGGTAATCAGATCAGCAGCATAATAATCTGCTTCCATTCTTTCAGGGCCATGGAAAGCTATATAGATTGCATCCACAGGAACGTCTGCTTTTACCCTTTCGAAGCGTGCTTCGACCTGTTGCGGCTCCTTAGGAATATCCCGCACTACAGGCTCTCCCGATGGAATGTCGCCAAACCATTTCTGCACCAACTGCTTTACCTCATCGAGCTGTACAGCTCCTGCCACCACCATCACAGCGTTCTGAGGAGTATAATATTTCTTGAAAAACGCTTTCACATCTTCCATCGTCGCTTCTTCAATATGCTTAAGTTCCTTGCCTATAGTAGCCCATCGATAAGGATGTACCTTGTAGGCCAAGGGCCTCAGCTTCAACCATACGTCACCATAAGGTTGATTGAGATAACGTTGCTTGAACTCTTCACATACAACCTGACGCTGCACTTCCAAACTTTGATTGCTGAAAGCTAAGCTTAACATACGGTCGCTCTCCAACCAAAAAGCTGTCTCCAGATTGTTTGCCGGAAGCGTAATATAGTAGTTCGTAATATCGTTTGTGGTAAAAGCATTATTCTCCCCTCCTACGGCTTGCAAGGGGGCGTCATAGTTAGGAATATTGACGGAACCTCCGAACATCAGATGTTCGAAAAGATGAGCAAAGCCCGTTTTGTCGGGAGACTCATCACGTGCTCCCACCTTATATAATATGTTGACCACAGCCATTGCTGTGGTATGATCTTCGTGGACCAGTACAGTCAAACCGTTATCCAGCTTGAAACGACTAAAATTTACCATCTAATATCTGCTCTTAAACCCAATTTATATCTTTTTTCAATAAGGATAATGTCTTTTCCTCAGCAGATCCCGCTGCCACCTTATAATCGTAGAACCAGTTAGCCTGTGTAGGTAAACTCATCAGTATGGACTCTATACGTCCGTTAGTCTCTAAGCCGAATTTTGTTCCTGCATCGTACACCAAGTTGAACTCTACATAACGTCCTCTGCGTACCAGTTGCCACTCCTTTTCTTTCTCGGTAAAAGATTGATGACGATGGCGGTTTACCAATTCCGCATAAGTAGGAGCAAAAGTTCTTCCCAAATCACAAGAGAAATTGAAAAGCTCTTCAAGGCTTAATCCCGACTTTTCGGGTGTCAGCTTATCGTAGAATACACCGCCAATACCTCGTGTTTCGTTTCTATGCTTAATAAAAAAGTAATTGTCTGCCCATTTCTTGAACTCTTCATAAAAGGTTGGATGATGCTTATCGCATACCGTTTTCATCTGTTGATGAAAATATTTAGCATCCTCCTCTATCACGTAATGAGGTGTAAGATCGATACCGCCACCAAACCAACGTATCTTATCATTCAGCTCAAAATAGCGGATGTTCATATGAATGATTGGCACATGTGGATTGTTGGGATGGATAACGATAGATACGCCGGTAGCGAAAAATTCATCCTCGTCGACACCAAAAGATTTTTTTATAGGTTCCGGTAGTTTACCATGAACTGCCGAAAAGTTTACACCTCCTTTTTCCAGAATATTTCCATTCTGAATGATGCGGGTTCTGCCGCCACCTCCACCTTCTCTCTGCCAAAGTTCTTCTTGGAATTTAGCTTTGCCATCCAAGGCCTCCAAAGCCTGTGTGATTTCATCCTGAATAGTCTGATAGGTTTCAGCAATATGTTCTTTAGTAATCATCTTACCTACGTTAATTTTTGCGCTAATGTGTTTACTTCTTTTGCTGCCGGACTGTTGTTGTACAGTATTTGATACACCATGTTGCAGATAGGCATGTCCAGATTATATTTGCCGATGATGCGCTGAATACAATCAGAAGCATAATAACCTTCTGCCACCATGTTCATCTCCAGCTGGGCTGACTTCACGCTGTAGCCCTTGCCAATCATGTTTCCGAAAGTTCTGTTGCGACTAAATTGAGAATAGGCCGTCACCAACAGGTCACCCAGATAGGCTGACGCTTTGATGTCTCTATCCTTGGGAGCTATAGCCTGCACAAAATATTCCATTTCCCGTATCGCATTGGAGATTAAAACTGACTGGAAGTTATCACCATACCCTAAGCCGTGACAAATACCGCCAGCCAAGGCATATATATTTTTCAAAACCGCACCATATTCTATTCCCCAGATGTCGTCGGACAGAATTGTACGAATGTATCTTCCACCGAAGAGTACTGCCACCCTTTCCGCTATGTCGATAGCACTACATCCAAATGTCAGATAGGACAGCTTCTCTGCCGACACCTCCTCGGCATGGCATGGCCCTCCGATGACGACAATATGGTCTAAGGGTATTGCATACGTATCATGCAGGTATTCTCCTACAATCTGATTTTCTTCAGGAATAATACCTTTAATGGCGGACACCACGATTTTTCCTTCAAAATCTTGGACTGTAAGGTCTTTCAACGCATCCTTAAGGTATGCCGCCGGCGTGTTAAGCACCACGATATCCGACTTTTCCACCACCGTACGGACAGCAGTATAAATATGCTTGTTAGGAATTTTAATGTTTACGGCAGAAAGATAACTTGGATTATGTTTGTATTTTTTGATATACTCTATATCCTCAGGCTTGCGTACCCACCAAAACACCTCTTTGTCAACCGTATTATCGGTCAACATTTTAATCATGGCTGTAGCCCAGCTTCCACTTCCGAGAATACCTATTCTATTTTTCTTTATTTCCAAACTTCTCCTTTTTATATGTCCAAAGATACTTATATTTCGGGTATAGCATCGTCTTTAAGCAAATTAATGGTATAAAAATGACTTTTGCTTATCTTCAATAAATTATCCTACGACAATGATATGACCGAGAAAGAAAAAATGCTATGTGGTAAGCCTTATAATGCCTCGGACAAAGAATTGCGGCAACAACACCTTCATGCGCAGCAACTTTGCCAACGCTATAACCTAATTGACCCTAAGAATCTACGTCAGCGTAAAGCTCTCATCCGTGGACTTTTTAAAGAGGTTGGAGTTCACTTCTGTATTGAACAGCCCTTTCATTGTGACTATGGGTTCAACATAAGCATCGGCGAAAATTTCTTTTCCAATTACAACGTGGTAATTTTAGACTGTGCGGAGGTAAATATTGGTGATAACGTCCTACTCGGACCGAATGTATCCATATTCACTTCCGGCCACCCTGTGCATCCGTCATTACGTAATCAAGGAGTGATGTATGCTTTTCCCGTACGCATTGGAAATAACGTATGGATTGGAGGTAATACAGTAATCAATCCGGGTGTAAGCATAGGAGATAATACCGTCATCGGAGCCGGGGCTGTAGTCACCAAAGATATACCCGCAAATGTCGTTGCTGCCGGAAATCCCTGTAAAATATTGCGAACCATTACAGACCAAGACGCACAATACTATTTTAGGAAGATGAAATTTTAAACAAAAGACCCCTTGCTGGCGCAAGGGGCTTTACCAAACCAATTATTAACCTAAATATGAATTATATAATGAATATAATTCACCTCATTATTACAAATTATATGCCAAAACATAGTTTTTATAAAAATTGTTTAATAAAAAATCCCTGAAACGGGCATTTCAGGGATCACTAAACCAATTATTAACCTAAATATGAAATTATGAATATAAACAATATGAAATAATGTATAAATCCTTCTTATTTCACATTTAAAACGTCCGCACACTTACTTTTATTACATTCATAAAGCAGTTTAACATATTTTTAACACTTTTAATCCTTATCAATGATATCTAATACCTTCTCTTTCAACCTTGTAATATCTGACTTGAGCCCAAACAGTATGGTCAAGGCATGAAAAGGTCTCCTCTGAATTTTGGTAAAATGCCGCATATATCCTACTTCTCCCCCGAGGAAAAAACTTTTGAACTTATAGTCTGCTCCAACACCAACTTTTGCACCTACAGCAAAAAAAATTTCGTTATGAATCTTTATCACCTCTCCTATTTCTTGGGCCCGTGGCTCTTTCACCAAGCCAAAACTTGGACCCGCATAAGCATAGGTGTTAAGGCGACTCATCTGCCTACGCAGACCTCCAGCCAAGCTAAGCATATATATGCTCGCCGTCCCATCGTCAATGATATGGGAATAATCCGAATCATGGATTCGCTGCGTATAGTCGAAATTGAATGTATAAAGTGCCGGATATAAATAATATTTGGGATTGTTCAGCGATATATCCAACCCCATACTTCCTGCAAAAAGCTGCGGAGACAACACGTCCTTGCTCTTACCTATAGGTAAAGCCAACCCCGTGCCGGCAAAATAATAGACTTTCCTATAATGAAGGGTGTCTGCTCCCTGCTGGGCAAAACTATAGTATGAAGGAAATACAAGAAGTGTTAATGCTAAGATAAATTTATTCATAAAACCTTTCAGGATCTTTGTAGTAAACAACCCAAAAACCTAAAAGGTTTTTAATCTTATAAATAGCTTTTACTTTGTGGTCCTTGATTGAAAATCAGATCCACCACACTTAAATCCGGCAAAAAGCCATGACGGTCTTCGAAAAGCTGATAATAAGGTTTAGGATCTTTCATAATGGATTCCTTTTTCGGATGGATAGCGTCTCTAAAGTCCGCAAAAGGATACTCCTTCTCATAGGTGTCCGTAAAGTTTATCGCCCGTTTGAGCTTAAGACATTTTAACAGCAGTTCGAGCTGAGCCACATTATAGTCAAGCAAGAAGTCATATTTCTTTTCGTAGAAAGGCCGAAAATCATCTTCATAGTATTCGAAGTAAGCCGAACTTCTATATGCGGTCTGCATGCTCAACCAATGCAGACGTTGCCAGTCATGGTCGTAGTTGATACGGATGTCCTTCATGGCTATACGTTCTTTACGTCCATGCTGAATGGGAACAATCAAATCCAATACACCATTCGCCGTGGCTATCCTCGCTCTATTACGGTAGGTCTGCTTCGGGAAATGTTCATATTTCTCCAGCAAAACATAACCCTCGTTTTTCGCTATGGCATGAAAATAAGAAACCGGAGGAAGATAGCTGGCTGCTAAGACGATTGAATTTGACATATTCTCTTACTTATTTTAAAATTTAGGGCAAAAATAAGTTAATTTGAGGATATTTGTACAACAATAAAGCAACAATCATTAATGAGCAAAAGCATCCTTAAAATCGTATTTTGGACTCTTTCCAAGCTTCCTTTCAGCGTGTTGTACCTCTTATCGGATGTATTGTATGTGCTTATATATTATATCATAGGCTACCGTAAAAAAGTAGTTTTCAAAAACTTAAGAAATTCCTTTCCCGAAAAATCAGAAGAAGAAATTCTACATATTGCAAAAAAATTTTATAGATACTTTCCTGATCTTATCGTAGAATGTATCAAAATGGCCAACCTTTCCGCCGAAGAAGTGTTGAAGCGTATGGAGCTAATCAATGAGGAAGAAGTACATCGACACCTCAATGCTGGAAAGGCTATTATCGGTGTGACGGCTCACTACAGCAACTGGGAATGGGGAATCTTCCGGCTTTCATTGCTTACCGAACATCCCAAACTTATTATCTATAAACCTCTCAACAATAAGGCTTTCGACGAAGTATATAACGATATACGTACCCGTTTTGGAGCAACGATGGTGCCTATGAAGCAGATTTTGCGCCATATCGTCAGACTACGCAATACCCCCCATATCAGCATGTTTGTGGCCGACCAGACGCCTCTTTACCAAGATTCGGACTATTTTATGCCTTTTCTCAATCAGGAAGCATTGGTTTATACCGGTACAGAGCGCATTGCTAAGATGACCAACTTTCCAGTAGTATATTGTCATATAGGCCGAAAAGAAAAAAGAGGGTATTATTACTGTAAATTTACTACATTAGTTGAAGATCCGTCGCAATATGGCGAACACGAAATAACACAGATCCATAACCAATTTACGGAGAAAATGATTAGAGAAAATCCTCCCTATTGGCTGTGGACACATAATAGATGGAAAAGACAGCGAAGGAATAAATCATGACAAATTATCCTAAAGTATCCATAGTCATCTTAAACTGGAACGGTAGATATTTTTTAGAAAAGTTTTTACCATCCGTATATAACAGTACATATCCCAATATAGAATTTGTAGTTGGAGACAACGGTTCTACGGACGACTCTGTAGCTTTTGTGGAAGAATTTTTCCCGCTGGTACGCATTATCGAAAATGACAAAAACTACGGCTTTGCCGGCGGTTATAACAAGATTCTGGAGCAGGTGGATGCCGACTACTATGTCTTGCTGAATTCGGATGTGGAGGTGACACCAAACTGGGTAGAGCCTGTCATCGAGCTCATGGAAAAAGAAGATTTTGTGGCTGCACAGCCCAAAATTCGAGCATACCACAAAAAGACACATTTCGAACATGCGGGAGCAGCAGGTGGCTATATAGACAGTTTAGGATATCCTTTTTGTCGTGGACGTATCCTTCATGTCGTGGAAGAAGACAAAGGTCAGTACGACAATGTCAAAGAAATCTTTTGGGCTACCGGTGCCGCCCTCTTTATCAAGTCTTCGGTATGGAAAGAAGTGGGTGGCTTTGATGCAGACTTCTTCGCCCATATGGAAGAAATAGACCTCTGCTGGAGACTTAAAAATCGGGGCTATAGGATCGGCTATTGTCCGGACAGCGTAGTGTATCACGTGGGAGGAGGAACATTAAACACCAGTAACCCTAAAAAAACTTACCTCAATTTTAGGAATAACCTCATCATGCTTCAGAAGAACCTCCCAACAGTAAAGGCTGTTGCTGTGATTTTTATCCGCTTCTGGATGGACCTGCTGGCACTTATCCAGTTTTTGGTGCAAGGAAAAGCCAAAGATGCATGGGCAATAAGCCGTGCACATCAGCACTTTCTTCTTCATTTGTTTAAAAACTCTAAAAAACGCAAAAAAAATTCAGCAAAAACAAACAATTTTGGCATATATAGAAAATCCATCATTTGGGATTTTTATGTGAATAAAATTCATAAATTCTCAAACTTATCAGCAGATAATTTTTAGCATCACTTTTTTCATCGAATAACCCCATTTTCAAACCTTTATCTTATGAGTTATAACTCATAAAATATTGGTTTTTAAATTATTTTAAGCATTTAAATTTTATTAATTTCGTCGCGTATGTCACAAGATATTCAAGCAAAAATCGCACAATTAACAGCTGAACTTAACGAATACAATTACCAATATTATGTATTGGCAAACCCCGTTATTTCGGACTATGAATTTGACATCAAGCTAAAAGAGTTAGAGCGTTTAGAAAAAGAATATCCACAATATAGAGATCCAAATTCACCTACCCTGAAAGTAGGTGGTGACATCACCAGCAAATTCAATACGGTAAAGCATCGCTGGCCGATGCTGTCTTTAAGCAACACTTACAGTGAGCAGGAGCTGAGGGATTTTGACCTCCGTGTGCAAAAAGCTATAGGCCATCCCGTGGATTACGTCTGTGAGCTTAAATTCGACGGTATCTCCATCTCCCTTACCTATGAAAAGGGCAAACTTACACAAGCAGTGACACGCGGTGACGGTATGCAGGGCGATGAAGTTACTCAAAATGTTAAAACTATACGCAATATTCCGCATCAGCTGAAACAAGGTGACTATCCCGACCTGTTTGAAATACGTGGCGAGATTTTCATGCATAAAGCAGCATTCTTGAGATTAAATAAAGAACGTGAAGAAAACGGTGAACAAACATACGCCAACCCACGCAACTTCACCGCAGGAACGATAAAACTACAGGACTCTTCCGAAGTAGCCAAACGACCATTGGATTGCTTCTTGTATTTCTTGTATATGGACAACCGCAATAAGTTGTTCTCCACGCACTGGGAAAGTCTTCAAAAAGTGAAAGAATGGGGATTCCCTGTGTCAGAACACACCAAACTTTGCAGCTCCATAGACGAAGTATTAGAGTTTATCCATTACTGGGACCAAGCAAGACACAAACTCTCTTTCGAAATTGATGGTATAGTTATTAAGGTTAACGAATATCCGTACCAAGAAGAGTTAGGCTTCACCGCCAAATCGCCACGCTGGGCAACCTCGTTTAAGTTTAAGGCCGAACAGGTTGAAACTACCCTGCTCAGTGTAAGCTATCAGGTAGGCCGAACAGGAGCTGTCACACCGGTAGCTAATCTAAAACCGGTGCCGCTGGCAGGGACAACAGTGAAAAGAGCCTCCCTACACAATGCCAACGAAATTGCAAGGCTGGACCTTCACGAAGGAGACTCCGTCTTTGTGGAAAAAGGAGGCGAAATCATTCCTAAAATTATTGCAGCAAACCCTGAAAAACGCAAACCTGACGCCAAGCCTATAGTATACCCTACCCACTGTCCGGAGTGTAACACACCACTGATAAGGCAGGAAGGTGAAGCTGTACACTACTGTCCTAACGAAAATGGATGTAAACCTCAGATTGTCGGTAAAGTGCAGCACTTCATCGGCCGTAAAATGATGGACATTCAAGGTCTGGGAGATGAAACAATAGAAACATTCTACCGTTTGGGGTTGGTACGTCATATTTCGGACCTATATACCCTACATCACAGACGCGAAGAGCTGGTAACCATAGAGCGCTTTGGCCAGAAGTCCATAGACAACCTGCTCAAAGGTATTGAAGATTCCAAAAGTAAACCTTTCGAGAAAGTGTTGTTTGCCTTGGGCATACGTCATGTAGGAGAAACGGTAGCAAAAAAACTAGCGCAGCATTTCAAATCCTTAGATAACTTACAAGCAGCAAGTATTGAGGAAATCGCTTCCGTACAGGATATAGGAATCCGTATCGCGGAAAGTATCCATCAATATCTACACAATACCGATAATATAGCAGAGCTGAATAAGCTGAAAAGTTACGGTCTTCAATTCCACATAGAAGAAAAAGAAGTTGTTAGAGCAGGCAACAGCTTGGAAGGAAAAACCTTCCTCATCTCAGGAGTTTTTGCTGACTACTCTAGAGAGCAGCTTACCGAACTTATAGAGTCTCATGGCGGCAAAATGCTGAGCAGCATCTCATCCAAGCTCAACTTCTTGGTAGCAGGTGACAAGATGGGGCCTTCAAAACTAGTTAAAGCACAAAAACTAAATATCCCAATCATTTCCGATCAGGAATTGTTGGCTATGATTAATAAAGAATAAAGTAAAATAATAATTATCAAAAAGATGACGGAGATTCAAGGAGCAGGTGTAGCATTGATTACACCTTTTCATGCAGATGGAAGTATTGATTTTGAAACTTTAGGAAATCTTATAGAGTTTCAAATAAGTGAAGGAATGGACTATTTGGTTTCATTAGGAACTACCGGTGAGACTGCAACATTAAGCTCTGAAGAAAAGAAGAAGGTTTGGCAATTCACCAAGGATAAGGTCAAGGGCAGAGTGCCACTAGTAGCCGGCATTGGCGGCAATAACACCCTAGAGATTGTAGAAGCCGTAAAAAACTTCGACACAGAAGGTTTCTGCGCCATACTTTCTGTATCTCCCTACTACAACAAACCAACACAAGAAGGCATATATCAACACTATAAAGCTATAGCTGAAGTATCTAAACTACCGATAATTCTATATAATGTTCCGGGAAGGACCGGCTCCAATATTTCAGCAGAAACTACTTTACGTTTGGCAAAAGAATTTAAAAATATAGTAGCTATAAAAGAGGCCTCCGGAAATTTTGCACAATTTTCGGAAATACTTCGCGACAAGCCGGGACATTTTCAGCTCATCTCAGGCGACGATCCGGCGACATTGCCAATGATGGCTTTGGGAGCCATTGGTATCATCTCCGTAGTCGGTAATGCTTACCCTAAATATGTATCTACCTTAGCCCATCTATGTGCGGAAGCTAAGTATAGTGAAGCTAGAGATATACACTACAAACTTCTGGAAATAACCGAATTATGCTTTGTTGAAGGAAATCCTTGCGGCGTAAAATATATTCTGAAAGAACTTGGATTCGGAGAAGATTATGTCCGCTTGCCACTAGTTCGGGTAAGCTCCAAAACACAGCAGCGTATCCAAGAAGCGATGCGCTCATTATAAAACTACACACGCTTTATACAGAAGCCTTTCCCTGCGAAAGGCTTTTTTATTATAGCCCTAAAGCTACAACTTTAATTTTCTATATAAGTGAAGATATATAAATTATAAAACATTAATTATATTTATGTATCAAGATAAAAATATGGAAACAGCATCAACACAAAATACATCACAAAAAGTAAAGTCTAAGGTTAAATCTTTCTTGGCTTGGCTAGTGCTTATCCTCTTCTTAGCAGCAGGCGGCTATGTATATTGGAAATACTATTTTGTATTTGGGGAAGGTGTAAAGTCGGGCTATCTCAACTACGCTGTCAAGAAAGGTAATCTGTTTAAAACGTACGAAGGAAAGCTCATCCAAGAAGGTTTTGGTAGTGGAAGAGCTGGCACCTTGACTAGCAACGAATTCGTTTTTTCTATAGAAAGCGACTCCATCTTTCATATTCTTGAAAGCAATAGCGGAAAATTCTTCGACCTGCACTACAAAGAATATCATGGCGTATTGCCGTGGCGCGGAAATACTGTTTATATCGTGGATAAAATCGTTAACATGAAATAATATAGTAAAACTTTAGATGGTTAATTACAAATCATTGTTTTTCACAATATTATTACACTCTGTAATAGTTGTTTTTGCTCAAAAACCATCCTCCAAAAGTAACCTACTACTTACTGAAAAGAGTCCACTGGAATATAAAAACAAAGTTTATCTATCTACGATAAAGACCGTACAGGTTTTCCCGGAAGATCAGGAAGGCTCTCTTCCTATCATAACTTTAGGAACCTCAGAAAAGATAAAAGTATCTTTTGATGATTTGCGTGCAGATATAAGATCGTTGTATTACAGTCTTGAACATTGCAACGCCGACGGGAGCCCCAGCAACTTACCTGCAATGGACTATGCCGGAGGTTTCAATGAAGCACGCATCGAAGAAATCAAATTGTCACAAAATACACGGATTCCCTATACACATTATAGTTTTACCTTTCCTAACGAGTATGTGAAGCCAAAGCTTGGAGGAAACTACCTGCTGAAAGTCTATGAAAGTGGCGATAAAAGCAGACTGATACTTACTTCAAAAATATTCGTAGTAAAGCCGCTTTCCCATTTGGAAATAGCAGTACTTCCCTCTTCCAGAATAGACAGTAAAAGAGAATATCAAAAGCTAAATATCACGCTGAAAACAGCAATAGAAATCAGCAATCCTCAAACTCAGTTTCAACTTCATGTATTACAGAATCAGCGTGAAGACAGCAAACAAATCTTACGGTTACCTACCAAGGTAGAAGCCCACAAATTAATCTTTGATGCGCCTACGACCTTGGAGTTCAAAGCTAACAACGAATTTAGAACAGCAGACATCCGCAGTATAAGAAATGCCTCTTCCTCCATTAAAGAAATTATTCGTGGAGACACCACAAAGGTCATTTTATTTGCCGATAAAGATTTAAAAACGAATAATTATATCTATATTCCCGATGACAACGGACGTTATTTCATCCGTAACTTGGACTATGAAAGTGCAGAAACACAAAGTGAGTATGTGCTTGTACGTTTCGCTTTGGCAGCGGATAAAAAAAAGGAAGAAAATATTTATATAATCGGCGGTTTCAATAATTTTGAGAAAGATTCTACGAATAAATTAACCTATGACGAAAGAAATACTTTATGGACCACTACCCTCTTATTAAAACAGGGGTTATACAACTATGAGTATAATGCGATAAAAAACAACGAATTAATTACCGACTTATTTTCGGGTTCGCATTTTGAGACAGAAAATGAATATATTGCCATAGCTTATTACAGAAAGCCCGGAACATACTGGGATGAAATTATCGGTATAGGGCATCAACACATTAACACAAACAAAGGTGAAAGAGAATAACGAAAAGAAACTTAAAAGAGGACTAAGCAACAGACACATTCAGCTTATCGCTATCGGAGGTGCCGTAGGGACAGGTCTTTTTCTTGGCATTGGCAAGGCAGCAATTTTGGCTGGTCCTGCCGTAATCTTGGGATATGCCATTGCAGGCTTATTTGCTTTTTTTATTTTGCGCCAATTGGGAGAAATGGTAGTTGACGAACCCGTATCGGGCAGTTTCTCTTATTTCGCCAACAAATATTGGGGACCTTTTGCCGGTTACGCTTCGGGATGGAACTATTGGATTCTATACATCCTAGTAAGTATGGCTGAGCTTACTGCCATTGGTGTTTATATTCAGTTTTGGTGGCCCGACATACCCCTTTGGGTTTCCAGCTTATTCTTCTTTATCGTGATAAATGCTATCAACCTGACCTCCGTGAAAGTTTATGGAGAAACCGAATTTTGGTTTTCCATAATCAAAGTGTCAGCTATCATTGCCATGATATTGTTTGGCTCATATCTGCTTATTACGGGAGCTAAGGGCGATCAAGCTACAGTAATGAACCTTGTCAATGATGGTGGTTTTTTCCCAAAGGGATGGTTTCAACAGAATGAAGATGGCAGTTATCAGGGGCTGTTGGCAGCTTTGGTCATCATCATGTTCTCTTTCGGCGGGCTGGAACTAGTTGGAATCACGGCCGCGGAAGCCGAAAATCCGGAGAAGAACATTCCTAAAGCTACCAACCAGGTGTTGGTAAGGATTCTCATATTCTACGTAGGAGCTTTATTTATTCTTTTTTCCTTGATGCCTTGGCGAAATATTACCGCCAATACCAGTCCTTTTGTGGAAGTTTTCAACGTGTTGGAAGGTAAAAACTTCACGCTTTTCGGTCAGACTTACAACTTTATGGGACTTATCGCCAATGCGCTTAACCTTATCGTATTGACTGCCGCCCTGTCGGTATACAACAGCTGTGTATATAGTAACTCACGCATGCTTTACGGCCTTGCGGAGCAAGGCAATGCCCCGCGCTTCCTAAAGAAGCTTAACAAGAACCATGCTCCCGTGACAGCTTTGCTCGTGTCCGCGGCATTCGTGACCATATGTATCATCATCAATAAGATTATGCCGGAGCAAGCCTTGGAAATATTAATGTCCCTAGTTGTTTCAGCCTTGATCATCAACTGGATTATGATATCTTGGACGCACCTTTACTTCAAAAAAAGCAAGGTCAAAGAAAACCATAAGACAAAGTTCCCTAGTCTTTTGTACCCTTGGAGCAATTATCTTACTTTGTTCTTTTTGTTTGGCGTGCTGGCTATGATGTGGCTTACAGGTTTACGTATCTCGGTAGAGCTTATACCTATATGGCTGCTCATCCTTTATATCTCTTATCGTATTACAAAACGAAAAAAAACTACACAAACAGCATAAAACAAAGAGAGCTTCCTTTCGGAAGCTCTCTTTGTTTTAAATATGAATGAATAGACTAAATATTTTTAGGATTAATCTTCTTTAGCGGCAAGATAACGTTCTGCTTCTAGTGCGGCCATACATCCTGTTCCGGCAGCGGTGATAGCCTGTCTGTACACATGGTCTTGGACGTCTCCTGCAGCAAAAACACCAGGAATATTGGTTGCTGTAGAATCTGGCTTCGTAATCAAATAACCTGTTTCGTCCATATCCAAAATTCCTTGGAACAGCTCGGTATTCGGTTTATGACCGATAGCAACGAAGAAACCAGTTACCGCCAATTCTTTGGTTTCGTTGGTCTTATTGTTTCTGACACGCACTCCTGTCACCACCTGGCCATCTCCTAGAATTTCTTCTGTTTCGGTATTATACAACACTTCAATATTTGGTGTATTGATTACACGGTGATACATAGCTTTAGAAGCGCGGAATTCGTCACGACGTACCAACATATACACCTTATTACATAGTTTTGCTAGATAGGTAGCCTCTTCGGCGGCAGTATCTCCGGCCCCCACGATAGCCACATCCTGACCTTTGAAGAAGAAACCGTCACATACAGCACAGGCAGAAACCCCAAACCCATTATATTTCTGTTCTGACTCTAATCCTAACCATTTGGCAGTGGCCCCGGTAGCGATAATCACCGTATCCGCAGAGACAACAGTATTTCCGTCAATCTCGGCATAGTGAAGACCTCCATCTTTGGAAAAATCCACTTTAGTAACATAACCGAAACGCACCTGCGTACCGAAACGTTCAGCCTGCTGCTTTAAGTCTTCCATGAGCTCCGGCCCCTTGATTCCATTGGGATAACCTGGGAAATTATCCACCTCAGTGGTTTGTGTTAGCTGACCTCCCGGTACGATGCCCGTATATACTACAGGTTTTAAATCTGCACGTGCAGCATAAATAGCTGCCGTATAGCCTGCAGGCCCCGAGCCGATAATCAAACACTTAATATGCTCTGCTACTTGTTCTTTATTCATCGAATATTCTTTTATACTTTTACTTTATTTATTACCAAATTTATTTTTCAAACTCATAAGCATGTCATTCGTGATAGGCTCAGGCTTCTTGTCCGTCTTTTGGATGTTTTCTTTGTGTTCCACCTTTGACGGCTGCTGTTTTTGTTCGGCCTTAGCATTTTTGAAAGCAATCCACTCCTTCTCCAAGATACGTTTAGTATACAATGGAAAATCACCGTTTTGCATCCAAGCATAATAGCTAGGCTCGCTTTCAAAGACGTCTTTCAGTCTCTTTCCCTTATGTTTACCGAAGTTTATGAGCACCTCTCCTTCTTCATCGTAGACAAAACGTCCTGCGAAGTCTACTGGACGCGACAGATTGGTAAAGCGGTGCAAGGCCTCCACATCATTTACCACCGGATAAGAGACATTGCCATGCTTATCGACAAAGCTTTCATTTTCGTACTTCGACAACTGTGCTTTCAACACTTCATACGTTGCCCGCACATCATCCTCGGCCTGATGGGCATTGTCCAATTCTTTACCACAATAAAACTTATAGGCTGCCTTCAGCGTACGTTGCTCCATCTGATGGAAAATGTTCTGTACATCCACGAAAGAACGTCCCTCCAGACTGAAGTCTATTCCTGCAGCAAGAAATTCTTCCATCAGCATAGGCACGTCAAACTTGTTAGAATTGTAGCCCGCCAAATCGGCGTCACCTATAAAATCTGCTATCTCCTGAGCTATATCTTTGAATGTAGGGGCATCCTTTACATCTTCATCGTATATACCATGGAACATGGAAGATTCCTTCGGAATAGGAATGCCAGGGTTTACTCTCCTTGTATAGACCTCTTCCGAATTGTCCACATTAACTTTCAGAATAGAAATTTCTACAATCTTATCCGTAGCAATATTAACTCCTGTTGTCTCTAGATCAAAAAATGCTAACGGTCTTTTTAGTTTTAATTCCATGTAATACTACTATTGAGATGATGCCCTTGCAGACACAACCATGATTTTTGTTAAACAAAAATAAGGAAATGCCTACGTAGCAAAAACTTATTTCAACTTATAAATGATATTATGAGATATTTTCAACAAAAGTAAGGTAACTTCCGAAAAGTTATCGATTACTCCCCTTTATTATAGGACCAGTTTAATAATTTTTCTTGCATCAGCCTTGAAATTTTGTTGAAGTAGCGCTTCTGCTTATATCCCATGACCCACTGTATTCCTTGTACTGCATTGGTACAAAACAGCTCGTCAGCCTTTTTCATAATTTCCGGGTTAATCTGCGCTTCCACGACCGGAATCCCCTCATCTGCCGCCATATCCATCACGACTTTGCGCATGATCCCTTCTACACATCCCTGATTTAAAGCAGGTGTATACAGCACTTTATCGAAGTAAACGAAAATGTTGGAGGTCAATGCCTCACAGAGAAACCCCTCCTGATTGAGAATAAAGACATCATCATACTCAAACTTACGTTTGAAGTTTCCAGCCAACACATAAACCAAGGCATTGTTGGTCTTCAACGCCGAAAGATCGCTATACGGCTTCTTAACTTCCGTAAACAGGTCGACGATTAGGCCTACCTTTTTATCCCTTACTTCCGTCTCTAGCTTATGTACTTGGAGGATGAAGGCCGACTTATTGGTTACGGGCGTATAGATGCCTCCTCCCTCACGAAAGACGATAAGGCGTACCCGCACCCTTTGCCCCAACATATTGTTTTTTCGGATAAGATCATCCGTTATTTTCTTGATAAAGTATGCATCAAACATGGACGACTGTTCCAACTGTAGCTTCTGCATACCTCGCTGAAGTCTGTCCACATGAAGATGTAGAAAACGTATTTCTCCTCCCTGATACAGCATGGTCTCAAAAAGACCGTCCCCATAGCGGAGTGCACGGCTATCCACAGAAAATAGCTTGGAATCTTCAGGAACAATCTGTCCGTTAAAATTTATATAGTGTATCGGCATATTCTTTTCCTTTCTTAACTATTCATCTGTTGAGCATAAGCTCTCCATCTTTCCAACACTTGTTCCATATCTTGTGGCAGAGGCACCTCAAAGTCCATTCTCTGTTTGCTGACAGGATGCTCAAACCCTAAAGATTTAGCATGAAGTGCCTGTCTAGGTAAAATAGATAAACAGTTATCCACAAACTGCTTATACTTACTAAAGGAAGTGCCTTTCACAATGCGGTTGCCTCCATAACTGGTATCGCCAAATAGCGGATGACCTATAGACTTCATATGTGCTCGGATCTGATGGGTGCGTCCTGTTTCCAGCTGACACTCTATGAGTGTTACCATCCCTAATCTTTCCAAAACCTTATAATGGGTGACCGACCATTTACCTTTTTCTGGGTCATCATATAGCGACATGATACGTCGATCTTTTATATCTCTTCCTATATATCCGTTCACGGTCCCATCCTGCTCTATATCTCCCCATACTAGAGCTACATACTTACGGCTTATAGAATGTTCGAAAAATTGCTTAGCCAGATACGTCATGGCCCATTCATTCTTGGCAATGATAAGCAGCCCTGAAGTGTCTTTGTCGATACGGTGCACCAAACCCGGACGACCGGTATTCCCCGGCATCACCGGCAGCTGATTAAGGTGATAAGACAAAGCATTGACTAACGTACCACTGTAATTATTGTAGCCCGGATGCACAACCATGCCGGCCTCTTTATTTACCAAAAGCACATCATCATCCTCATAAACTATATCTATTGGAATATCTTCCGGATAAACTTCCGTATCTCGTGGAGGGTCAGGCAACACCACCGTAATAATGTCCGCTGGTTTTACCTTATAGCTCGCCTTGATAGTTTTATCATTGACCCTTACCGAACCGGAATCTATGGCATTCTGTATGCGATTACGGGAGGTGTTCTCAATCCTATTCATCAAGAACTTGTCAATACGTACGGGATTGACTCCCTTCTCAACCACGATACGTACGTGCTCGTATAACTCCTGCTCTTCCTGTTCGATTAATTCAATATCTTCTGACATTCTACAAAAGTAAAGGAAATCACGCAAAATCTATTAACTTTGGCTCTGCCTACAATTAAAATTATTGGAGTTTATATAGATTATTTTTTGCTTTCCACTTATGCATATTTATAGTCCGGAACAAAAGGTTGAGCATCCTTTATATAAGCAGCATCGTGTAGAGGTCTTTATGAAAAGGGACGACATGATACATCCCTTTATTTCGGGGAATAAGTGGCGAAAGCTTAAATATAATCTTCAGAAAGCACAGCAAGAGAACAAAAAGGTTGTAGTGACTTTCGGCGGGGCATGGTCCAACCATTTACTAGCTACAGCCTGTGCTGGAGCAACATTTAATCTTAAAACAATTGGTTTTGTAAGAGGAGAAGAAGTCCGAAATCCCGTACTCGATATGTGTAGACTCTTCGGCATGAAACTCCTTTTTGTCTCAAGAGAAGAGTACAAAGACAAAGATGCCCTCTTTTATCAACTGGAAAACAAAGACGATAACTTCCTTATCAATGAAGGGGGCTCAGGTTTGGAGGCTACGTGGGGGTGTAAAGAGCTAATATCCGAACTCAAACAAGAGTATGATCATATCTTTTGTGCCGCGGGAACAGGAACTACTGCAGCAGGCATAGCTATAGGTATTAATGACCATAAATGGAAAACGCTATTACATGTTGTTCCTGTTTTGAAGAATGGGGAATTTATCTTGGATGAAATAAAAAAATTCAATGCTTCAACAGACCAGACAATACTCCATCTTGATTATCATTTTGGGGGATATGCCAAGACAAAGCCTGATTTGCTTGCCTTTGTACAAGAATTCGTTGCTTCGACAGCAATAATGATCGAACCTACCTATACCGGGAAAGTGGCATATGCGTTACACGACTTGATTAAAAAAGGTTATTTCACTGAAAACAGCAGAATTTTGTTTATCCATACAGGAGGCCTTACAGGACTATTAGGACATCTAGACAAATTTAAGAAAGGCTAAGAATCTGATGTTCAACGCCATTGAAAGCGAAGTTTACCCCCTCCTTTTTACCTTGTAGCACCTGACCTATGGGTGAAACAAGAGAAATACAGTAAATTGTATTCTTTCCTACAGGAACTACCCCAATACTGCAAGCCAAGAAAAAGATAGATTTATCCGTTTTCACCAAAGAGCCTAAGCCAACAGCATCTGTCCGTATTTCCTGAGACTGGATACGTTGCAACAAATCCAAATCTTGTGTTAGGACTTTAAGCTGTTGTTCATAACGGTTCAGGTCCTGTTGGATCATCTCCCTTCCCGTTTCATATTTATCTCCGGCACTACTTTTATCCTCTTCTACAAGACTATGATTGGCCGTCTGAATAGCCATATTCACTTCTTCAATCTTTTTGTGTACTAGATCAAAGCAGGCCTTTAATATTTCATCTTTGTTCATCACAGTATATAATAATAAAGCGTCTATCGAGGATAGACGCTTCCCTACTTAATATTATCTAAATTATTGTAAAGATTTCTTCAGCTGATTAGCCTTTTCTTTGGTTTTGTCTGCTGCATCTTTTGCTGCATCGCCCACCTTCTGCGCTCCGCTTTCAATTTTATCACCTGTCTTCTCTGCCGTATTTTCTATGGCGTCACTGGTCTTTTTAGCAGCATCTTTTGTAGCGTCCACAGCATCGTTAAACCCTTCTTCCACCTTATCTCCAGCCTCTTTGAGGTTGGCTTTAGTCTTTTCCCATGCCACTTCAGCGTCGGCTAATGCTTTACGGGCTGCTTCTTCGGCATTTTTATCGCCTTTTTTTATGGCTGCATCCAATTCAGCTTTCGCTTTATTATAATTGTCTTCGGCTTCGTGGTAGGCCTGATGTGCTGCCTCATCCATTTGATCATGCGCATGATCTAAATGTTCTCCTGCAGAAACTTCTCCATCGTTGTTTCTGTCTTTTGATGGATTATTGCTGCATGCCGCAAATGTCAACGTTCCAGCCATTAGGGCTAGATAAGCTAATCTTCTCATAGTAATAAGTTTAAATATAACTTGTAATGAGAAACAATATGTATGCCAAAATATTATTTAGCGTAGATGGTGCCCTTAGCAGCTTCCAAGGTATTTTTCAACAAACCTACGATGGTCATCAGTCCTACACCACCAGGTACCGGTGTTATCCATGACGCTTTTTTGGACACATTTTCGAAATCTACATCGCCATAAAGTTTGTATCCTGATTTTGTAGAAGTAGAGACCTCACGGTTGATGCCCACATCGATAACTATAGCACCCTCCTTCACCATATCTGCCGTGATGAAATTTTTCTTTCCTATAGCTGCAACTACGATGTCGCCTCGCAGAACCTCCTCTTTAAGATTTTGGGTGCGGCTATGTGTCAAGGTTACTGTACAATTGCCAGGATTGCTGTTTCTGGCCAACAAAATACTCATCGGTGACCCTACTATATTGCTACGTCCGACTACCACGGCATGCTTTCCCGCTGTACCAATTCCGTAGTGTTGCAACATCAACATAATGCCATACGGCGTAGCAGGAATAAAGCAAGGTAAGTTGCGCTGCATACGTCCCAAGTTTATCGGATGAAAGCCATCCACATCTTTTCGATAATCAATAGCTTCCGTTACTTTCTCTGGATCAATATGCTTAGGTAGCGGAAGCTGAACTATAAGTCCATCGATCTTGTCATCCTTATTTATCTCTTTGATCTTGGCTATCAGCTCTTCTTCCGTAATATTTTCATCGTAGCGTATGTTCGTAGAGTCAAAACCCACCAACTCGCAGTTGCGCATCTTACTGGCAACATACGTTTCGCTACCTCCATCGTTACCTACCAAAATAGCTACCAAGTGAGGCTTACGCCCTGTCTTTGCAGCAAACTCAGCAGCTTCCTTTTTAATATCTTCCTTAATCTTAGCGGATACTTCTTTACCGTCTAATAATCTCATTACTATTTATTTTAGGTTGATTAATTTACTACGAATCCAATTTCAATACAGCCATAAATGCAGATTGTGGAATTTCAACATTTCCTACCTGTCGCATACGCTTCTTACCTTTTTTCTGTTTTTCTAATAGCTTACGCTTACGCGAAATATCCCCACCATAACATTTTGCCGTAACATCCTTACGTAATGCAGAAATAGTCTCACGGGCAATGATTTTAGCGCCGATAGAAGCCTGAATACGTATTTCAAATTGCTGACGCGGCAACAGTTCTTTCAGCTTCTCACAGATTTTCTTTCCAAACTCGTAAGCATTGCTACGATGTATCAGCGAAGATAGCGCATCTACAGGTTCATCATTCAGACGAATATCCAATTTCACCAAGTCCGAAGGTCTGTATCCTATCTGATGATAGTCGAACGATGCATAACCTCTGGAAATCGACTTCAACTTGTCATAGAAGTCGAAGACGATCTCGCCCATAGGCATTTCGAACACCAATTCCACACGGTCTGCTGTCAGATAAGATTGGCTTACGATAGTTCCACGTTTCTGTATACACAATGACATCACAGGCCCTACGAATTCTGCCTTGGTAATAATGTTGGCACGAATATAAGGTTCTTCTATAGAAGCCAGCTTGCTCGGATCCGGCAAATCCGAAGGGTTATGTACTATAACCTCTTCATTGTCTTTTGTCAGATAGGCTTTATAAGACACGTTAGGCACGGTAGTGATCACCGTCATGTTGAACTCACGTTCTAAGCGCTCCTGGATAATCTCCATATGAAGCATACCCAAGAAACCACATCGGAATCCGAAGCCCAAAGCTGCCGAAGACTCAGGCTCGAACACTAAGGAGGCGTCGTTGAGCTGCAGTCTATGCATAGACTCGCGCAACTCTTCGAAATCTTCCGTATCGACAGGATAGATTCCTGCAAACACCATAGGCTTTACCTCTTCGAACCCTTTGATGGCTTCCGGACTAGGTCTGTCCACATGGGTGATAGTATCACCTACCTTTACCTCACGAGCATCTTTAATACCCGAAATGATATATCCTACATCGCCCGTACGAATAACATCTTTAGGTACCTGATTCAACTTCAATGTACCCACCTCATCTGCTATATATTCTTTTCCTGTAGCGATAAATTTAACTTTGTCGCCCTTACGGATTTCACCGTTTTCTACCTTAAAATAAGCCATGATACCTCGGAAAGAGTTGTATACCGAGTCAAAAATCAAGGCCTGCAAAGGAGCCTTTGGATCACCTTGTGGTGCGGGGATACGCTCTACGATGGCACGCAAAATTTCAGGAATTCCCATTCCTGTCTTTCCTGAGGCAGGAATAATATCTTCCCGTTTTCCGCCGATAAGGTCGATGATTTGGTCTTTTACTTCTTCTGGCATAGCGCCCGGCAAATCCATTTTGTTGAGAATAGGAATAATCTCCAAATCGTGTTCCAACGCTAAATAAAGATTGGAAATGGTCTGTGCCTGAATACCTTGAGAAGCATCTACTATCAACAACGCACCTTCACATGCCGCGATAGAACGAGATACCTCGTAAGAAAAGTCAACGTGTCCCGGCGTGTCGATAAGGTTCAACACATAATGCTCACCATCTTGGTAATAATCCATTTGGATAGCATGACTTTTGATCGTAATACCACGTTCACGCTCCAAATCCATATTATCCAACAACTGGTCTTGAGCCTCTCGCTGGGAAATCGTGTTTGTGTACTCTAATAATCTATCCGCCAAGGTACTCTTACCATGGTCGATGTGTGCGATAATACAAAAATTACGTATATGCTTCATACAGGTTCTATGCCTTCAATTAAAGGGCAAATATACTTTTTTTATCATAGATTTTATGCTATATGAAAAGCTATTTTTTAGCTGCAATTTTTAAATAAAACTGGGGATTATTTGCTTCCCTGCCATAGGATTAGTACTTTCACCTTACCAATTGTAAATGAATAAGATTCTTCCTACAGTGGCAAAACCGAAAGTTATGATACGTATAGTTTTCCTTATAGCATCTTTACTTTTCGTTTTACAACAATCTCGAGCCCAAACTATATCTTCCTTCGGAAGTCCCTATATTCAAAATTTTACCAAAGCCCAGTATAAGGCTGGAAATCAAAACTGGAGCATAGCACAGGGACCTGATGGATTCATCTATACGGCCAACAACGAAGGTCTGCTCGTCTACGACGGCTTTTATTGGGAACTTTACCCTTTGAGCAACAAAAAGCATCTACGTAGTGTGGCTATCGCCCCCAATGGTCATATCTATGTCGGGGGAAAAGAAGAATTCGGATATTTCGAACGCCGTCATGGGAAACTAGTCTATCACAGGCTTTCAGACTTGGTAAATCCGGCTTTATTAGAAAATGACGACATCTGGAAAATCATTCTCACCGAAGACAAGGTGATTTTTCAAGCCTTCTCCAAGCTATATATTTTAAGGGACAACAAAATAGAAATCCAATATGGACAGGGAGAACCTTTTCTCTTTGCTCACCAGATAGACAATAAGATATGGATAGAAAAAATCCCTTCCGGCTTGCAGCGGTGGACAGCGGATTCCTTCCTGCCTCTTGCAAATAAAATAACCAACATCCTTACTGTACTTTCTTTCGGAAAGGAAGAATATTTGTTAGGAACAGCTAAGGAAGGACTCTTTATCTTAGACCTGCAGGGTAACTTACGAAAATGGACCCCTAATCCCCAGCTCGAATCCCTTCTTAAAGAGGGACAAATCAATAATGGCCTGAAAGTCTCGGAAAATATCTATGCTTTTGGCACCATTAAAAACGGTATCATCATCATCAATGCCGAAGGTCAAATCCTCCAACATATCCATAAAAGAAACGGACTTCAAAACAATACGGTCCTCAGCATGACTCTGGATAAACAAGGCAACATATGGGCCGGATTGGATAATGGTATAGACCGCATAGAGATAAATGCTCCCTTTTACTATTACAAGGACATTTTCGGTGAGTTAGGGACTGTTTATGCGATTAAAATATTTGACAACCATATTTATTTGGGCACCAATCAAGGATTGTTTTATGCGCCTTGGCCTTCAAACCGCAACATCAATCACCTTAACTTGCAGTTTGTTTCCGGATCGCAAGGGCAGGTTTGGACCTTAGATGTTTTCAACAATCAGCTGATTTGTGGTCATAACGACGGCACTTTCTTAGTTGAAGGACACCGCCTTAAGCGCATTTCAGAGTGGACTGGCGGCTGGATAAACCAACAACATTCCGCACTCCATTTTGTCCAAGGAAATTATACGGGGTTAGCTTCTTTCACTCAGAAAAACAACTCGTGGTCCCTAAATCAAAAATTCCCTTTCCCCAAAGAAGCTGTAGTCAACCTCATTCAAAAGGAAAAGAACCAGTACTGGACCGTATTAAACAAAGCTATACTGCTCGTACAGTTTGGAGGAAGTTTCAAAGATGTACAGATTTTAAAAACATTTCGCTTTGATAAGGACTTCCCTCAGATAAGCCGACTTCATCCACAAACGATAGAAGGTAATACCCTCTTTTTCTCCGATAAAGGCATCTTCATCTATGACAATGTACTTTCCAAATTCAGCCTCTACAGTGATTTAAATAAATCGTTGGGGCGCTTTTCTAAAGCCAACAGGATTAAAGGAATCGAAAAAGGAAAATACATCTTTGCGCTTGAGGGCGACTTTGCGCTGGTACATATCGGCAAAGATATGATTCAAGTAGACTCTACCAGCTTTAACATACTGAAAAATGCCGTGATGAAAAATTACGAAATTGTAGAGCCGTATCAGCAAAAACTATTATTTGGCTTAGACAACGGCATAGCCATATACGATCCACATTCTTACAATAAGTCACTCATCACGCCTCCCTTCGTAAAAGGTTACAGACAGCTTAACACCAGCAGCGACAGCCTCTATCACCTTACGGAAGAAAGTAAGATTCCATTTAAGCGAAACAGCATTCGTATTCTCTTCGCTTCCCCATGGTTTTCCAGCACTCCTCTAAAATATCAATATCTTCTAGAGGGAAGTAACACGGAATGGGATACGCCTACGGAAACTCCATATGTAGATTTTACGAATCTGGAATGGGGAAAATATACTTTCAAAGTGAGAGCCATATCGGACAGTGGCGAAACCTCCGATTGGACCGTTGTTTCTTTCCGTATTTTACCTCCTTGGTATCTTACCTGGCAGGCTCTTGCTATCTATTTCTTATTGGCGTGTATCGCTTTCTTTGTCGCGAGAAAAATGGTACTCCAAAAAATCGCACGTGACAAACAACGTATCCGCCAAGAGTTACAACAACGTCAAGAAGAACTTTTACGAAAAGAGGCCGAAGAAAATGAGAAAAAGCTCATGGCCTTGAAAAACGAACAGCTATCACAAGAATTGGAGCTTAAAAACCGGCAGCTCGCCAACGCTGCAACCAACATCATTTACAAAAACGAATTGCTGGACAACTTGCACGTCGAACTCCTTAAAATTAAGGACAAAGACGGTAAACCCTTGTCGAATGAACAGCTCCAAAAAATCAATAAGCTCATCAACAATGCTAAGAGCGATGATAGAGATTGGGACTTATTTGAAAAAAGCTTCAACGAGTCGCACGAAAACTTTTTCAAAAAATTAAAAGCCCAATATCCTAGTCTTTCTCCTAATGATCTAAAACTCTGCGCTTATTTGAGGCTCAACATGTCTAGTAAAGATATAGCTTCATTAATTAATATCAGCATCCGCGGTGTTGAAATCAGAAGATATAGACTTCGCAAGAAATTTAACCTTCCCACCCATAAAAACTTGAATGAATTTCTAATGGAATTGTAGCAACACTACATCATCACTACTACATGTATTTTGTGTATTTTTTACACTAACGACAGTCATTTGAGAAAGGATAAAAATAAAATAATAAGCTAACTATCAACAATTTAAACAACAAGATACCATTAGAGTGTAGCAGTATTTTTCATATGAAGTATTAATGTGAAATTATATTTTTTCATAATCAAACGAATACATCACAAATTTGTTAAACCTACAGCGAATACTTGAAACGTTGTAGGTAATAACTACTAATTGTAAACCAAAAGATAATCATATGAGAAAGTTTTTTACCCTTGTCTTTCTTATTACCGTATGTTTTAGTTATGCTTTAGCGCAGACAAAAACCATTACGGGAACAGTAAAGGATGGCAGCACCATGGAAAGTCTCCCTGGTGTGACCATCACCTCCAGTTCGGGACAGAGCACCCAAACAAATGCGGATGGATATTTTAGTATCGAAGTTTCTTCGAATGCCAATATCACCATCACTTTTATAGGTTATAAACCACAAACAATACCGGTAAGCTCCCAGAGTACATATAATATCTTCTTGGAAAGAGATAGCCAAGAGTTGGAAGAGGTGGTAGTGGTTGGTTACGGCACACAGAAAAAGGCAGATGTTACTGGATCCATAGGGTCCGTTAAAGGCGAAGAGATTGCCAAACAACCATCAATGTCGGCCATGCAATCCGTACAAGGAAAGGTGGCAGGACTTAATATTGTAGCCTCAGAAAATCCAGGATCCGCCCCTACCGTAATGATTAGAGGATTGGGAACAGCCCTAGGAGGACGCAATCCCCTCTATATCGTGGATGGCATTCCGGTGACTAATATTAACAATATCAATCCTACAGACATAGAGTCTATGGATGTGCTTAAAGACGCCTCCTCGGCCTCCATCTATGGTCTGCGTGCTGCCAACGGCGTAGTTATTGTCACCACCAAAAAAGGAAGAGCCGGTCGCTTCAACATCAACTATGAGAGCTACGCAGGTATAAAGAATATCCTTAACCGCGTAGAGATGGCTAACGGACAGCAATATGCAACATACGTCAACGAAAATCTACAGGCTATTAACGGTGGTTATAGCCTACAAACCTCAGGACAACCATATGAAACTGACTGGTACGAGGCCCTTTTAAAACAGGGCTCTATCTTTAATAACGCCGTAAATCTATCCGGTGGTTCGGAAAGAATCGACTACTACCTCAGTGTAAACAACTTTACTGAAAATGGAATTCTTGATGGATCCCGCTTTATCCGCAACACCTTCCGCAATAACAACACATATAAGTTTATGGACGGAAGGCTTAAGTTCGATCAAAATGTCAACCTTACGCTAACGAAAAATACACCGAAACCTTTAAATGCATTCAACGCTGCCTACAGACAATCCCCTTTAGTGCCTGTCATGTATGCAAACGGACGCTACGGTGTACCCTTTGTAAATAAAACTACGGGACTTGTTACTTACGAAGGTCAACCTGGAGACAATATAGGATCCCTCAACTCCATCGGCAACCCTGTATATGAAGTTTTGCGTAATAATAATCTGCAAAACACTACGACTTTACAAGGAAGTTTCGAAGGAGAATTTAAGATTGTGGACTATCTGAAGTTCAATTCCCGTTTTGGTGCCACAAAATTTTGGTACAACGGTCGTACTTTCAACAATATCAAACACGGCTGGC
The DNA here is from genome assembly GCF_039541675.1 of Sphingobacterium thermophilum. NCBI lineage: Bacteria > Pseudomonadati > Bacteroidota > Sphingobacteriia > Sphingobacteriales > Sphingobacteriaceae > Sphingobacterium > Sphingobacterium thermophilum. Next base: position 331,202 of record NZ_BAABGR010000006.1, on the reverse strand, counting down.
TAAACGCAGATCCTACACGTACTGAAAGCGAATTCGAAACCTTGCGAACAAACAACCCTACCTCAACATCTTATGCTTACAACTCTCTAAACATAAGTCAGAATGAAAGTTTCCGTTGGGTATGGGAAAATTTCCTTACTTTCCAAAAAAGTTTCGATAGACACCATGTAGAGGCCATCCTAGGTATGTCAAGAGAAAAGTTTGACATAGCAAGCTCTATGTCTGCTTCGGCATATGACGTACCAGAAAAAGAACAATATTGGAATATAGATTTAGCCAACAGTTCGGGATCTAGCGCCTACCCTAAAACTGTCAACCAAACGTCGTATACACCTATAGCATTAGCTTCATATTTCGGAAGAATACAATATAATTACGACAATAGATATTATCTTACCGCTACTGTACGTAGAGATGGTTCTAGTGTATTTAAAGCCAACGAAAACTATTGGGGAACTTTCCCTTCATTCGGTGCCGGATGGACCATCAGCAACGAAGAGTTCATGCAGGAAGCCTCATGGATCAACTTTCTGAAAGTTAGAGCCAACTGGGGTGAGCTCGGCAACCAGCAGATACCGCTGAATGTGTCGCAGATATTGACCTCTCCGGGATCGTCCAACTATAATTATGTGTTTGGGCCTGAGCAAACCTTAGTTTTCGGTGCAGCCTTCGGAACACCGGCCGTAGATCTCACTTGGGAAAAAACAAGAGAAGCTGGAGTGGGGCTTGACTTTGGCTTTCTTAATAATAATCTTAGCGGTTCGATAGACTACTATCATAAGTTAAATACCAATACTATTTTGGATGTTACCCCAACCTTAAACTCAAGCTATGCACGCAACTTCTATGCGCATGGCGCTAAAGTACTGAACCAAGGTTTTGAAGCCATTCTCACTTGGAGTAAAACATTAAGTGAGGATTTCAACTATTCCTTCGGTGTTAACTATGCCTACAACAGCAATAAGGTTAAAGAAGTGACGCCAGCCTATGACGGAGCTACAGGAGGAAGCCTCGCAAACGGTCAGATCACCAAACAGCTGCGTGTGGGCCAACCTATCTATGCATGGTGGATGTGGGAAGCCGACGGCGTTTGGCAGACAGCTGAGGAAATAGCAAACAACCCGCGCTACGGATCTCCTATTCCAGGGCACTTACGCTATAAAGACCAAAACGAGGATGGCGTGATTGATAACCGCGACAAAGTGTTTTTTGGCTCTTATATTCCTTCTTCAACCTATGGCATTAACCTTGCCGTCAACTATAAGAAAGTAGACTTTGCTGTATATGGCTACGGCGTAGCAGGCAACAAAGTATATAATGCCCTAAAAGGTACTCGTATAGATGGAGGAGAAAATATCACCGCAGAAACCTTCAAGCAGCGCTGGACAGGTCCAGGATCTACCAATGTGCATCCGGGAGCAGCAAGAGACTCTTATGCTTCTAGTTACTACTTGGAATCAGGAAGTTATTTTCGGATTAACAACATCACTCTTGGATATACATTCAGCAGATTATATTCCAACACTTCCAAACTGCGTCTATATGTTACAGCACAAAATCCTTTTATTTTCACGAAATACAGTGGATTCTCCCCTGAAATATCGGGAGTGTCGGAAGCGGCTACAGGCATAGGATATTCTAATGCGGGAAGTCCTTCAGGTACCTCCGGCATAGAACTTTCGGCCTACCCTACCACCAGAAACTTCCTTTTCGGACTTAACTTACAGTTCTAACCAAAAATTTGAAGCTATGAAAACCAAAATATTAAACTTCTCTCTTGTGGCGGCCTTAGGTCTTATGACACAAAGCTGTACTAAAGATTTTCTGAATGTCCCTTCAAAAGAAATCGTAGAAGCAGAAGACTCCAACGTAGTTTACGAACCGGAATCTTTTGTTAATGCCATTTATGGCATGTTTACGGATTGGAACTATGCCTTCTCCTTCCTAGGCATCACCGAAATCATATCTGACAACGCTGATAAGGGCAGCTCCCCAACAGATACGGGAACAGACAAAGATATCTTAGATAACTTAACCTATACTTCCACTGCCGGCTCCTTTGCCGCCATGTGGGAACATTGGTACAAAAGTATAGGACGTGCCACACAGGCTATAGAATATACCGAAAACTTTGGTCTTACCGATGAGGCCTACAAAAATAGACTCATCGGCGAAGCCCGCTTCTTAAGAGCACTAAACTATTTCTACCTTGTACGCGGTTGGGGTGACATTCCTCTTCAGCATATCGACCTTATCGACCGAAAGCCTACAGAAGAAGTCTACCAATTTATCGAAGAGGATCTGTTGTTTGCTATAGATCATCTGCCTTTGAAATCTCAATATGCAAGTAAAGACTTGGGAAGAGCTACCAAAGGAGCCGCCCAAGGACTTTTGGCCAAAGTTTATCTGTATCAGAAAAAATGGAACGAGGCTGTCAACATGGCACGAGCGGTCATCAATTCGGGAGAATATGACCTAGAACCGGACTATGCAACCGTATGGCGTGAGTCCACAGAAAATGGCAGAGAATCTCTATTTGAATTTCAAGCACGAGGAGAAGTTATAGCTCACGGCATCCAACAGTATTCACAAACCCAGGGAGCGCGCGGCGCCACAGGATGGGGCTGGGGATTCAACACGCCTTCTCAAAACCTCCTTGAAGCCTTTGAGGCTGAAGGTGACCAAATACGTAAAAACGCGACTATCATCTTCCGCGGAGAAACCTTATACGATGGACGTGTCGTGGGCGAAAGTGTAGAAAATCCTATGTACAATGAAAAAGCCTATTCTTCTGCCAATGGCGGAGCGGACGACACCGACAAAAACTTGCGTTATCTACGCTTTGCGGAAGTTTATCTAATCCTCGCCGAAGCGGCCAACGAGCTGGACGACTTCGCTACAGCACGACAGTATCTCAATCTGGTACGAAACAGGGTAAGCCTTCCTGCCATAACATCCAACAACAAGGATGAACTACGGCAGCTCATATGGAAAGAGCGCCGTCTCGAACTGGCAATGGAACATGACCGATGGTTCGACCTAGTACGTACAAGACAGGCAGAAACAGCAATGCTCGCCGCAGGAAAACCTTTTCAAGCCAAACATTATCTGTTTCCTATACCTAACAACCAGCTTATTCAAACGCCGGAGATGCGGCAAAATGAAGGGTGGTAAACAACTTTATCCATGAGACATATTTTCCTCATCGTAACACTATTCTTAATCCTCATCGGCTGTAGTAAAAGCTCCGACCCTACGGCCGATAGGAGCACCTTTTCCCTTACCCGATTTGCTATAGATGAAAAAGAAGGAAATATTTTCAAAGGTATTGCTATAAAACCTAAGATAACCTTAATATTCGACAAGGCTGTAGACAAAAAAAATATAGAACAGAATGTAGAGCTATTCTATAACGGAACAAAATACGGATTGGATTTTAACTTCAGCTCGGACAACAAAACTGTGACAATTTTCCCTAAAGTTAATTTATCCCCATTATCTTCTTACCATCTAGTCATCCGCTCCACTTTGATAGCGCAAAGTGGAGAAAGACTAGATTCTGAAAAAGATTACACATTCACCACAGCGATTGATAGTACTGACAAATTCCCGCGTATAAGCACGGAAGAGCTTCTGACCAAAGTACAGCGACAAACCTTCTCTTACTTTTGGGATTTTGCACATCCAGCCTCAGGTATGATAAGGGAACGCAATACTTCCGGTGATGTGGTAACCACGGGAGGTAGCGGCTTTGGGGTAATGGCCATCATCTCTGCGGCAGAAAGAGGCTTCATCACCAAAAGCCAAGGTATGGAAAGAGTCAAGAAAATTGTCTCCTTCTTAAAATCTGCTGATAGATATCATGGAGCTTTCTCCCATTGGTATAACGGTAATACCGGAAAAACAGTACCTTTCAGTCAAAAGGACGACGGTGCCGATCTGGTAGAAACTGCATTATTATTTCAGGGGCTTTTGGCTGCGAGAAATTACTTTAATGATATAGCATTATCAGAAGATATTACAGCACTTTATAATGCTGTGGAATGGTCTTTTTTCCGTAACAACCAAAAAGGATTATTTTGGCATTGGAGCCCTACCTATGCTTGGGACATGAACTTAAAAGTTAAAGGATGGAACGAAGCTTTGATTCTTTATGTTCTTGCTGCAGGTTCACCCACATTTCCTATTGACAAGGAAGATTACGAAGAGGGTTGGGCTAACAACGGAGGAATTCAAAACGGCAGTCTATACTATGGTATTACTTTACCGTTAGGACCTGAAAGAGGTGGCCCCCTCTTTATCTCTCAATATAGCTTTTTAGGATTAAATCCTCACGGGCTAAAGGACAAATACGCAGACTACGAGCTTCAAGTAAGAAGTCACACCCTCATCAACAGAGCCTACTGTATAGCTAATCCACACAATTTTTATGGATACAGCGCGCAATGCTGGGGTCTTACCGCCAGCGATAGCTATGATGGATATTCGGCGCACTCCCCAACAAACGATAGAGGCGTAATATCCCCTACTGCTGCGCTAAGCTCTATGCCTTATACCCCTGAGGAGTCCTTGGATGCTCTAGAATTTATGTATTATAAATTGGGCGATAGAATTTGGGGTGAATACGGATTTAAAGATGCTTTTTCCCTTGACAAATTATGGTTTGCCGACAGCTATTTAGCCATTGACCAAGGTCCTATAATTATTGGCATAGAAAATTATCGGTCAGGCCTCCTATGGTCACTTTTTATGCAGTGCCCAGAAGTAAAAAACGGACTCACAAAACTTGATTTTACATCTCCAAACATCTAGACTATGAGACTTTTTCCTTTAATATGTTTCTTAATCTTGCTCTTCTCCTGCCAACAAGGAAAAGAGCAGAAAAAAATAAATAATCAAACTTCGGCAGAAGACAGCCTTTTAACTTTAGTTCAACGTCAAACCTTTCAATACTTCTGGGAAGGTGCAGAGCCTAACTCTGGACTAGCTAGAGAGCGTATCCATATCGATGGGAACTATCCAGAAAACGACCAAAATGTCATCACTACAGGAGGCAGCGGCTTTGGCCTTATGTCAATTTTGGTTGGTATGCACAATGATTTTATCACTAAGGAAGAGGGATATGATCGACTATTACGGTCCTTAAGCTTTTTGGACAGCGTTCCTCGCTTCCAAGGGGCTTGGGCACATTGGTATCATGGAGACACAGGAAAGACCAAACCTTTCAGTCGCAAAGATGACGGTGGCGACCTTGTGGAGACGGCCTTTCTGGCACAAGCGTTGATCTGCGTTCGCGAATATTACAAGGATGGATCTCCCGAAGAGAAGCAGCTGGCACTTTTGGCAGATACACTATGGAAAGGTATTAACTGGAATTTCTACCGCAATGGGAAAGACACACTCTTCTGGCATTGGAGTCCCACCTATGGCTGGGAGTTAAATCACCCTATACAGGGTTTCGACGAATGTATGATCACCTATATTCTTGCAGCTTCTTCTCCAACCCATCCTATTCCGGATTCTACATACCACAAAGGGTGGGCACGCAATGGCTCCATAAAGACCGACATCAAGAAATATGGAATACCTACACTAGTAAAACATAACGCCAAACCAGGAGAGGTAGGTCCCCTATTCTGGTCTCATTACTCGTTTCTTGGCTTAAACCCACTTGGCCTTCGAGATCGTTATGCCGACTATGAAGAAGTAGTGAAAAATCATACAAAGATTCATCTGGCTTATGCCGATGAAAATCCCAAGAATTACAAAGGTTATGGCTCAAACAAAGGATGGGGATGGACTGCTAGTTATTCTGTAAATGGTTATAATGCGCACCATCCCGACAACGATCCCGCAGGAGTCATATCTCCTACAGCAGCCATATCGTCCATACCTTATACGCCAAAAGAAAGTATCAACTTCATCCAATATCTTATGGACAATTTGAAGGATAAAGTATGGGGGAAATATGGTTTTTACGATGCTTATAGTGAAAATGAAGCGTGGTATCCACAGCGGTATCTTGCCATAGATCAAGGCCCTATGGTCGTCATGATACAGAATTATAAAGACGGATTTATCTGGAATCTATTCATGCAGGCCCCCGAAATTAAAGCTGGACTACAAAAATTAGGGTTTAAAAGTCCTCACCTATAAAACAAACAAGCTTACTCTAATAGAGTAAGCTTGTTATATAGTTTTGCTTTAATTACAATTTAGAGTTTACGTCCACCGCGTTTAATTCTGCGAAGGCTTGTTTTAAGCGGGCAACGAAAGACTCTTCGCCTTTACGCAACCAAACACGTGGGTCGTAATACTTTTTGTTCGGTGCATCCTCACCTTCAGGATTTCCAATTTGTGATTGCAAATAATCATGGTTCTTAGCCTCATACGCACGAACACCATCCCAGAATGCCCATTGCATATCTGTGTCGATATTCATCTTCACAGCACCGTAAGAGATAGCTTCTGCAATCTCTTCAGGCGCCGAGCCTGAACCGCCATGGAAAACAAAGTTTACAGGCTTTTCAGCAGCAAGATTGAATTTCTTACGGATATACTCCTGGGAGTTGTGTAAGATTACAGGTTGCAATTTCACATTTCCAGGTTTGTAAACACCGTGAACATTACCAAAGGCAGCCGCTACGGTAAACTTATCCGATACTTTTGACAATTCTTCGTACGCATAAGCCACCTCTTCCGGTTGTGTATATAATTTAGAGCTATCCACTCCTGTATTGTCTACACCATCTTCTTCACCTCCAGTAACACCTAGCTCGATTTCTATAGTCATGCCTAGCGGCTTCATGCGCTCAAGATATTTCTTAGAAATCTCAATATTTTCTTCTATAGGCTCTTCCGAAAGATCTAACATGTGCGAAGAAAATAAAGGTTTGCCGTTTTGTGCAAAGAACTTTTCGCCAGCATCCAATAATCCATCAATCCAAGGCAACAATTTCTTAGCCGCATGATCCGTATGAAGAATTACGGCAACACCATAGTGCTCAGCCAACAAATGTACGTGATGCGCCGCAGATACAGCACCCAAAATGCAAGCCTTCAAACCATCGTTGTTCAATGACTTTCCAGCATAAAATTGAGCACCACCGTTAGATAATTGGATAATTACCGGAGAATTAACAGCTTTTGCTGTTTCTAATACTGCATTAATAGAGTTGGTTCCTATTACGTTTACTGCAGGTAAAGCAAAATTGTGTTTTTTGGCGATTTCAAATAATTCTTGTACTTGATCCCCTGTCAAAACACCTTTATAGTCTTTTAGGCTCATTGTTGTATTATTTTAATGAAAGCATAAAAATAGAATTATTTTGTCATTAAAAAAATAATAGTGTCAAAAATACACTATCAAAAATGTATTTTTTCTAAAAAAGCGCAGCATAGTTTTTCTTATCCTCTCCAATTCTGTATTCACTTTTGTCTGTTTATCACACTAAACAGAACAACTGTTTTTTATCTGCCACAGTTTTGTCCTCAAAACAGAAAATATTTCAGTACTTTTATATAATGAAATTACCTAATAATAATCACTATGCTCAACGTATACGGAATTAAGAATTGTAACACGGTAAAAAAAGCATTCAATTGGCTCAATGCTCATAAAATTGAATACACTTTTCACGACTACAAAAAAGAACCTGCCGAAGAAAAGCAGCTTATAGCTTGGCAGAAGTTAATCCCTTGGGAATCCTTAATCAACAAAAAAGGGACTACATGGAAAAAACTTAATCCCGAACAGCAGGCCGCCGTAGTAGATGAAAAATCGGCAAGAGAGATTTTGCTTGCTCATAACAGCATGATCAAACGTCCGCTTATAGAGCTCGAAAACGAACTTATCCTTGGATTTGACGAACAATTATATACTGAAAAACTATTAAAATAAATTATGCGAAGATTTACTAAATACTTCACCATGTGCCTCATTGCGGGAGCGCTGACAACGCAATTTGTGGAGGCTCAAACGCAGTCTGAATACAGCTACACAGAGGCGTTTGCACCAAATTTTTACACTACTTTCGGCAATGAATATCGTTCTGCCAGTGGTAAGCCTGGACCTCAGTACTGGCAAAATGCAGCAAGCTACGATATCAAAGCTACATTAGATGATCAGGCTGACAAAGTCAGAGGTACGTTGACCATGACCTACATCAACAACAGTCCGGAAACTCTGGACTTCGTATGGTTCCAGTTGGATCAAAACCTTTTTAATTCAAAGTCCAGAGGACAAGCTACCATCCCACTTAGTCAAAGCCGATACGGAAATGCCGCAAGTACCTTTGAAGGGGGGTACCAGCTTACAAATATCAAAGTAAACAATACCGCAACATCCGACTACATCATTTCAGATACACGTATGCGCATCAACTTACCTAAGCCTATCCCTGCTAAAGGCGGTAAGGTTACCTTCAGTATGGATTTTGAATTTTCCATTCCACAGTACGGTGCCGACAGAATGGGTATTTTGCCTACCAAAAATGGAAAGATTTATTCCATAGCACAATGGTATCCGCGTGTATGTGTGTTTGACGACATCTTAGGATGGAATACACATCCCTACACCGGTCCTGGAGAGTTCTACTTAGAATTCGGAGATTACAACATAGAAATTACAGCTCCGGCCAACCATATCGTCGTGGCGGGTGGTGAACTATTAAACCCTTCAGAGGTGTGGACGCCGACGCAGCTGTCACGATACAATGAAGCACAAAAGTCGGACAAGACCGTAATGATCCGCTCTTTATCTGAGGTAAACGATAAAAATTCTCGTCCAAACAAAAAAGAATTGACGTGGAAATTCCGTCTTCAGAATGCACATGATATTGCATGGGCTGCCTCCCCTGCTTTCATAGTAGATGGCGCCAAAATCAACCTTCCTTCAGGAAAAACAAGTTTTGCCCTCTCGGTATATCCTGAAGAAAGTAATGGCAATAACGGGTGGGAACGATCTACGGAATATACTAAAGCTTCCATAGAGCATTATTCAAAAAAATGGTTTGAATATCCATACCCTGTTGCCGTAAACGTGGCTTCCAACGTAGGTGGTATGGAATATCCGGGCTTATCCTTCTGTGGCTATCGCGCCAAAGGTGCCGACCTATGGGGCGTTACCGACCATGAGTTTGGTCACAACTGGTTTCCTATGATCGTGGGAAGCAACGAAAGGTTGCACGCTTGGATGGATGAAGGCTTTAACACCTTTATCAATGAAATTTCCACTATACATTTCAACAAAGGGGAATATAACACTCGTGTGGGTGCCAAAAACAGCCTAACACAAGCCATGTTCAATAAATCATTGGAGCCTATCATGACCACTCCACAGAACATGAAAGAGCGTCATATCGGTATTTTGGCGTATTATAAACCTGGATATGCTTTGCGTCTTCTACGGGAAGAAATTATAGGTCCTGAACGTTTTGACGCGGCCTTCCGCAAATACATCGAATATTGGGCATACAAACACCCTACTCCTTACGACTTTTTCCGTACCATAGAAAATGAAACAGGAGAAAATCTAAATTGGTTCTGGCGCGGCATGTTCCAACACAACTGGCAGATGGATCAGGCTATCTCGGAAGTAAGATATGTGGAAATGGATGAAACCAAAGGAGCTTTAATCACTGTGCAAAACTTGGGAAAACTCCCTATGCCTGTAGAAATTGAAGCAACAACCGTATCTGGCAAAAAAATAACCAAAAAACTTCCTGTAGAAATTTGGGAAAGAAATACCTCTTGGACATTCAAATTGGAAAGTACAGAAAAATTAACGAAGGTACAGTTGGACCCTCGCAACGTCTTTCCGGATATCAACCCGGAAAACAACACTTGGATAGCAAAATAAATGATAAAAATAGTAAAATATTATTTGACAACCTTTTTAGCTCTTGTGTGCTGCGCCTTTTCTTATGCGCAGCACATTCAAGGCTATGTGCTGGACTTGATCAACAATCAACCCATAAGCAACGTTGAAATAAAAAACTTGCGCACGAATGAAACTGTAAAATCGGATAGGAACGGCGCTTTCAGCATTGAAGGCCAGGTCAACGACTATCTTAGCGTCAACATCGTAGGCTATCAGCCGGACACAATTTATTATTACGATGAAGCAATACGTCGCATCTATCTCAATAAGGATGAAAATATCCTAGAAATCGATGAGGTATTGGTAAAACGGTTAACAGACAACCTTCTGGCTAAAGAGCTCGAAAAAGCAAAAAACGAAGGAAAAATTGTCGAAGTACCAGACAACGAAGGAGGAATCAAGATATCACCCTCTCGCCTCTTTGGCAAGAAAGCCAAACAAGCAAGAAGCAATGTACAGCTTCTGCTAGAAGAGCAAAACGCACGCCGCATAGACCAGCGCTTTACCAAACACCTTATCAAATCTTTGCTTCCTTTGGATGATGCACAAATTGCCTTATTTCGCGAACGTTATCGTCCCTCCTTGGATTTCATAAAAACAGCTACGGACGAAGACCTCAAGCTTTACATTTTTGACGCATACAAAAAGTTTAAGCAAGAGCATTAAAAATCATAAAGCCGAAACAAACATTTGTTTCGGCTTTATGATTTTTATATCACGAACTGATTATTTTACCACTTAAGGATATCGTTACCGAAGGTGAAAAGCATCAACGCAATAAGGATAAAGAATCCTATCATCTGCGCTGTCTCTAAAAATTTGTCGCTCAACGGTTTTCCCTGAATCATCTCTACCAATAAGAATAAAACATGACCACCGTCTAATGCCGGAATAGGAAGTAAGTTCATGAAGGCTAAGGCCATGGAAAGCATACCCACCAAATTCCAGAATCGTGTCCAATCGACTTCACTTCCGAACAACTTAGCGATACCGACAGGACCGGACAAAGCCTTATCCGCACGAACCTCTCCTTTAAAAATCTTGCCAAACCCTTTGATATTGTCGGTCACCACAGCAAAAGCCTTAGCTGTACCCAAAGGTAAAGACTCTCCTAACGTATATTTACGCATAACCATAGGAAGGTTGGTAAAGCCTAACTTACTGGAGGTATCCGCCTCTGCCACCAACTGTAATGAGTCCGAACCTCTTAATACATCCAATGTGATTTGCTTACCACGATTCTTAGCTATCTCTTCTTGAAAATAATCAAGACGCTCTACCTTCACTCCATTTACTGCTACAATCTGGTCTCCCTTCTTCAACCCCATCTTTTGAGCACGTGTACCTTCGAAAACACTGTCTACAGGAAGCATCTTAAAAATAGGGCTTACAAACTCATTTCTCTTGTATTCTGCAACATCATTCAACATAGTCGCAGGAAGTGCTATGTCCATAACCTTGCCCTGACGTTCTATACGCAACTGCGCATCCCCCATAAGCACCTCGGAAGACATCACATCTTGAATAAAGAGATTGGCCGGTTTGCCATTCACTGCCAAGATTTTATCACCTTCTTGCAATCCAATCTTCTCTCCGATAATACCTGGCTTGATACCGTATAATCTTGTGTTATCGTAGTCCGAATCGCCATATTTGAATATCAGCATCCAGAACACTAAAATACCGACAATGACGTTTACGATGATACCGCCAAGCATGACGATAAGGCGCTGCCATGCCGGCTTCGAACGAAATTCCCATGGCTTCGGCTCTTCCTTCATCTGTGCCGTATCCATAGATTCGTCGATCATACCTGCAATTTTCACATAGCCACCTAGCGGCAACCAGCCTATACCGTACTCACAACCTTTATAATTAAACTTAAACAGCTTTACGCCCCAAGCATCAAAGAAAAGATAAAATTTCTCCACCTTGATCCCAAAAGCACGGGCTGCAAGAAAATGTCCCAATTCGTGTAGTATAATCAAAATTGATAAGGCCAAAATAACCTGACCTATCATCACTAGTGTACCCATTTATTATTTTAGTTTTTTAATTTAAATTTATTGATTAAATCTCGTGCCACTTTTCTACTCTCCAAATCAACCGCAATATAATCATCTAAATTTAGGTTATTTGTATTTTTTATATGACATAATGTCTCTTCTATGACATCTGACATACCTAAAAAGGAAATCTCATCATGTAGAAAGGCCTCAACAGCGACCTCATTGGCGGCATTCATCACACAACATCTGTTTCCTCCCTCCCGTAAGGATTGAAAAGCCAATTTAAGATTTCTGAAAGTATCTAAGTCCGGCTTTTCAAAAGTCAGATTTGCATACTCTAGAAAATCGAACCGCCTAAAATTATTCTTATAGCGCTCTGGATAGGTCAACGCATATTGTATCGGCAGCTTCATATCTGGCAATCCCATCTGTGCCTTCATCGAGCCATCCTGAAACTGTACGATAGAATGAATAACCGATTGAGGATGTACGACAACGTCAATCTGCTCTATGTCCAAATCGAAAAGCCACTTAGCTTCTATTACTTCCAACCCTTTATTCATCAAAGAAGCAGAGTCTATCGTAATTTTTGCTCCCATAGACCAGTTCGGATGCTTGAGAGCCGATTCTTTTGTAACATTCTCTAGACGACCTCTATCCCAGCCTCTGAAAGGTCCTCCCGAAGCGGTAAGGTATATTTTCTCGATTGGACTTGGCTCTCCTACAAGACATTGAAAAATGGCAGAATGCTCCGAATCCACCGGCAACATACGGACACCATGTTTCTTTACCAAGTCCATTACTAACTCGCCACTAACCACCAGTGTTTCTTTATTGGCTAATGCGATATCCTTTCCTTTTTCAATAGCACGTACGGTAGGTCTTAACCCCGCAGATCCAACTATTGCATTAAGCACCACATCGATCTCCTCTAGCTGTACGGCCTCCACCAAGGCTTCTGCTCCTGCTGTCACCTGTATATCCGTATGAGCGAGGGCTTCCTTTACCGTCGTATAATTTGACTCGTTGATAATTACTACAACTTTAGGCTTAAACTCCAGCGCTTGTTGGATAAGCAGCTCGGCACTATTGTATGCGGAGATTACGCTAACCTCAAATCTATCGGCAAAGGCTCGAACAACATCCAGCGCCTGAGTGCCTATACTTCCTGTCGAACCTAATATGGCTAAATTTTTCTTCTTCAAAACGTCCCTTCCCTATAGTATATTGTTCAACAATTCAGGATCATCACTGCCTTTATATTCTTTTATCATTCCCACATATGCTACGGCCAATACCAGGCTGACAGAAGGAATAATAACAAAAGTATTAATCGCTCCCAATATTTTGGCGATGACACTGTAGCCCACATATTCGAAAAACAACTGTCCCAAATAGGCGGAAGCAATTATTACCATTAAAATAAGCAAATTAATGGTATTGCCCTTAGTAAAAGCAATACTCATCTTAACGGACCTAATAATATTGAAATTATTCTCCAGAATAAAAAACGGGAAAAAAGAAATCCTTATCAGCACAAACATCATGATTAGTCCCGTCAAAAGAGGATTTATCTCATAGATAATCTTGTCCATCTCAACTCCAAGATATAAGAGCGGCATGCCAATTATAGAACATAGTAAATATACTACTCCCGTAATCAATGAATAAAGCAATAGCCCCAAAATGAATTGAACAAACTGATTCGTCGTGGGTATATAGCTCTTCAATTCAGCCTTCTCTATATTCTTTGAAAGTAGAATGGCACGTTTGATAAGGACTAGCTGCAATCCAAAAAATAGGATTACGAATACCAAAAACAACACAAACTTAATCTCAGCCCCCAACATATCACTGAGATACAAAGCCAAGTAAGTCGAAAGGCTGTTGGTTACAAATAATAAGAAACAAAGACCTGCTACTGAGAAATAATGTTTTCGGAGTATTCCTAATGCTCGAAAAAAGACATCATTAGCACGAAATGTACTTTCTTTTAAAAACTCTAACATCTTGATTAATAATAGTGCAAAGATGATACATTTTTCGCATTACATCAACGAAATTTATCAAATTGTAGCACAAATTATCGGTCTTGTAGTGAACAGTTTAAACGAAACTTTCTATGGCAAGACGGTAGCTATCCAGACCAAAACCTAAGATTACACCCTTACATACTTTGGATAAAAAAGAATGATGACGGAAAGACTCCCGTTGGTGCACATTGGAAATATGCACCTCCACCACAGGAGTTCGTATAGCCGCAATAGCATCGGCTATAGCCACCGAAGTATGTGTGTAGGCTCCTGCATTCAACACAATACCATCATAAGAGAAGCCTATCTCATGCAGCTTATCTATAATAGCTCCTTCACTGTTGCTCTGAAAATATTCCAAGTCAAAAGAAGGATAACGCTCTTTCAAGCTCTGAAAATAAGTTTCAAAAGACTGGTCTCCATAGATGCTTTTTTCTCGAACGCCTAACAGATTCAGATTGGGACCATTCAGTATTAATATCTTCTTCATATTCTATAATGACGAATAAATATAGATATTCATGTATTAAAAATCACCATAAAAATTACGGAATGTAGAACGTAAACCAAAGCTAATTACTCCTGACTTTTGCGTTGGAGATTCTTCGATTTGTCTATATCGTTGTGTATATCCTATTTCGAAACGTAAATTATATTTAGGATTGAAAACATAGGAGGCTCTCAAATCCGCGTAATAAAGATTATTCTTAACTCCTTGACCAATTTTGTTGCCATAAGTATTAGGGGCGGTATTATACGATTGAAATATATTACCTCCATAATTGGTATTATCGGCCGGATCCGTACCAAACTTAGAATATAACGCTTCTGCAAAAAAGTCAAACCGCTGCCATGAATACGTCAATATTCCAACCAATTCTCTGAAGTTGGCTCCACGAGGATGGGCTAAAGGCTCTCCATGATTGCTGTAATTAGATATGGATGTCTTATGCTGATACATGTAAGGGCGGGCCAAATTGTATTCAAGCAACATATTTAAATTCTTGAATTGTAAAATATCATGCCCACGTACCCCTATCTGTGCAGCCCATTTATTATGGATATAGCCCTTGTTGCCAAAAAATTCCTTCGCGGTAAACTCTCCAAGCATAAATTGCCCGTAGGTGGTCAGATTCTTGGTGAGCTTATATTTTGAATTTAAGCCCAGAAACATCTTGTCCGGCGAAGAGGAATTCGTAGACTCCAAAGGACGTAAGGGTATAGCAGGATTCAAATAATTAAAATCAAAACCTCTCTTTCCACTTGGATTTCGGTTTGCCCAAATGACAGCTTGAAAAAAACCTATAGAAAAACGGTCGGTAGCGTTATAGTCTACATATTGAAATGCACCCCATTTGATGCCATCTCCGTAAATCCTAGTGGTGTCAATTTCTCCATAGCGTGGATTTTTTGAATCCAACATGTAAGCCCAAATCGAAGTATATTGAACATTACCTATTTCCCCTGTAAATTTCAGATGAGTATAGTTGGAAGAAAAATCAGACAACAGTACAGACCTGTATCCATCTCCAATATGGTTTTTGTCATAGGCCATGGTCACCTGAAAATAAGGACTGAAATCATAAGTTAAAGATGCTGAAGCATACATCCAATCCTTCTTGTTGTTAGCCAGATTTTCAACAGCCCCCTGTCCGGGAACCGTATTTTCAATCATATACTCATCAAGATATTTAGGAAAGACACCTTGGTTTTCGAAAAAGTTTGTATAAAAGGTAAATTTATCTTTTATAGTCAATCCCAACTGCACGCCACGCGTATTCAACCATGTTGTGCGCTTGTCTTCTCCAATCATCTCTTTACCGATCTGAAAGTCTGGTAAAAAATCCAGATAGAATGTATGATCCTCTTTTTCTACCTGAACCAAATGCTCGTTAAAAATTTTACGCACAAGCCAATTACTCGATCTGACATTATATTCATTTTCCAAGTATTCCTTCTCATCCAATACATCCTCATCTCGCATAACCATAGGTTTTGAAGACGTATGCAGTCTTGTATTAGGATTATACAAAATGCGGCTATATTTCTGCGATTGGCTGAAAGAATAAGGCTGAACAACAATCTGCGCTTCAGATTCTTTTGCAACAAAACATAAAAATGTTAAAGCCAAAACATAAGATGAAAGGTTTTTCTGCATAAAAAAAGTATATTACTATAATAAACGCAATGAAATTAATTAAATATTAAAACTACCACAAATTTAGTATTAAAATAATTATACCTTGTATTTTTTTATTTGACGCCAAATGGATATATTAGCTTAAGCTAAAACGTTTTAAAATATTCAAACTATATAAAGATTGGCTATTAACCAATAATATCATGAATCGTAAAACTTTTTTACAACAGAGTGCCCTGCTGGGAGCAGGAATGCTGGCAAGCAAATTTTCATTGGCAAACTCATTCCAGTCCAAATTTCCGGAAGTTCGCGTGCCGTTAGAGAAAAGACATTTTTCCAGCAAAGCAATAGAAGATGCTATTTCAGAATTTCGCAAGAACGTCAAACATGAAGAGTTAGGTTGGCTATTCAACAACTGCTTCCCCAATACTTTGGATACAACAGTCTATGACGAATCCACGGCATCCAAAAAATTGACCTATGTGATTACAGGTGATATAGACGCCATGTGGCTCAGAGACAGTAGCGCACAAGTATGGCCTTACCTTCCTTTCATGCAGAAGGATAAAAAGCTAAAAGATCTCATTTTGGGCTTAATAAATAAACAGACCCAATGTATCAACATAGATCCTTACGCTAATGCCTTCTATAACGACCCTAACAAAAAAGGGGAATGGTTCTCCGACCATACCGATATGAAGCCAGGCATCCATGAAAGAAAATGGGAAATAGATTCACTGTGTTATCCCATCCGCTTGGCTTATGAATATTGGAAAACTACGGGAGATACAACACCTTTTGATGAAGAATGGGTAAAAGCACAGGAAAATATCTATAAAACTTTCGTCGAACAACAACGAAAAGAGAATTTAGGTCCATATAAATTTATGCGCACCACACCACGCGGTAGCGATACACTTCAAGTAGATGGCTGGGGTTATCCGGTGAATCCCGTAGGTCTTATCTGCTCGAGCTTCCGACCATCGGACGACTGTACGATTTTCCTTTTCCTCATCCCTTCCAACCTATTCGCTATCAAAAGTCTAAGACAGTCTGCCGAAATATTACGCACTGTAAAGAACAATACTACACTTTCCAGCAAAATGGAAGCTTTAGCTAATGAGGTTGAACAAGCTGTAAACGAGTATGGTATCATCAACCACCCTAAATATGGAAAGATTTATGCATATGAAGTAGACGGCTTTGGCAGTGCTCTTCTTATGGATGACGCCAACGTGCCTTCCTTACTTTCTTTACCTTATCTAGGTGCCGTAGATGTGAAAGACGAAACATACCAACGAACACGGAAATTTATCCTATCCGAAAACAATCCTTTCTTCTTTAAAGGTAAGGCGGCCGAAGGTATAGGTGGACCGCATATAGGAAAGGATATGGTATGGCCGATGTCCATCGTCATGCGGGCCATGACGTCTTTAGATGACCGGGAAACACAACAGTGTATCCAGACATTGGTAGCCACACATGGTGACACAGGTTTTATGCACGAATCTTTTCATAAGGATGACCCGAAGAAGTTCACGCGTCACTGGTTCGCTTGGGCAAACACTTTATTTGGAGAATTGTTATGGAAAATATATAAAGAAAAGCCATCTTTGCTAAAAATATAATGGATTGCTCTAAATCTTTCTAAGACTTAGGGTAATCCTAAGTCTTATTTTTATGGACAATAAGGGACCTATAGGTATCTTCGACTCCGGCTACGGAGGATTGACGATTTTTAAGGAGATTTACAAAAAACTCCCACAATACGAATACATCTACTTGGGAGATAACGCACGTGTGCCGTACGGTACGCGCTCCTTTGATACGGTGTACGAATACACAAAACAATGTGTTTTCAAGCTTTTCGAATTAGGGTGCAATCTAGTAATATTAGCATGCAACACAGCCTCAGCAAAGGCTTTGCGTACCATACAGCAGAAAGACCTGCCGGAAGGCAAAAAAGTATTGGGGGTGATACGTCCCACCACAGAAACCATTCATCATTACACCCAAACAAATACCATAGGTATACTAGCGACACAAGGAACAGTCCTTTCGAATTCCTATGAGTTGGAAATAAAAAAATTCCATCCGGAGATTCGTGTCTTTCAGCATGCCTGCCCTTTCTGGGTCCCACTCGTGGAAAATAATGAAGTAAACAGCAGTGGAGCTCATTATTTTATCAAAAAGGATGTAGAAACTCTTTTACAGAAATCTCCAGATATTGACACCATAGTATTGGCCTGTACACATTATCCTTTACTATATCCAATAATTCGTCAATACACCCCCGAACATATTCAGATTCTTTCGCAAGGACCTCTGGTGGCTGAAAGTTTAGCAAGCTACCTAGAGCGCCATCCTGAAATCCAAGAAAAATGCAGCATCGGAAGTAAGATAGACTTTTATACTACCGACAATGCGGAGGACTTTTCTGAAAAGGCAAAAATATTTTTCGGACAGGAGCTGACAGCAAAACACATTAAAGTATAATAAAGAGAATAGGGACTAGTAGTTCAAGTCCCTATTCTTTTATCAAAGCTCTATCCAGATGAACGTATCCCCCATCCACATATACTAGCTGTCCTGTAGTATGGCTAGACCGCGACGAAAGCAGAAACACTGCCGTATCGGCTATTTCTTCGGCTTTAGTCATCCGATGTTCCAAAGGAATACGATTGGTAATCTTCTTGAGGGTTTTCTCCGGATCGGGCAAGGTCTGTATCCATTTGTCATACTGAGGAGTAGCACATTCGGCCACAATGATAGCATTGACCCGGATGCCATAAGGCAACAGCTCTACAGCCCATTCTCTTGTCAATGCATTGCGAGCACCGTTGGCGGCAGCATAACCCGAAGTACCACCCTGTCCTGTTTCTGCCGTTTTCGAACTTATATTAAGAACAACGCCTTTACTTTTTTTCAATGCCGCCAAAGCATAGTGGACCATCATGTAGTAATGAACTACATTCTTATGATAAGAAGCTATAAAAGACTCATAGCTCCCATTTTCCAGCCCCACGCCATCATTTTGTCCTGCATTATTGACAATACCGTCTATGCGGCCGAAATGTGCCAACGTCATGTCCACCGCCTGCTTGCAGGCCTCTGGAAGCGAAAGCTCTGCTTCTATCGCCAAGCTCTGAACTCCTAGCTGTCGCACCTCCTGCACCACCTTTTCATTGTCCTGCTGATTTCTGCCTACAATCACAGGAAGAGCCCCCTCTTTGGCTAAAGCCAAAACAATAGCTCGCCCTATGCCTTTAGCTCCTCCGCTGACAATAAAAACCTTATCTTTTAAAAATAAATCCATATTATGTCAATTGATAGAAATCTACAGCATTCTGCCCCCAAAAACACTGTTGCTCCTCCACGCTATAATCACCGATAATCTGTGACACAATCTCTATGCTCTGCTCATAGGAGGCCGCTAACAAGCACACAGGCCAATCCGATCCGAAGCAGGTACGTCTTATGCCGAAACATCTAAGCACATGCGCGATATAAGGGGAAAAATGGTCTAACCTCCAATTTGTCCAATCCGCTTCTGTGGCAAGTCCCGACACCTTACAGTACACATTCGGAAAGGAAGCTAACGACTCTATGAATAAGGCCCATTCGTCGAAAGCTTGGCTTTTGATAGGCGGTTTCGCTATATGATCCAGCATAAACTTCTGCTCAGGATTGTTGCGGACACATTCCAATGTAGAGGCATAATGCACAGGTCGTATCAGCAAATCATACGTAAAATTGTACTTCGTAAGACCCTCTATGCCTTTCAAAAATTCATCTCTGGACAAAAAGTCTCCGTCCTCCTCCGCTTCGACAATGTGACGGAACCCCTTAATAACAGGATACTTGGAAAACTCTTCCAAATATTCACCTATGTGAGGTGAACGAAGGTCTACCCATCCTACCACCCCTTTTATCATCTTGTACACCTGTGACAGCTCCACGAGAAATTTTGTCTCCGCATGCGATTGATCGGCCTGCACGGCTACTGCCCCGTCAAAGCCGTTGTCCTTCAGTGTTTGGGAAATGTCGTTAGGCAGAAAATTCCTCCTAATAAGAGACATTTCTTCTGTAATCCAAGTATCTCTTTCGGCATTGTATAACCAAAAATGTTGGTGTGCATCGATACGCATAGCTTTTATGGTTTGTAGGCTACAACTTGCTGTCTTTGTTCTCCCAAAAAGTCAGCCCCTAACTCTAGAATGTCTCCCGGCTTTAGATATATTGGAGGATTAAACCCTAATCCTACACCAGCAGGAGTTCCTGTAGAGATCACATCTCCCGGCAATAGCGTCATAAATTGGGAAACATAAGACACTATATAAGGTACGGAAAAAATCAGATTTTTGGTATTCCCATTTTGGTAGGTCTTGCCATTGACCTTAAGCCACAGATTGACATTGTGGATATCAGGAATTTCGTCAACGGTAGTCATATAAGGCCCCATAGGTGCAAAAGTATCACAACCCTTGCCCTTATCCCAGGTACCGACTCTTTCCATTTGAAATTCTCGCTCGGAAATGTCATTATGCAACACATATCCTGCCACAAAATCCAAAGCATCGGCCTCTTCCACATAAGCAGCCTTCTTACCTATCACTATCCCAAACTCCACTTCCCAGTCGGTTTTTTGAGAGTTTTTAGGGATAACAACGCTATCATTAGGACCAATCAAAGCGGTTGTGGATTTCAAAAATATTATAGGCTCCTTCGGAATTGTCGCCCCTGTTTCCTCAGCATGGTCTTTATAGTTAAGACCTATACACACTATCTTAGAAGGACGCGCAAAGGGAGGGCCTAACCTAACGGACTTATTCACCTCCGGTAATATTCCGCGCTTGGATTCTATCAATTCTTTTAGTTGGCTTAACCCATCTTCTGCAAAAAAAGATTCGTCATAATCTTTTATTATCGACGATACATCGAACCATTTTCCATCCAACTCTACTCCAGGCTTTTCCTTTCCTGATTCACCGAAACGTATTAACCTCATATACAATATTTTTTAATTATTCAACTTAACAAAACCTCCATCTATAGGATAATCATTACCTGTAATGAATGCAGCATCATCCGAACAGAGAAACAAAGCCAATTTAGCGATTTCTTCGGGTTGTGCCATACGGCCTATAGGCTGCGACTGCGCAAGTCTCTCAAACATCTCTTCTTCTTTTCCTGGATAGTTTTTGGCGATAAAGCCATCCACAAAGGGCGTATGAACACGCGCCGGAGAAATAGAGTTACAACGGATATTATACTTTAAATAATCGCGAGCAACAGACATCGTCATAGCATGTACCGCTCCCTTGCTCATCGAATAGACAAACCTGTCACTTATTCCCACCAAAGCTGCTATGGAAGCTATATTAAGAATGACACCTCCCCCCTGTATACGCATTTTGGGTACTACAGCATACAATGCATTATAAGCTCCTTTGACATTCACCTCAAAGACCTTATTGAAATCCTCTTCTGAACAATTTTCTACGTTCCCTACATGAGCTATCCCGGCATTATTTACCAAAATATCCACCCGGCCTATCCTATCCACAACGTTCATCACGACCTTCTGATTAGCCACCGAACAGACATGCAATTGGGCCTTCCCTCCCTTTCGTGATATACTTTCTACAACATTAGCTCCTGCTTTCTCATTGAGATCAAGGATATGTACGAAAGCTCCCTCTTCCGCAAAGGTTTGCGAAATAGCTTTTCCTATACCACTCCCCCCTCCTGTGACTATGGCTATTTTATCTTTTAACTTCATTCTATTAAACTATTAATTCATACAACTAAAGTGAAACACCTCTACGCCAAGGTATAAAATCATTCTGACCTAATAATACGGATTTCGGTGTTTCTTTGCCGCTGGCCACGGCAATAACATAATCCAAAATTCTATATGCCGCTTCTTCTAAGCTTTCTTCTCCATCGATGATGGTACCACAATTTATGTCTATGATATCCTGCATGCGCTGGTAGGTTGCCGTATTTGACGAGACTTTAATTACCGGAGTGATAGGGTTTCCGGTTGGTGTTCCTAATCCTGTAGTAAACAAGACGACGTTCGCGCCCGCTGCCACTTCCGCAGTAGTACTTTCCACATCATTTCCCGGAGTACATAGCAAATTTAATCCCTGCCTATTCGCTAACTCTGGATAGTCGGCCACATGCACTATAGGGGAAGTACCTCCCTTTTTGGCTGCTCCAGCAGACTTTATGGCATCCGTAATAAGTCCATCACGAATATTGCCGGGAGAAGGGTTCATATAGAATCCCGAACCAACATCTTCCGCTTGCTTATTGTAACTCTTCATAAGCTGTATAAACTTCTTTGCCGTATTTTCGTCCACACAGCGTTCACTAAGTTCCTGTTCTACACCACATAATTCCGGAAATTCGGAAAGGATGACTGAACCTCCTAAAGCCACCACAATGTCGGACACCAAACCCACGGCAGGATTAGCCGAAATTCCCGAAAAACCGTCCGAACCGCCACACTCCAGACCTATGCACAGCTTACTTAACGGTGCCGGCTGACGAACCTGACTGTTAGCGAATACAAGACCGCAGAAGGTAGCTTTCAAAGCCTTCTGCATCAGCAGGTCTTCTGTTCCTTCCTGCTGCTGCTCGAAAATATATAGCGGTTTATCAAAGTGGGGATCACGTTTTTCAATCTCAACACGTAAAATGGATACCTGTGCATGCTGACAGCCCAAACTCAGCACCGTAGCTCCAGCCACATTGGGATGCGTAATATATCCAGCCAACAAACCACATAGCGCATCAGAATCCTGACGCGTGCCTCCACAGCCGAATTCATGCGTCAAAAATTTTATACCGTCTACATTTTCAAACAGCTTATTACTTTTAATCTTCCGTTTCTCTCCTGAAAAGTCTATCTGTAAGAGCTCTTCCACTGTGGCCCCTTTCTTGTATTTTTCTATCAATAGGTCCACCTCGTAAGAATAATCCTTACTCTGTACAGCATATCCTAACTTCTCTTCCAAAGCCTCCTTAAGAGTATGTACATTCCTGTTTTCACAGAATACCAAGGGTATGACCAACCAATAGTTTGCCGTACCTACCTGCCCATTACTACGATGATACCCTAAAAAGGTAGCATCCTTAAATCTGGTAACATCAGGCTTCTGCCATTCTAATTTTCTGTCTGTCATGTGAAAACCACCCGTAGCATGTCGCAGATTGTCTACGGTCAACAGACTACCCTCTTCAAGAAACTCGTTAACTTTACCTACCACCACACCGTACATATACACTTCGGCATCCTTAGACAAGGCATATAGCGTAAACTTATGCTTAGCCTTTACCTCCTGCCGCAACACAATAACCCTTCCGTCACAACGGATGATTGTGCCCTCCGGCAAATCCTTCAACGCCACAAGTGCATTGTCCTGAGGGTGAATCTTCAAAAAACTTCTTCCTCCCATTGCTTACAACTCAAAAATCTTATCCATAAGCACCCATTTCTCTCCTTCTTTAGCTCCAGGCATCGCCTGCTGGTATTTCCACATCAACCTTTCCCATTTCTGCACGTCTATATTGGCTGCGTCCATCTCGGCTTTTTTCTCAAAACTGAATCCTTCGGCGACTTCCATGACCATACACAGTCTGTTGGCGAACCTATAAATCTCCATATGCACAATTCCAGCATCAAGAATTGACTGTTTCACTTCCGGCCATACTTCTCTATGATAACGTTCGTATTCCGCAATTAAGAAAGGGTCATCCACAAGATCCAAGGCTAAAACATATCTTTTCATAAGGAATGATTTTCTAAAGATTCAACAGGGCGTGTATTCCACGCAAAAAACATTACCACCAAGAAACATAACAGCACGATGACATAAGAAGAGTGAATATTATGTGTCATATCGGTAATGCTGCTTGATAAGGGTGGAATGATTGCGCCCCCTACAATAGACATAATAATAAAGCTGGAAGCAGACTTGGTGTCTGATCCCGTATCCCGAATACCTATAGCGAAAATCGTAGGAAACATAATCGACATAAAGAAGGTAGTTCCTACCAAAGCATACAAAGTAGCCATGCCAGATCCAAAGATGACTATCAAGGTCAACAGAGCAGCAAAAATGCTGTACAGCATCAATAGCTTATACGCTTCTACAAAACGCATAAAAAAGGTTCCCACAAAGCGGCCTATCATAAATAAAAGCCCGGCTAATGCTCCATAATATTTTGCTTGCTGGCCCGGCATATCCAAAGCGTCTTCCGCAAATACAAGTAAAAAGCTGAACACATAAATCTGTGCTCCCACATAAAAAAACTGAGCCACCACCCCCCAACGCACATTTTTGTGTTTCAGACTCGAAAAAAGGTTTTTGCCGACCACCTCTTCCTCATCCCTAATATCCGGCAGCTTGGTAAAGAAAAAGAGTATAGCTACCAGCAAAATCACTGCTCCCAACACAAGGTAAGGACCTTTCACCAACGACGTCTCGCTTTGTATATAAGCTAATTTTGCGGCATCCCCCAAGGCCATCAATTCTTCCTGACTTTTAGGCTCTTCTGCTAAAATGAACTTGCCCCCTACTATGGGCGCTAATGAGGCAGCCAAACCATTGAAAGACTGGGCAAAGTTAAGCCGCAATGCCGCCCTTGATGGGTCTCCCAATACCGTGATATAAGGATTCGCGGCCGTCTCCAGAATCGTTAGGCCACACGAAAGTACAAACAGCGCAGTAAGGAAAAACATATAACTCAAGCCATTAGCGGCAGGAATAAACAAAAAGCAGCCTAAAGCAAACAGCAACAAACCCACCAAAATAGCTGACTTATATCCATAGCGCTTCATAATCATTCCTGCGGGAATGGCCATCAGAAAATAAGCTATAAATACCGAGGAATCTACTAACGAAGCCTGAACATGTGCGAGACTGAATACACTTCGCAGATGTTTGATAAGTATAGGATCCAGATTATGGATGAAACCC
The DNA here is from genome assembly GCF_039541675.1 of Sphingobacterium thermophilum. Taxonomy (NCBI): domain Bacteria; kingdom Pseudomonadati; phylum Bacteroidota; class Sphingobacteriia; order Sphingobacteriales; family Sphingobacteriaceae; genus Sphingobacterium; species Sphingobacterium thermophilum. The sequence goes on along the minus strand of NZ_BAABGR010000006.1, from coordinate 306,150 downwards.
CAAAAGAAAAACAATGAGGTTATTAGTATTATCGCAAAAGTATATGACTTTTGTTTGCTCATAATTACTGGTTTATATTTGGTTATCTAAAGATAGGACAATCCCTAAAAAATAAAGTATACCAATTTACCCAAAACATAAACTATATTACCCTAAGAAAATTGCATTTTACCTAATAGAGGAATATCTTAGATGTATGAAGATAAAAAGGCTGAGCTTGCAGGACAGTTTCCACAAAAGCTTACATGTACGAAGAGATACTTACCCTCAACATCACCAGGTCTGGCATTATCATGATGAAGTAGAGTTTATTTATATTATCAAGGGTACGGGAACACTCTTCGTGGGCGATTGTATCCAAACGATTGTTCCTGGCAACTGTGTACTTATAGGCTCTAACCTTCCCCACTATTGGATGTTTGACGAAAACTATCTTATTGGAGACCCCAGGATAGACTGTATTGTCATTCACTTTCATCCGCATTTTTTAGGAGAAAACTTCTTCCAGATTAAAGAACTTAAAATTTTGAATGACTGTCTTCTCGCTTCCGGCCGAGCTTTATTTTTAGCCGATACAGACAAAAGATGGCATAGCCTTTTCCACGCCATCCTAGAGGAAGAACATGTTCTTAAAATCACCGGTTTATTAAATGCATTATATTATTTTCAGAAAGAAAATCCACATAGTCTGGTGAGCAAAAATTATGCTTTCCTCAACCATTCGTTAGACGAAAAAAGAATGAACGATGTCATCCAGTACATCAAACAAAATTATCGCCACAAAGTAGAACTACAAGAACTAGCTGCACTGGCAAGAATGACCAAAAATTCATTTTGCCGCTACTTCAAACAAAAAACGGGAAAGACACCTATACAGTTTGTTTCAGAGCTGCGGGTATCCCATGCCTGTAAGCTGCTCAAATCATCCGAACTTAACCTCAAAGAAATCTGTTTCGACAGCGGCTTTAATAGTTTCGTTAACTTTCATAAGATATTTAAAAGTATCACCAAGACTAGCCCCAAACAATATCAAAAGAGACACAACAAGCATTCATAAGCTGGTTAACATTAATTTTTTACCTAAATAAACTGTCAAATGTGTATTTTCACCACATGAATAATAAGATACGCTTCGGAGTCGACACCATGCTGGAAAAGGCTTCTTCATACCATGCACAAAGGATAGCTTTGGTATGTAATGCGGCCTCCCTGACCTCGCAAGGATTACATAGCAGATTTGCACTTCAAAAGGCGGGAATCAACATCGTAAAACTATTCGCCCCAGAACATGGCCTCGACAGTACAGGAGCGGATGGTGCCTACATAAACCATCAGAAGGACAATGTACTGAATGTTCCTATCATAAGTCTTTATAGTGAAAAATTAGCACCAGCAGAAGAAGATCTCTCCGATATCGATGTTTTATTCATCGACTTGCCAGATATAGGCGCACGCTTCTATACCTATCTGTGGACGATGACCTATGTGTTGAAAAGCTGTGAGAGACACCACAAACCTGTGGTGCTGTTGGACCGCCCCAACCCTATGGCACACAACCTCAATCTTGCTGAAGGTCCTTTCCTGAATTCAAAGTGCGTATCCTTCATTGGAAGGTATAACATGCCCATAACTCATCACTGCACCTTGGCCGAACTAGCTCAATACTTTAAAGCCATCTACTTCCCTGAGCTAAAGCTGGAAATTGTGGCTATGAAAGGATGGGATAGAACCCAAAATCAAGGTTATCCTTTCTTTCCTACCTCCCCAGCGATACAGAAACGCGATACCATATATACTTACGCCGGAGCTTGTCTTTTCGAAGGATTAAATATACACGAAGGCCGCGGTACTGATTTTCCTTTTGCACAATTTGGCGCTCCATGGATAGATGCCGTGCTCCTACACGAGCAGGTCAAAAAGCGACTGACTGAAGCACACATTGAAGAAGTACACTATGTAGCCAAAGAGTCTATATATTCGGGCGAAGTGTGTCATGGCTTGCGGATTATCCCTTGGAAACCTAAAACCTTTCAATCCGTTGATTATTTCATAAGACTTATACAGATTATTTATGAACTTTTTGGTGATAAGCTTACCGAAAGAGCTTACAAGACCCACGTCAACCCTTCCGGAAGTGGCCATCTCGACAAGCTGCTAGGTATACCCCAAGCTTTTGAGTTCTTAAAAAACAACAGAATTAACACCAAGGAGGGCATAGAACAATGGGTTAGAGATATTTCACCCTACCTTATATACACCTAACAAGGTGTGTTGCAATAGCCATAAACAAAAAAGACTCTATCGGTGATAGAGTCCTTTTTGTTATTTATTCATCAATGCTATAGCGTATAGTTTCATCTGTTTGACCATAGCCAATAAACCATTGGCACGCGTCGGAGAAAGATGTTCTTTCAAGCCTATTTTATCAATGAAATAAAGGTCTGCCTCCGCAATCTCTTTTGGAGTATGTCCAGAAAGCACTTTCACCATCAGACTTACCAAACCTTTCGTTATGACAGCATCTGAATCGGCTTTGAAATAAATTTTTCCATCAAGCATTTCAGGATAGAGCCATACCTTAGACTGACAGCCTTTAATGATATAGTTGTCGGTTTTGTATTTTTCATCGATTAAGGGGACTTCTTTTCCTAGTTGGATGATGTATTCATATTTTTCCATCCAGTCTGTATAAAAAGAAAAGTCGTCAATTAATTCGTCTTGAATTTCGTTTATTGTCATTTTATAAAAGCATATTTAACGCACGAGTCAAACCCGCCACAAAATTATCAATATCTTCTTTCGTATTATACAATGCCAGGCTGGCACGCACTGTTCCCGGAATATTAAATCTATCCATCACCGGCTGTGCACAGTGGTGTCCGGTACGTACCGCTATCCCCAGCTTATCCAGAATCACACCTATATCATACGGATGTACGCCATCCACCACAAAGGATATCACCGACGACTTGTATTCTGCCTCACCTATGATGCGTACACCAGCAATGGCTTTCAGCTTTTGCGTAGCGTATGCCAACAGCTCGTCCTCATGTGCTTTAATATTCTCTATTCCTAAAGAATTGATATAATCTATCGCCGCTGCGAAACATATTCCTGCCTCTATATTAGGTGTGCCGGCCTCAAATTTGAAAGGAAGTTCGTTATATGTCGTCTTCTCGAAGGTCACATCTTTAATCATATCGCCTCCTCCTTGGTATGGTGGCATAGCGTCCAGAAGGACACGCTTGCCGTATAACACGCCCACGCCTGTAGGAGCATACATCTTATGCCCTGAGAAGGCTAAGAAGTCCACATCCAGCTCCTGAACGTCAATGGCTATGTGCTGAATGGCCTGCGCAGCATCTACCAACACCGGAACATTCCTCGCATGAGCCATCTCTATGATTTGCTTTACCGGATTGATAGTTCCCAAAGCATTAGAAACATAAGCCACAGCAACGATTTTGGTCTTATCGGAGAGCAGCTCCTCATAAGCCTTCATATCCAACTCACCTTTATCGTTCATAGGAATGACACGCAATACTGCACCCCTGTCTTCGCAAAGCATCTGCCAAGGCACTATGTTAGAATGATGTTCCATGGCAGAAATGATGATTTCATCTCCTTCGTGGACAAAAGCTTTACCGAAGCAACTTGCCACTAGGTTGATACTTTCGGTGGTACCTTTGGTAATGATTATCTCCGCCTCTTCCTTGGCATTGATGAATTGTTGTACCTTACGACGCGTAACTTCAAATGCATCGGTAGATAGCTGACTCAGATAATGCACACCACGGTGTACATTCGAATTCATCTCCTCATAATAATTTGTAATAGCATCAATTACAAACTTAGGTTTCTGCGTCGTCGCCCCATTATCTAGATAGACCAAAGGCTTGCCATTGACCTCTCTTTTAAGGATAGGGAAATCGTTGCGTATTTTATTTATATCGAATTTTTCCAATTTTTTCTTATATTAATGTTACAAAGGTAATACTTCTTTAATTCAAATATCAGAATTAAATGTATTCTTTTGGTCAAAGTAAAGCTACACGGTAAGTTTATTTTCCTTCATAAAAAGGGTTTTAAATCATTTCTACACCTATTTTCAGATTTATTTCTATAACTTTGTATTTAGTTATGCAAGAAATACCTTTAAATATCCCTGAAGGATCCAGGAAAGAAGTAATGGCCTATCTGGAGCCATTCATGCTCAATGAGATGAGCGAGTATTTGAAACCTGTAGAAGAGATGTGGCAGCCGTCCGATTTTCTTCCGGATGCCTCAAGGGATACTTTTTTTGAGGAAGTTCGCGATTTACAAGAAAGTGCAAAAGAACTTCCCTACGACCTGGTGGCCGTATTGATCGGTGATACCATTACCGAAGAAGCACTACCTACCTACGAATCATGGCTTACCATGGTCGAAGATGTCAACAAAGATGAAAACAGTGGATGGATGAAATGGGTCCGTGCATGGACTGCCGAAGAAAACAGACATGGAGACCTGTTGAACAAATACCTTTACTTATCCGGCCGCATTAACATGCGCGAATTCGAGATGAGTATGCAATATCTGATTCAAGACGGATTCGACATCGGTACGGGAGCTGATCCTTATCGTAATTTCATCTACACCTCCTTTCAAGAGCTGGCAACAAATATATCACACCGACGTGTTGCCGGAATAGCTAAAAAAAGCGGAGACAAGCTACTGGCAAAAATGTGTGGTGTTATTGCTTCCGACGAAGCCCGCCACGCCAAAGCATACATGTCCTTTATCGCCAAAGCTTTCGAGGTAGATCCAAGCGAAGTGATGATAGCCTTCGAAGATATGATGCGTAAAAAAATCGTCATGCCTGCCCACTTCCTCAGAGAATCGGGAGAGCCTCAAGGTGGTGCTTTCGCCCACTTCTCGGATGCTGCACAGCGCATGAATGTGTACACCGCCATAGATTATGTAAATATTCTTAAAGAACTTATACAGGATTGGAAAATAGATAAAATTAGTGGATTGAACGAAAAAGGAGAAAAAGCACGAGATTATCTGATGAAGCTACCAGACAGATTACTTCGCCTAGCTGACAGAATAAAAGTGCCAGAAATAGAATATAAGTTCAAATGGATTTACGGCTAAAACAAAACCCACGCTATAAACGTTCTTACTAAAGAGCGTTTTTTTATTTCCATAATGTACAACAGTAGCCGAAGAATTAAGCTCGCTTAGTAAGAATTTTAACTAAGATCATTTCCCATAATCTACTAACATTCAACAATATGTGTATTTTATACACTAAGTTAAAATTGTTTAAGCAACTATAAAATATTCAAAAGTTAGATTTAAATAAATTTTAATTAACAATAAGACATAAATATTAAGATTTTGATATTGAAATATCCTACTTTTTTAAGATATTTGCACTGCAATTAACACAGAAAATTAAATAAACAAGCGATATGTTATTAAGTCGTTCTGAGCGTTCTTTCCCTCGAGTTATCATCATCGGTGGCGGCTTTGGAGGAGTAGAGGTAGCAAAAAATTTAAAAGATAAAGAAGTTGAAGTTCTGCTTATCGATCGTAACAACTTCCACACTTTCCAACCCCTTATGTACCAAGTAGCTACAGGTACTCTTGCAGCAGACTCGATTTCCTTCCCTCTTCGCAAAATGTTTAAAAACCAGCACAACTTCAAATTCAGAATGGCTGAGGTTTTAAGCATTGACAGTGTTAAGAAAGAAGTTCATACATCGGTAGGTACATACGATTATGATTATTTGGTAATCGCCTCAGGAGCTACAAGCAACTTCTTTGGCAATAAGGAAGTAGAGAAAAATTCCTTACCAATGAAGAGCATCAAGGAAGCCCTAAACATCAGGAGCTATGTATTACAAAACCTTGAAAAGGCAGTATTATTAAAAAATGCTTCTGAACGTGCCCCATACTTGACATTCGTAGTGGTAGGTGGCGGCCCAACAGGTGTAGAATTGTCGGGAGCCATTGCTGAAATCCAACTACATGTGCTTAAGAAAGATTACCCAGAACTTTCGGTAAACGAAATGAAAGTTTATTTGGTAGAAGGCACTGGAAAAGTATTAGGCGCATTATCTGAAAAATCGCAAAGAGACGCTGAAAAATACCTAAAAGAACTAGGTGTCAACGTGTTGCTCAACACACAGGTTACAGGATATGACGGAGATATTATCACCTTCAACAACGGTGAAAGCATCAAAACAAAAACAGTCATCTGGGGTGCCGGCGTAAGAGGTCAGTTTCCGGAAGGTATTGATGCTTCCCTTATCGAAAGAGGTAACCGCATCCGCACAAACGGACAATGTCAAATCGAAAGCATGGACGGCGTCTACGCTATAGGTGACGTAGCAGCGATGATCACGGAAGATACCCCTCGAGGACTTCCAGGCGTAGCTCCAGTAGCACAACAGCAAGGAGCATATGTTGCCAAACATATCAGCAACATCATCGAAAACAAACCTAACACTGAAAACTTCAAGTATTTCGATAAAGGTTCAATGGCCACTATCGGTCGTAGCAGAGCAGTCGTAGATATTGGTAAATTCCATATGAGTGGCTTCTTAGCTTGGTTGACATGGATGTTCGTTCACTTAGTGTCTATCTTCGGCTTCCGCAATAAGTTGGTAACCTTCGTAAACTGGTCTATCAAGTTCTTAACGAAAAATTCAGGCGTTCGCCTTATCGTTGATAAATACGAAAGAGCCGTAGACAAAGAAACTACGACTACAAACGCGTAAGTATCCTTTTAATCCTATATTAAATCAAAATAATAAGTACAAATGTCGACAATGAAAATTGCCGACATTTTTTTATTTAGTACTTTTGGCAATAAATCAAAACTTTCATTATGGACAACAAGACGATAGCACGTGCATTCAAACTTTGCGGACAGCTGATGGAACTGCACAATGAAAACCCGTTCCGTACCAAAGCTATGTCCAGTGCCTCGTTCAAGATAGACAAACTCCCCTTCCCTGCTGCCAATGCCTCTCTAGAAGAGCTTAGCGCTCAGCAAGGAATAGGTAAAAGTACCGCGGAGAAAATCTTTCAAATCATCAATACAGGAAGCTTCCCGGAATTGGACAAACTTATCTCCCAAACACCGGAAGGAATTCTGGAAATGCTCAAAATAAAAGGACTAGGGCCTAAGAAAATACAAGTCATCTGGAAAACCTTGGAAATAGAAACTGTAGGTGAGCTTTATTATGCGTGCAACGAAAACCGTCTTATAGAAGCCAAAGGTTTCGGATTCAAAACACAGGAGGAAATAAAAAAAGCAATAGAGTTCACTATGGACAACCAGGGGTGGTACCTTTTTGCCAAAGCCGAAAACAGCGCCTTTGCCCTCCTAGATAAGCTATCCTCCGCTTTCCCTCAATACCGCTTTTCATTTGCTGGGGCTTTTAGAAGAAAATGTGAAATATTGCAAAAGGTGGACATCCTCACGGAAGCTCCTCACACAGAAGTAAAGGATTTCATCTCGCAGTTGAACATTGACTTTGCTGAAGATCCGCAAAACCAAACGCTTGCTTTTACGGATGAAAACTCCTGCCCTTTTGTTGTCCATTTTACTTCCAACGAAAGCTTCGCCAAAGATTTGTTGCTAACAACTGGTAATGAAAAGCATATTGAACAACTGAAAAACATTACTCCTGAAATCCCTGAGGCAGCAACGGAGGAAGAGATATATCATAAGATGGGCCTGCAATACATCGAACCTGAATTGCGCGAAGGCTTTGATGAGCTTGAAAAAGCACAAAAAAACACACTACCAAACCTAATAACCTTTGAAGATCTAAAAGGTACCTTACACAACCACTCCACTTACTCCGATGGAGTACATTCCTTATCGGAGATGGCCCGTTACTGTAAGGAAGAATTAGGATTATCATATCTGGGCATCTGTGACCACTCCAAAACCGCCGTATATGCCAACGGCCTTACCGTAGACCGCTTGGAAGAACAGTGGGCTGAGATAGATGAGCTGAACGCGATGCTGGCCCCTTTCAAAATTTTCAAAGGGATTGAATCGGATATATTATCGGACGGATCGCTGGATTATCCGGATGAGATATTGGCAAAATTTGATTTTGTCGTAGCCTCCGTACATAGCAATCTGAAGATGGATCAGGAAAAAGCTACACAACGTCTGATCAAGGCCATTGAAAATCCTTACACAACCATATTGGGACATCCTACAGGAAGACTGTTGCTTTCACGTGCCGGATATCCTTTAGATTTCAAAAAAATTATAGATGCCTGTGCAGCAAACCAAGTGGTCATAGAAATCAATGCCAACCCTTTACGATTGGATCTAGATTGGAGATGGCATCGCTACGCCTTAGAAAAAGGGGTGTTGCTATCTATCAATCCGGATGCCCATCGTACCGAAGGACTGCTTGATATGCATTATGGAGTGTATGTAGGCAGAAAAGGAGGCCTGACCCCAAGCACATGTTTGAACGCCTTCAGCCTCGAACAGATTACAACCTATTTCCAACAAAGGAAAACACATATTCAATAAGATATTTATTAAAGCCTCTTGGATGAGAAGAGGCTTTAATAATTTTAGAAAGTACAGACTATTAAATTCATACCTTTATTAACTTTGCAACACATAAGCTAAAATATGCTGGATAATATAATACATTACTTCGAAAGCATTAACCCTATACTTGCTGCCTTATACGCCACCCTCTTTACATGGTCCATAACAGCGTTAGGTGCTGCTTTTGTCTTCTTCTTCAAAAGCTACAATAAGAACATTATGGATTCCATGTTAGGCTTTACGGGAGGGGTCATGGTGGCCGCAAGTATATGGAGCCTACTTATTCCCGCAATAGATATGTCGGAAGGTGAACGTTTTACGAAGGTCATGCCTTCCGTTATAGGATTTCTCTTAGGTGCAGGCTTTCTATATGCCATCGACAAAATTATCCCCCACCTACATATACACTTCAAAAAGGTGGAGGGAGTAAAAACAGCATGGCAGAAAACTACGTTAATGATTTTGGCGATCACGCTGCACAACATTCCGGAAGGTTTGGCCGTAGGGGTTCTCTTTGGGGGTGTGGCAGCAGGTATTCCTGAAGCCAGCATAGCAGGAGCGGTATCTTTGGCTGTAGGTATTGGCCTTCAGAACTTTCCGGAAGGAATAGCCGTATCCATGCCATTACGCCGTATGGGCATGTCCCGACGCAAAAGCTTCTTCTATGGGCAGCTCTCGGCCATAGTAGAACCTATAGCGGGGGTGCTCGGCGCACTTGCTGTAACATTCTTCAATCCCCTATTACCTTATGCATTGGCCTTTGCCGCCGGTGCCATGCTTTTTGTGGTCGTCGAAGAAGTTATTCCTGAAGCACAGCAAAACAAAAATTCTGATCTTTCTACCTTGGGATTTATTTTAGGATTTATTGTGATGATGAGCCTGGATGTGGCCTTAGGATAATAAAAAGAGAAATCCATAAAAAAAAAGATACCTGTATGGTATCTCTTTTTTTTGAGCCTCCTATCGGGATCGAACCAATGACCTACTGATTACAAGTCAGTTGCTCTACCAGCTGAGCTAAGGAGGCTTTTGGTGGAGGGAGAAGGATTCGAACCTTCGAAGCCGAAGCAACGGATTTACAGTCCGTCCCATTTGACCGCTCTGGAATCCCTCCGAGCCCGTGGTCTTACCACTTCAGAGCCTCCTGTCGGAATCGAACCAACGACCTACTGATTACAAGTCAGTTGCTCTACCAGCTGAGCTAAGGAGGCCTAACATCTTTTGAGCCTCCTGTCGGAATCGAACCAACGACCTACTGATTACAAGTCAGTTGCTCTACCAGCTGAGCTAAGGAGGCTTAAGTGTTTAAGACCGAGTGCAAATATCATAAGTTCACACCAATATTCCAAATTATTGGAAGCTAAAAATGGCCTTTAAACACTAATAAACTGAATATCAAACTTATTTTTTTGAGTATAAAACTCTATTTAGAGCCCATAGCTTACCTTCACGGTAATATTTGCTGTCTTTGCTCTGGATGTTGTATTGAATACACCTCCATACGAAAATTCTTCATTACTATTTTGTCCTGTGATCTGAAAAATTCCTAAATCTGCTTTCAATAATTTTCCTAAACTACTCCCGGATTCCTTCGCTATATTTTCTGCACGGCTTTTCGCATTTTGGGAAGCTTCAGCGATCAACGCCAACTTTAAATCTTCCAACTTCGAATAATAGTAATTAGGTGCATTAGACATCAATTCCACTCCCTGAGAGATCAACCCCGAGATTTCGCGGGAGGCATTGTCTACCTTATCCAACTCTTTCGATTCTACGATTACATTTTGACTGAGACTATAACCTGCGAAAGTGTTGTAACTATTCCCTCTTTCGTCGGTATGATAGTTAAAATCACGTACTATGATGACCGGGTCAAAAACGATTTCACTTTCTTTGATTCCCTTTTGCACGAGGAAGTTCTTGACCAACTCTCGATCTTTTCTGAGTTGCTCGGAAGCTTCACTAAGGTTCATAGACTTACGGCTGTAGGTCGCAGTCCACTTCACGATATCCGAATCAAAATCTTTCTTCGCATTACCCGTCACGGTAATGACTTGGTTCACCTTATACTTATATTTATAAGCACTTCCTAAGATGCAGGCCGTCCCTATTAAGGCCACAGCTGCTATAACACTGATAATAATAGATGTATATTTCATAAAATTTCTAATTTTCCTTATATAACGTAAACGATTAATAAACGTGCCAAAATTGTTGCAAAAACCTTTCATTTATTTGACTACCTTTGGTATTATTAGTTTAGATTAAACCTATGAACAATTACTTTAAAATTTTTGTTACTGTTTGTTCGGTTTTTTCAATAGCACAAGCGCAGGAAAAACCGCCATTGACCATGGAGGCCTTTGACTCTTGGAAAAGCATTGGTTACAATGCTATCTCCAAATCCGGCAAGTACGTCTATTACACCGTCAACGCACAAGAAGGTGATGCCTACACAGAGCTGAAAGATCAAAACAACAACCTTCTGCTACATGTGGCCAGAGGCGTATCTCCCAAACTTAGCAAAGACGAACGCTTCTTGGTTAATACGGTAAAGCCTTTTTACAAAGAAACTCGAGACGCCAAAATCAAGAAGAAAAAGCCTAACGAAATGCCTCAAGATTCGCTGGTATTTTTCGACATCCAAACCAAACAGTCCACCAAGCTTGGACCAATAAAATCTTGGAAAGCCGCCCGCGAAATCGATTCGTACATCGCTTTCTCCCAAGAGCTTGAAGTAAAAGGCAAAGCAGACACCACTAAAGCCGACACTTCAATAACAAAGGCGCCAGCCAAAAAAACATCAGCAAAAAAAGAGTTGGTAGTCATTCTCTATAACCTAAGAACTAAAGACACCTTACAATTCTGGAAAGCGGAGAATTTCTACTTTGACGACAACGAAAAGTATTTTGTATATAATATTAAAGGAGCTGAAAAAGATAGCACCAAAACCCCAGGATTATATGTTTATAACCTTCAAGACAAAAAGGTAAAGAAGATTTACGACGGCAAAGCTACCTTTCAAAATATTACCTTCAGCGATGCTTCTGATAAGCTGGCTTTCGTCGTGGATACAAGCTCTGCAAAAGCACTGCTGAAGATGCCTAGCATCTATCAGTACGACTTCAAAGCGGAATCTGCCAAAGAGCTTATTTCAAAAAACACAGCAGGGATACCTAACAACTGGTACATTCCGACGTCCACAAACCTGTCGTTCAGCGCAAGTGGCAACAGGTTGTTCTTCGGCATAGCTCCTATACCAAAAGTCAAGGACACCACATTAGTGGAATTCGAACACGCAAAAGTGGACATCTGGCACTGGCAAGACGAGCTATTGATGACACAACAGTTAGCCTCCCTTCCTCTGCTGAAAAACAAAACATACAGAGCAGTATATCACTTTGCCGAAAATAAACTAGTACCTCTTGCAAATCTTGAGTTCGAAAACGTTAGTCTTACTGAAAATGCCGACGAAGAGTGGGGATTAACGTCATACACTTCTTTAGAAAACAAAATTGCAAGGCAATGGTCTTACGGCACAAGATCGGACATATATGTCGTATCGCTAAACAACGGAAATCGCCAGTTGGTAAGACGTGATTTCCTAGGAAATACAGCTCTTTCTCCGAAGGCAACACATGTGTTGCTCTTTGACAAAGAAAATCAAAATTGGTATGCATATAATATCAGCACCAAGACTACAGCATGTTTAACCTGCAACCTCAATGTTACTTTTGGCAATGAGGATAACGACTCTCCTGCCCTTCCACAATCTTATGGCATTGCCGGCTGGTCAAACGACCACAAAGGCGTATATCTTTATGATAAATATGACCTATGGTATGTAGACTTTGACGGCAAAACGCCAAAAAACATCACTCAATCTGCGGGGCGCAACAATAAAATTAGATTCCGTCTAATTTCCTTCAGCTCGAACAAACCTCGTTCGATGACGACTTATTTAGACCCCAAAAAAGTGGTCTTGTTGTCATCATTCAACGAAAACGACAAACAAAACGGAATATTCAAACTAGAAATAGCTAAAAATAAGGCTCCAAAAGAAATCATCCAGTCGCAACACGTTTATAAGCGAATATCGGCTGATGAAAATCAAACCATCTTCACATATTCTCGTGAAAATTATCAAGAATCAACGAATCTCTTTGTTTCCAAAGATTTCGTAAAAGCTACTCAGCTTACGGATATTAACCCTCAGCAAAAACAATACAACTGGGGTACTGCCGAATTGGTAAGATGGAAAACACCAAAAGGCTACGACGCAGAAGGTATACTCTACAAGCCGGAAAACTTCGATCCAAACAAAAAATATCCAATCATTGCCTACTTCTATGAAGTATTGTCAGACGGCTTATATAATTATCATGAGCCGGCACCTACCCCATCTCGTCTGATGATCCCTTACTTTGTAAGTAACGGTTACCTAGTCTTCGCTCCGGATATCCGTTACGAAATCGGACATCCTGGCAAATCGGCAGAAGAGTATATCAACTCAGGCATGCGCTATTTGGCGAAAAACAGCTGGGTAGACTCTACCAAGATGGGTATCCAAGGTCAAAGCTGGGGAGGTTACCAAGTGACACACCTCATCACCAGTACCAACATGTATGCCGCTGCATGGGCCGGCGCTCCGGTAGTAAATATGACTTCTGCTTACGGCGGAATACGCTGGCAAACCGGTATGTCACGCCAATTCCAGTACGAAAAAACACAAAGCCGTCTAGGGGCTACCTTATGGGAAAAACCAGAACTTTATCTTGAAAACTCCCCTCTATTCAACATGGATAAGGTAACTACCCCTGTAGCTATCATGCATAACGACAACGACGGTGCCGTACCTTGGTATCAAGGTATCGAAATGTTTACCGCTCTACGCAGACTTCAAAAACCAGTATGGTTACTAAACTATAATGGAGATGGTCACAACCTGATGGAAAGACAAAATCGTAAAGACATACAAAGACGTCAAGCGCAATTCTTCGACCACTTCCTTAAAGGTAAACCTGCTGCAGATTGGATCAAAAAAGGTGTCCCTGCAGTAAACAAAGGAATAGACTGGGGATTTAACATCACCGATTAATGTTCCCCAAAAATGCAAAGACCCGGAATTTACCGGGTCTTTGCATTTATTATACCCCCATACAACTGCCTTTGTAGTGAAATCATACACTATTCCCTCCTCTTTTCACCTTAAAACATAGGCTAACCCCACAAACAAAACACAACAAACCAACAAAAACACCACCAAAAAATCATAAAAAATCACATAAAAAGACAAAAACACCCCTGTTTTTCAAACAAAAACCATAAAATCCGCACTAAAAATTATATAACACACTATTTTTTGATAAAAAAATCAAAAAAAATTATAAAAATTTGATTTCATACTGTATTTTTGATACACATTAAAAAACAAAGAATAACAACAACCAAACGAACATACAATGTCAAACTTCAGATTCGAATCAGTAAGCGCTGCTGCTGCTAGAAAAGCCTTCTCAGACGAGAAAGTGAGCACAAAAAGAGCAACAGAAATCTTTGGTAAAAACGTTTTTACCATCTCAAAGATGCAAGCTTACTTGCCAAAATCAACCTTCAAAGAATTATCAAAATGTATTGAAGAAGGCACTCCTATTTCACGCGAGTTAGCCGACATCGTTTCTCAAGCGATGAAAACTTGGGCTATCGAAAATGGAGCTTCTCACTACACTCACTGGTTCCAACCGTTGACAGGTTCTACTGCTGAAAAACACGATGCTTTCTTCGAACCAGATGAAAACGGAAATGCTATCGAAAAGTTTACTGGCGATGCCCTAGTACAGCAAGAGCCTGATGCTTCTTCTTTCCCTAACGGTGGTATCCGCAACACATTCGAAGCTCGCGGTTACACAGCTTGGGACCCTACCTCTCCTGCTTTCATCTACGAGACTTCTGCAGGAAAGACATTATGCATCCCTACAGTTTTCGTTTCATATACAGGGGAATCATTGGATTACAAAGCACCTTTATTGAAGGCTATTGCTGCCGTAGATAAAGCTGCTACTGACGTATGTCAATACTTCGATAAATCGATTACACGTGTAAATGCCTCTCTAGGTATTGAACAAGAATATTTCCTTGTGGACTTGGCCTTATACAACGCACGTCCTGACCTACAATTGACAGGTCGTACCTTGTTTGGTCATATGTCCGCAAAAGGCCAACAATTGGAAGACCACTATTTCGGCGCTATTCCAGACCGCGTATTGGCGTTCATGGTGGACTTGGAAAATGAAGCCTTAAAATTAGGTATCCCTTTAAAAACACGCCACAACGAAGTTGCACCTTCACAATTTGAATGTGCCCCAATGTATGAAGAAATCAACTTGGCCATCGACCACAACCAGTTGTTGATGAACTTAATGGATCAAGTTGCTTTCCGTCACAACTTCAAAGTATTATTACACGAAAAACCTTATTCAGGAATCAATGGTTCCGGTAAACATAACAACTGGTCCTTGATTACCAACACTGGCGTAAACTTGTTGTCTCCGGGAAAAACTCCTAAAAACAATTTGATGTTCTTGACATTCTTTGTCAACACCATCAAAGCCGTTTACGAGCACGCTGATTTGTTACGTGCATCTATCGCCAGCCACTCTAACGACCATCGTCTTGGTGCTAACGAGGCTCCTCCAGCGATTATCTCTATCTTCTTAGGTTCGCAATTAGATGAAATCTTGGAAGAGGTTGAGTCTGCACGAGTAGCGAAGAAAGTAAAAGCCGAAACAAACTTGTGGCATGGAATACCTAAAATTCCTGAATTGAAATTAGACAACACAGATCGCAACCGTACGTCGCCTTTCGCATTTACAGGCAACAAATTTGAGTTCCGTGCTGTAGGTTCTTCAGCCAATGCTGCTTTACCAATGACGATCTTAAATGCTATCGTTGCAGCTCAATTGATTGAATTCAAGGCTGAAGTAGATAAACAAATCAAAAAAGGAACGAAAAAAGATCTTGCGATCTTGAACGTTATCCGCAAATACATTAAAGAATCGAAACCTATCCGCTTCGAAGGCAACGGCTATAGCGATGAATGGGCTGCTGAAGCCGAAGCTAGAGGTTTGTCTAACATCAAATCAACACCTAAAGCATTAGACGTTTACGTTAAAGAGGAATCTTTAGAGCTATTTGAAAAGTTAGGCATCTACTCTAAACGTGAATCTGAAGCGCGCCACGAGATCTTGTTGGAAAACTTCTACAAAAAATTACAGATCGAGGCACGTGTGATTGGTGAAGTAGTGAATAACCAAATCGCTCCAGCATGCTTCCAATACCAAAACGAGCTGATCGAAAATGTGAAAGGACTAAAAGATTTAGGCTTACCTAAAGAAGCATACTCTTCACAACTCAACTTGATCGAACGCATCTCTAAACACACCAACATCATCTTGGAAAAAGCAGAAGAAATGCGTCAAGCTCGTAAAAAAGCTAATGTTATCGAAGACGTTCGCGAAAAAGCTATCGCTTACGACGAAGTAGTGAAGCCTTATTTTGATGAGATCCGTTACCACGTCAATAAACTTGAAAAGATTATTGACGATGCAAAATGGCCTCTACCAAAATTACGTGAGCTATTATTCATTCACTAACTAACCAATCTAAATATAACTTCTAACACGAAAGTAGTTGTCTTAATCGACAACTACTTTTTTTGTTTTGGGGAAATTATAGTAATTTACCTTTATGAAAATAATAGGAATAATCCCAGCGCGCTACAGCTCTAGCCGCTTTCCCGGAAAACCGCTGGCCAATATCGCGGGCAAAACTATGATTCAGCGCGTATACGAACAATGTAAAAGTGCAGCATCCCTTCATGAGGTCATCATCGCAACAGACGATCAGCGTATTTATGAACATGTTCAAAGCTTTGCTGGAAATGTTATGATGACTAGCAGCACCCACGAATCCGGAACTGATCGCTGTGCGGAAGTAGCCTCCAAGCTGAACGGATTTGACATCGCTATAAATATCCAGGGAGACGAACCTTTCATCGATCCGCAGCAGATAGATCTATTGGCTTCCTGCTTCGAAAACCCTAAAACACAAATCGCTACTCTCGTAAAACGCATAGAAAACATTGACGACCTTTTTAACGAAAACAAACCCAAGGTCGTCCTAAACAAAAAAGGAGAAGCCATCTACTTCTCACGCCAGGCCATACCTTTCCAGCGCGGAGTCGACAAAAAAGAATGGCTAGACAAGAGACCTTACTACAACCATATAGGAATCTATGGATATCGCATCGACATCCTCAAAGAAATTACCAATCTTCCCGTATCGGACCTGGAAAGTATGGAAGCATTGGAACAACTACGATGGATAGACAATGGATACCATATACAAACCGCTCTATCCAACCACACAAATGACGCCATAGATACGCCCGAAGATTTACAGTATATCCTAAAAAAATATTTCAACCAATAGGTCTCTCCCTATTGGTTGATTATTTCCTATCACATTATCCCTCAAAACTTTCAACACCTTGTTTTTTGAAAAACATAAGTAAATCAAATTTACTTCCCCTATTTTTCACAAAAACAAAGCTACCTAACTAAAGAT